>QCCU01000042.1 GCA_003278855.1 Prochlorococcus sp. AG-347-M23 | reverse complement strand
GGCACTCTAAACTTGTTGCTCCTGATTTAATAGGCTGCCACCTCATAAAAAAAAACAATGATATAGATCAAATTAAAGGGGTAATTGTTGAAACTGAAGCTTATTCACAGGAAGAAGAGGCCTGTCATGGATACCGCAAAATGACTGAATCAAACAAATCATTATTTGGCAAACCTGGCACATTTTACATTTACAAATCTTATGGCATTCATCATTGTTTAAATATAGTTACTGATAAAGAAAATTTTGCAAGTGGTGTCTTGATAAGATCAGTATATATACCTAATAAGAATGAAAGATTAGCTTCTGGACCTGGCCTGGTAACTAAAACATTCAGTGTAGACATTTCATTTAACTCAATTGAAGTTCTTAATAACAAATCTTTATGGATTTCTCCACGAGACTCCACTCTAGAAGAAAAAGATCTTATTCAAACTACGAGAATTGGCATATCAAAGGCAAAAAATATAAAATGGCGTTGGTATCTCAAAAATAGTATGAGTGTAAGTAAAAGATTAAAAGGTGAAAGAACACCTAAATTTCAATAATCATTTATCTTTTTAAGCGTAATGCAAATTTGGCCTCATAAACATATCCACACACTAGCTAATTTTTCAATTAAAGATTATGAGTCAGTATTTGAATTAGCTAATAGATTTGATGCACTAAAGAATGCAGGCACAAAAAAGATACCGGCCTTACAAGGGACTTTGGTAACGTCTTTATTTTTTGAAGCTAGTACAAGAACAAAAAACAGTTTTGAGCTTGCAGCAAAAAGACTTTCTGCTGATGTCCAAACCTTTGCGCCATCCTCCAGCTCTTTAACAAAAGGCGAAACAATAATTGATACAGCCATAACTTATTCTGCTATGGGTGCGGATACATTAGTTATCAGACATTCATCAAGTTACATAACCTTTGAAATCGCAAAAAAACTTGATGCAATAAATTCCAAGACTTCGGTTCTTAATGCAGGCGATGGATTACATAGTCACCCCAGCCAAGGATTGCTTGACATCTATACATTGATAAAATTCTTTTCCCAAAAAACACTGAATCCAGAGGTTTTAAATTCCAAAAAAATTTTAATAATTGGTGACGTTAATCATTCAAGGGTTGCCAGGTCAAATCTTTGGGCTTTAAGTGCATTCGGCGCCGATATAATCTTATGTGGCCCTAAGACATTAATACCTGATGAATTTATCAATTTTTTAAAAACCCCCGCGCCAAATCAAAAAGAAGATCCTGTTAAATCAAGAGGTTCCATAGCAATTTCTAGATCATTGGAAGAATCAATAAAAATTGCAGATGCAATTATTGTTCTAAGACTCCAGAAAGAAAGAATGATGGAAAATTTACTAAGTAGCATTGATTCATATAGTTCAGATTATGGCTTAACCCCAGAGAAATTATCTTTAAATAATAAAGAGATTCCAATCCTACATCCTGGTCCCATTAATAGAGATATTGAAATAAGTAGCAAAATAGTAGATCGATATCCTAATTGCTTAATTAATAATCAAGTTGCAAATGGTATCCCTATAAGAATGGCTTTGCTTTATCTATTACAAAAACACAACAGGTAAATTTACAGCAACTTCAGACTTTCAGTAAAGAAACCATAAAATAATCCCAATCTTAAAGAATCTAATAAAAGTACTAAAAATTTCTTTTTCCTTTCGAATCTAAAATTTCTTCTTAGAACTATTAAAAACTCAATAAAAACTACTGATAAGAAAGCAGCTACTGGATCCATGAGTTCCACAACGGCACTTACCATACCAAGAGAACTTCCAAAAAAGTAACCGATTAAAATTGTAATCAATGATATTGAATATCTTCGCCATGGATTATTAGCCCAAATACTTAATGTTTGAATATTTTCCACAATTTTTAGCTGAAATTTTGTCTTTTGAGGTTTAACAACCATTTTGCATTAAACTAAGCAGCTTCAGAGTTTGATTGAATTTTAGTATTTCCTTCTATTAATTCAAGTAATGCTTCCAACTGAGCCATTAATCCTCTTAATTCGCTTGGTTCAGGGAAAAGGTCATCTTCTTTTATTCCTAAATGCATTTCTCTGAGCTCTTGCCTTAAATAGCGAATGTGACTAATGACTTGC
>QCCU01000041.1 GCA_003278855.1 Prochlorococcus sp. AG-347-M23 | reverse complement strand
TTGCCTAGATGTGAATGTAAAAAAGAGTTGTTATTTTATCCATGGGACGAAAAACCTCTTACCAAAGACTTTGAGGGGATACTAAGTCCAAATAACACTTCCCCATTAAGTCATTTGCAGATAAGCATGATATTTGTACCATGTCTTTCCGTTGATAAAAATTTAACAAGATTAGGTTATGGAGGAGGTTATTTTGATAAATTAAGGAATGATAATGCTTGGAGAAATGTTCCATGCATTGGAGTATTAACTTCTAATTGTGTAAGTACGGTTCCATTAACCAGGGCTGAGTGGGATATTCCTTTATCGGGCTTTATCACAGAAAAAGAAATATTTGTATAATAGAAGATTCATAAAGTGATTAATTTATAGTTTTAAAAATGGAAAATCAGGAAAAATACAATAATTTATCAAAATTAGTAGAAAAGTTGAAGAAATCAGAAGATCCAAAAAGAAAATATGAATATATTTTGTGGTTAGGCAAAAAATTAAAAGAACCAGATTGTGAAATCCTTGTTGAAGAAAATAAAGTTAAGGGATGCGTTTCAGAAGTTTTTGTTAAGGCAACTATTAAAGCCGGTAAATTATTTTGGGAAGGATATTCTGATGCTCTCATAACAAAGGGTTTATTGGCCTTTCTAATAAGTGGATTAAATGAGTTAACACCAAATGAAGTTGTTGAAATAGATAAGAAATTTATAGAAGATACTGGTTTGAAATCAAGCTTAACTCCTTCTCGGTCAAATGGTTTTTTAAACATTTTATTGAAAATGCAGTCTCAAGCAACTGAATTTTTGTAGGCCTAATAATATAAAATTAAATTCAAAGTCAAAAGAAATAAAAAATGAGAAAATGCAAAATTGGGATTGTAGGTTTTGGAACTGTAGGTTCAGGGATTTATAAAATATTAAGTTCAGAAGTTGATTCACATCCAATTCTAAAAGAAATAGAAATTGCAAAAATAGCAGTTAAAGATATTAATAAAAAAAGGGATATTGAGCTAGATAATACTTTATTAACTGATGATCCATTTAAATTAATTAATGACCCCTCCATAGATATAATTGTTGAAGTTATGGGTGGGGTTGATTTAGCGAAAGATATTATTCTGCAATCATTGAAATTAGGTAAATCTGTTGTTACAGCAAATAAAGCAGTTATTGCTAGATATGGAGAAGAATTATATAAAACAGCATCTAAAGAAGGAGTTTATATATTGTCAGAGGCGTCAGTTTGCGGGGGGATTCCTATAATTGAACCCTTAAAAAGATCATTAAAAAGTAACAGCATAAAAAAAATGGTTGGGATAATAAATGGAACAACAAATTTTATTCTTTCAAAGATGACAAATGAAAAAGCTGATTTCAAGGAGACCTTGAAATTGGCCCAACGCCTTGGGTATGCAGAATTTGATCCAACTGCAGATGTTGAGGGCCATGATGCTGCTGATAAGATTTCAATTCTTAGTGAACTTGCATTTGGAGGGAAAATTAAAAGAGAGGAGATTCATTCCGAGGGAATTAGTAAAATTAATCTAAAAGATATCGAATATGCCAATAAATTAGGTTTTGAAATAAAACTTTTAGCTCTCTCCGAAAGGGGACAAATTAATAGTGATGATTCACTCGCTTTAAATATTTGGGTAGGACCTTCTTTGATTCCAAAATCTCATCCATTGTCAACAGTTAAGGGAGTTAATAATGCCTTATTGATTGAGGCTGATCCTCTTGGAGAAATAATGTTATATGGTCCAGGTGCAGGGAGTGGCCCAACTGCTGCATCAGTAGTATCAGATATATTAAATCTGCATGCCGCCTCAGTAAAAAATAATAATTTAATCGATCCATTATTATCTTTTGATTTCTGGAGAAACTGCCATATAATAAGTTCTTCGCAAATAAATAAAAAAAATTACCTTAGAATTATTTGTCTTGATAGTCCAGGTGTTATAGGAAAGATTGGAGATATTTTTGGAAAGAATAATGTATCAATCGAATCAATTGTTCAACTTGATGCTAGTGAGGACAAAGCTGAAATTGTCGTTATTACTCATGAGGTGAATAATGGAGATTTTGAGAGATCGAAAGATGAAATAAATTCGCTAAATGAAGTCAAAATTATTGCAAGTCAATTAAGTTGTATTTAA
>QCCU01000040.1 GCA_003278855.1 Prochlorococcus sp. AG-347-M23 | reverse complement strand
CAAGGTTGGGCATGCTGGGTGAAATTAAACGATACAAATTTAGATTGGAATTTGTATTTGCAGCCAATAGATGAACTTTCTCAAATTAAGGATTTTTTTTCAAATAATAAATTTGTTTTTTTATCAGCATTGAGAAAAGATAATTTTTTCCAAATGTATTTTAAAAAGCACAGTTTAGAAATTGACTTAGTAATTAATTTTAAAAGTAATTTTGAAGAGAAAAAGATTACATTATATTTACCCTCTAAACAGTTGCTTCCTAATAATCCTCTTTTTACCAATTCAATCTTGGATAAATGCAAAAAGTTAATACTTTTTAGAAAGGGTTTAACTTTAGTTTTGTCTGATGATATTGATTTAAAAACTAACCTTGCTACAGAATTAGCATCTAAGTATGGGAAGAGGGTATTGCTAGAGACAATTCCCTCTAGTGAGAATGAAATTCTTTGCTCTAGTTTTGACTGGTGGATTATGAATTCTTATTTAATTCAAATTCCAGAACAAATTATCATTCCTTTACTTCCGATTCCTAATATGTCAGAACCTATTAATACAATTACAGTTTCTCATAAAAATAAGCTTTCTCAAGATTGGTTTAGAGACTTCTTTCTTCCTCAAGCTAGGATAAAACTTGAAAGATCTATTTCTCCTTTAAGAAGAAATTCAGGTAAGTTAATAATTTTAGATGGAAGAGCAAATAAAAGAAACTGGGGAAGATTACTTTTGCAAAACATTCAACCCTCAAAACAAATTAACTACATGTTACCTTTTGATTAGGTTATGATTTTGTAAGTAGCTAAAGAAATATGGGTGAAGCAAAAAGACGTAAATCACTTGGTTTACTTCCAAAAAAAAATAATACGAAAACTAAATTTGATGATTCTCCAAGACTATTTGAATGGCTACCCTTTACAATCGATCAGAGAGATAACCTAATTAAATTAAGTATTAAAGCCAGTTGGTTTGGAATCGGAGGGTTAGTAATCTTATGGGTTGTAGTGAGATTTATAGGCCCTGCTGCTGGCTGGTGGACTTTAGCTGATTCTTTATAAATCTAAGCTACTGTTTTTATATCATTCACAGCGATTGTATTAGCAGGATTGCTATTTAGTGCTTTCATTGAATTAGAACTGACTTCAGTCCCTTCTGTTAATTTATCTTTAACCATAGATTCTACTTTATTCCTGATTTCTAGGTTTTGATCAAGCCAAATAATTGTATTATCTCTCCCTTGTCCAATATTTTCTCCTTCATAACTATACCAAGCACCTCTCCTTATTATGATATTAGTCTCTTCTGCTAAATCCAATAAACATCCTGTTGTACTAATACCTTTTCCGAAGAGAATATCAAACTCTGCAATTCTAAATGGTGGCGCAACTTTGTTTTTTGCTACTTTCACTTTTGCTCTTATGCCATATTCTTCAGTGCCTCTTTTAAGAGTTTGAATTCTTCTGATATCAAGTCTCACTGAGGCGTAAAATTTTAATGCATTACCTCCTGTGGTTGTTTCTGGATTGCCGTATGTAACGCCAATTTTTAGGCGTAATTGATTCAGGAATATTACCGTACATCCAGATTTGCCAATATTGCCTGTTATTTTCCTCATTGCTTGGCTCATTAGCCTTGCTTGGCTTCCAATTACATGATCTCCCATCTCTCCTTCTATTTCGGCTCTTGGGGTTAGTGCTGCGACCGAGTCAACAACAACAAGATCTACTGCACTTGATCTTATAAGTTGGTCAACTATTTCCAGAGCCATTTCTCCAGTATCTGGTTGTGAAACTAATAAATTTTCAACATCAACTCCTAGAGAGGCTGCATAAACTGGATCGAGTGCATGCTCGGCATCTACAAATGCAGCTACTCCTCCATTCTTCTGGACTTCTGCAATCGCGTGAAGCGTTAATGTAGTTTTTCCTGAACTTTCTGGTCCGTAAACTTCTACCACTCTTCCTTTTGGATACCCTCCTCCTAACGCTAAATCTAAGGTGAGCGCTCCAGTAGATATTGTTTCTACTTTCATTCTTGAGGCGTCACCAAGTCTCATTATTGATCCTCGTCCAAAATTTCTTTCTATTTGACCTAAGACAAGACTTAATGCCTTGTCTTTTTCTTTTGATTCAGTTTTTTTCTTTTCTTCAAGGCTCATTGTTTGATTTATCGGTTAGAGTTCTTGTAATTATTCTAAATTTGGAAATTTTTATTTAAACCAAACTTCATAAATACAAATTATAGTACATCTGTACTCTAGCTAATTATCTCTAAATTGCAA
>QCCU01000039.1 GCA_003278855.1 Prochlorococcus sp. AG-347-M23 | reverse complement strand
TAATAAAAAAATTAATATTTCTAGTTCTTCTGCAGAAGATATTTTTGGTGATGAACAAACTTTTCCATTCGTTGCAGGTTTAGGGAAAAATGCAGCCCATTGATATCAATGTTATTGATAATTTAGAAAAAGATTTTTTTTAATACTAATGAAAGGTCTTAGGGTACTAGAGCTTTCTGAAGCACTTAATGTTGATAGCTCGGACTTGTTAGCTGTTTGTGCAATTCTAAACGTAAAAGCCACATCTAGATTAAGCATGCTTTCATTTGAAGAATGTAAAAAGATAACTGATTACTATGAAAATAAAAATTAGATTTTTTATATAAATATTTATTATTTAATCTCTTTAATCATTGATACTAAAGTGGAATGAATTTCTTCTTCAGAAATTTCATTTTTAAAATTGATAATTGCTGACTGGCCATCGTAATTTATTTTTATATAACTGTTATTAATTTCTTCCATATAAGCATTCTCAAATCTTGATATCTTTCCATAATGAATAAGATATTTGTGAACCGAATCAATGTGATCACTATTCATATGATCACAAACTCTTTTACTTGTTTCTTTACTAATAATTTTCATTTAATAATTAAATTTGTTTTAAGATAATGTATTTTTTTCATTATTCAAAGTTTTAATCATTTTAATTATTAAATTTTTAACTTCATTTTTATCATCAGCTCTAACCAAGTTATTTCTCAAATTTGATGCTCCTTTAAAGTCTTTACATGTCCATGAGATATGTTTCCTTGCAATTAGCAAGCCATGATCTCCTTTTTCTTTTATTAATTCATCAAGATGCTCAATAATTAAATATAGTTTTTCTTCTACGTTTGGTTCTTTAAAATTTTTATTTTCTCTAATGGCGTAATCTATTTCTCCTATTTTCCATGGGGATCCTAAAATTCCTCTTCCAATCATTACACCATCAGCATTTGTTTTTTTTAAACAATTAAGAGCGTCATCAGGATTTTTGATATCTCCATTAGCAATTACTGGAATTTCCAATAACTTTTTAAGTCTCCCGATCATTTCCCAATCTGACTTGCCTGAAAAACCCTGTTTTCTAGTTCTTCCATGAAGTGTGATCATCGTTGCTCCAGCATCTTGAAGTTTAAATAAGAAATCCTCTATATTTTCTTCTTTACTATCCCATCCGAGTCGTGTTTTTACTGTTACTGGAACTCTAACAGCTTTTACAACATTTTTGACTAATTCTATAGCGAGTTTTCGGTCTTTAATTAAGGCACTGCCTCCACCTTTCTTTGCAATTTTTTTTACTGGGCATCCCATATTTATATCAATTAAGAATGCTCCAGAATCCTCAGCTTGTTTTGCAGCTTCAGAAACAGCATATGGCCTATTATCAAATATTTGTACTCCTATTGGACCTTCTTCTAAATCTATTTGATTGATTTTTTGTGTTCCATATCCTTTTTTAAGACTTGTGGCATTTATCATTTCTGTAAAAAGTAAAGAGTTTGGAGCCCATTTACGTACAAGTCGTCTAAAAATGTTATCTGTAACTCCTGCTAATGGAGATAGCATAACCTTACTCGTAATTATCCTGTTAACTCCCCTTCCTTTTAGTCTTATATTTGAAGACATATAATTTTAAATTTATATTATCTTTCTTTATTATAAATTGAGATATGGAGCTGATTTTATGTTTTCTATTTATTTCTTAATTTATAATAAGTGCTTTTACTTAAATAGGCCTAATTGATTACTTTTTTTGCTAGTTTATATTTAATTGAAATTTAAAAAGGAAATTTTTTTGTTTATATTAGTATCTATTTTTATTCCAATAATTATTTTTATTTCACCAATAAATGTAAATGCTATACAAGGTAATTTAGATTTATCAAGTGCTCAAACTTCCGTAGGCAAACGATTTGCTAAAGTTTTTTGTGATGCTAAGAGGGAAGGTTTAGATTCTGATTTTGCTAGTGAATATGCTCTGAATAATACATATTTGAAATTTGTAGCATTTCCAGATGATGACGAATATTTGGCTGATTTATGGAATTTTACCCATAATAATATATTAGATAATTGTGGTGAATTTGTAGATATAAATGATCTAAAAGACCTAGAGATTTTTTTTAAAGAAGAAGGTTTAATTGCATCAAATAGGGAACTCTATTTACCAACTTTTGAGAATAATTAGATTAAATTTTTAGCATGTACTAAAATATAAATAGAATATGAAATTTAATGAAACTATTAGGTTTAAATTCACCTGAAATATTCATAATATTAGTAATTTTGCTTTCAATTTTAGGTCCAAAAAGAGTTGAGAAAGGTTTCTTATTATTCAAAAAACTATTAAAGTTCCTCTTAAG
>QCCU01000038.1 GCA_003278855.1 Prochlorococcus sp. AG-347-M23 | reverse complement strand
TATTTTTAATAATGGAAAATTCACCAACAATATTCATTGTTCCAACTGGTATTGGTTGTGAAGTAGGAGGTTTTGCTGGGGATGCACTTCCTACCGCTAAATTATTAGCATCTGCAAGTGGATGTTTAATTACTCATCCAAATGTTATGAATGGCGGTACTCTTTCTGAAAAAGATAAAAATATTTTTTATGTTGAGGGTTATAGTTTAGACCGACTTGCTAAAGGAGAAATCGCTTTAAAGAGGGTAAAGCAACAGAAAATTGGGATAATTTTTGATTTAGCCATTGAAAAAGAAATATTAGTAAGACATTTACAAGTTGCTGATGCATGTGTTTCTACTTTAGGGATTAATGTTCATTCTTATGTGATTACAAAAAAGCCATTAAATATAGTTATTGATTCTGATTCTTCAAAAATCAGTGGTGGCACAATTGAAAATCCTGATACTCTAATTGATGCTGGAAAATGTTTAATAGAAAAAGGAGTTACAGCAATAGCAATTGTTGCAAAATTTCCAGATGATCCAGATTCTTTAGAAACAAATATCTATCGAGAGGGGAAAGGGGTTGATCCTATTGCTGGAGTCGAAGCAGTTATAAGTCATTTAATAAGTAAATTTTTAAAAGTTCCCTGTGCTCACGCACCTGCTTTAAATCCAATTGAATTGAATGAAAATTTAGATCCTCGTGCAGCTGCAGAAGAAATAGGATACACTTTTTTACCATCTGTACTGATTGGTTTAAGCAATGCACCTGACATTGTTGAATTGCCCGCTAAAAATGAATCAATCTCACTACACCCTGATCAGATTGAATCTATTGTTGTTCCTAATGGAGCACTAGGAGGAGAAGCAGTACTAGCAGGGATTGAAAAAGGTTTAAATATTATCTCTGTAAAAAATCAAAATACATTAAAAGTGACAAATGAGTTTTATGATTATCCTAATCTTTTTGAAGTGGATAATTATTTAGAAGCTGCAGGCATAATTCTTGCTATCAAAAAAGGTATCAATATTGACTCATTTAAACGGCCTTTAAAAAAAATCCAACAGTGTTTTTATGGTGATTAATAAGATATCGCTATGGGAACTCTCCAGTCACTTCCTAATGATTGGCTACTCAGTTTTAGGATTGGAGGAGCCTGCTTTCTTTTGAATTCCGCTTTTTTTATGAGTGAGATAATTTTTAAAATTAAATCTTTTTTATAACCATCTTCTTCTAGCTGTAGTAAATCTTTTTTCTCTTCAATGATTCCTTTAAGAATATTATCTAAAATAGAATAAGGCGGGAGAGAATCAGTATCTAATTGATCAGGACCTAATTCGGCACTTGGCGCTTTCGTGCGGATATTTTCTCCAATTATATTTTCATTAGTATCTAACATATATGACTTTCTATGATTTATTGATTCTTCACTATCAAGCCAATTGCATAATTTAAAAACATTAGTTTTATATAAATCCCCAATTACCGATAATCCCCCATTCATATCACCATAAAGTGTGCAATATCCTACAGCTAGCTCTGATTTATTTCCTGTTGAAAGTAATAAATGCTTTTCTTGATTTGCTAAAGCCATCAGAAGAGTTCCTCTGATCCTTGATTGAATATTTTGATTTGTTATTTCGGCCATCTCGAAAGATATGGTTTTTATAAAAGATTCTTCAAAAGAATTCATTAGGTTTTCAATTGGGATGCTATTGAAATTTATTTTTAATCTCCTTGCTAAATCTTTTGCATCACTTTTTGAATGGGATGAACTCCATTTGGAGGGCATTGAGACGCAATAAATATTTTTGCTGCCAAGAGCAGCTGTCGCAATTGCTGAAACTAGTGCTGAATCAATGCCACCACTTAGTCCAATTAAAGCTGTTTTAAAACCGCATTTTTGAGCATAATCCCTAACACCAAGGACTAGTGCATCAAAAATTGATGATATTTCAGATTGTTCAAATTCTTTTTTCTCGGGTATTGTTTGCTTAATATGCCAACTTGAGAGATCTTCTGAAAAAGATTTCAATTGCTTAATTTTAGATCCATTCTTATCAAGAATAAAACTATTTCCATCAAAAATTAAATTATCATTTGCACCAATCTGGTTTACATATATAAGCGGTACTTGAAGATATTTAGCAGCAAAACTGGAAACTTTGGATCTTAGCTCTAACTTTTTGAAGGTATATGGGGAGGCCGATAGATTCACTAAGATATC
Source organism: Prochlorococcus sp. AG-347-M23 (assembly GCA_003278855.1). Classification (GTDB taxonomy): domain Bacteria; phylum Cyanobacteriota; class Cyanobacteriia; order PCC-6307; family Cyanobiaceae; genus Prochlorococcus_A. The sequence goes on along the minus strand of QCCU01000038.1, from coordinate 265 downwards.
AACTTTTTTTTTCTTTAAATCAGAAATAGGATTTTCTTTATGAATTCCTCTACCTTCTATATTTTTGTTGACCCATAAATCCTCACATATAGTAAAGCCAATTCGCCAAGTTTTATTATGTATTTCTTTTGTTAATACGGAAACTTTTTCCTCTGATCTAAAGTATCTTTTTTCATCAAATACTTCATATGTGGGAAGAATAATTTTTCGAGCAATTATTTTCCACTCACCGCGCTCAAGCAATGCAATAGAATTATAAAGATTT
>QCCU01000037.1 GCA_003278855.1 Prochlorococcus sp. AG-347-M23 | reverse complement strand
GAACATTTGAATTATTAATTGTATTTAATCCTACCCTTGGTGTTGTACACAGTATTGAAGCCGATCTAGCCATTTTAAAAATCTCTGAATCAGATGCAGTAATAAAAATTCCGTCCATTTTTTTTAAAATATTCCATTCCAACTTGTCTTTATGAGTTGGAGCTAACCTTTCTCCAATAACTGTTATTGCTCTTTCACCTTGAGAGTCAATTAAACTAAATCCTCTTCTAGTTGGTTTATCACGCCAAGCTACATGCATCTTAATTCCCATATTTGAGAGAATCTTGAAACACTTATCTCCATAATCATCATTACCTAATGACGTAAAAAAATGAATTTGGTTTGAAGTTAAATCAGAAAGTATTTTCGCGATAATAGATCCACCACCAGCTGGATACTCAAGGGACTTTTCAGAATGAGAAATAACTCCGGGTTTTGGTAATTGATCAACCTTTAAAAAATTTATCCACTCAACATGACCAACAACGGCAAAATTTAAATTTCCTTTTTTAAATTTATAGTCTTCAACTTTATTATTCTTTTCAACAACCATAAGCTTTTAAATACTATTATTAAAAGAAATATTTTTGACAAGTGAATTCATCTAACATTTTAAAAGATAATAGACAGATACTATCTTTTCTTTACCTTTTTCTATCAATTTTGGGAGCTGTTCTGCCAATGTTGGCAAATTTCGAATTTGCTAGAGAATATGGAAACAGCTTTGATATAAATAACTTCATTTCTTTAGCGAATGCAAACCCTGCAGCTCAGTCAATTTCTAGAGACTTATTAGTAGGTGCAAGCGCTATTTTTATATGGATAGTAAATGAATCAAAAAAACTAAACATGAAGAATATGTGGGTTGTATACATTGGAACTTTTCTTATAGCCTTCGCATTCTCTGCACCTTTTTTCTTATTTCTAAGAGAGAGAAGAATTATTGAATTAGAAAAGATTAATTAAAATAATCTCTTAAATAGAATTGTAAATGCAATAAAGCAACAACAAGAAATTGAAAGCCAGATTATTGAAGCATAACCAAATAGATCTAATATGCGTCCTGAAATAAATGGTCCAAAAAAATAACCCATAGCAAAACATTGTGATAGTAAAGCAAGTGCAAAACCTTTTTTATTTGAAGGAGCTATTCTGAAAACGACATCTGTTGATGTTGGAAGAAATGAAGCAGTCCCTAAACTTACTAAAATCAATGCCAAAGAAATTAAATAAAACGCTGGGATATTTAAATAACTAGAAATAAATAATAAAAATGAAGCGAAAGAGAAATTTATTAAACTAAATTTCAAGCCAAATAATCTTTCTTTCTTAGATATCCAAGAACCGACAGGCCATTGTAAAAACAACAATAAAATTAACTGAATAGAAATTATAAGACTAATAATTTCTTTGCTTAATGCATTGCGATATACTCCACCTTTAACAAGATCAAGAGGCAACGTTACTTGTATCAAGGCTAAAGAGGTAGTTATCAATAAAATAGATAAAATTATTATTGTTGAATTTTTATTCCATTTCAATTGTCCCTGATTAATTGGATCTACTAATTTTTTTTGAAAATTTTCTAAGTTTCTTTTTATAGAAGAACTATTTCTAGATATTAAATACGTGATAACTAACATGCAAAATATATCATTTATAAATATTGATTTAGAATACAAAAAATTAGTCGTATACCCCCCTAAGAATACCCCTAGAAATATTCCTAAAGCTTCCGAACTTCTAACAAGAGCATAAGCTTTACGTGTTTCAATAGGATGACAAAAATAGGGCACCCCAAACTCGGCAGCAGGCCAATATATTCCTGCAGCAGCCCCAACAAGTGATTGTCCAATTATGTACAAAAAAGTATCTCTTGAAAAAATGAGGCATAAGCTAGCAGCAATACTTAGTATTGAAGAAGTAATTATCGGAAATTGTATTTTTCCCATTTTATTAAGATAATTACCTGTAAAGAGTCTTGTTAATGTTCCAATTATTGCTGAAATGGTAAATCCCAGGCCAATATCTGTCGCAGATAATCCTAAGTTATTAAAAATAAGTGATGTTAAATAAATAACACCTCCTGCTCCAAATGCAGCGAAAAATCTTATCTTGGTTATTAACCTCAAATGATAAGGAAATTGAATCCACCAATTTTTGCTAATTTGTAAACTATTTTGACTAATCACAAGTGAAATACATTTTTATAATTTTTTTTAGTTTTTGTGGTTTATTTTTTAATAATGGTTTAAAGGCTGCTGAAAAGATAAATATTAAGTTTGAAGAGATGGAAATCCCTCTTACTATAGAACAATTAGCAAAATTAGAAAAATACAAAGATGATTCAACAGAATTAATAGATTGGTTAAAAAAAAATGGATTTATAAGAGTTTTTGAATTATCAAAATTTTTAGAATTTCCAGTTTTCAAGGAAGAGGGATTAAATAGAGAAATATTAAGAAGTTGGATAGGGCGTAAAATTCTTACAGAATTAAGCAAAAGCATTAAAGTGCCAAATGACAATAATGGAACTGAAAT
>QCCU01000036.1 GCA_003278855.1 Prochlorococcus sp. AG-347-M23 | reverse complement strand
TCTGCATTATCGTTACCTGAATTAACTGCTAGTTTTATGATGGTATGAATTCTTATTTGACTAATTAAACCTGCATTTAGTTTTAAAGCAGGTTCTCCTTTCTGTAAAGAATAATTTATTTCAATGAGGCTTTCATTAATATTTTTTTGTAAGAGAAGATCAATGATTTTGAAAATATTGGATTGATGATCACTAAATATTTTTTTTACATCAATACTTTTAAGAAAAAGTTGTGAATTCGAATCACTTGATACTGCAGAGAGGTATGTTTTTGCTTTGGCTAATTCATTTATTAGTTTAAAGCTGTCATTACCAACTGAATCAATAATTAATTCAGCTGCATTTTTATCAATTTTGATATTCATTTCATTTGCTGCATCTTCTAAAAATCTTTTTTGTCCCTCATAGTCCCAGATTTCTGGTAAAGAAAATGATTTTTCTTTGGCTAAATTATTTTTGATAAGTTTTTGTAAAAATTTAGTACTCTTAAGTCTTGAGTCTGGTTTTTTTGTATTTTGCAAAATGAAATAAGTATTTTGAGGTATATTGTCATGAATTTTTTCAAATTTAGTTCTTAGATCTTCATTTTTGGAAGTAAAAATGGGATTATTTTTTAATGTAACTATTCTGTATCCATCTCCAAAAGGAGGTGTAAGAACTTCATCAAAAGCTTTATTGACTTGCTCATCATCATCTCCATTTAAATTAGTTACGTTTATTTCTTTCCATTCTTTGGATACTTCCTTATCAATTAATTTTTGAATAAATGTATTTTGAGCATTTAGATCATTACCCCATAATATTTGTATTGGCATAATCGCTCAATAAAAACCATATATTAACTATGATTACTTCTAACACAAATTAAATTTTAATGGTAATAGATCATCCAATTTTTTTGGAAAGCATCAGATACATAAGATCTCGTTTAGTAGCCAATGATCTAAATTATTTGGAAAAAAAAGTTTTAGAAAGATTAGTCCATACTTCAGGAGATTTTACAGTTCAAAATCTTGTAAATTTTAGTGAAGGTGCTTGTGAAAAGGGTCTTCAGGCACTTAAAAATGGCGCTCCTATTTTAACTGATACCGATATGGCAGCAGCAGCAATAAAAACCATGGCAGAAAATACCACTAGGAATGAATTATTTACCGCTAGAATGTGGTTTGAAAAAAATAATCATGCAAACTTAACTAAAACTGCATATGGCTTAAGTAAAGGTTGGAAGGAGTTATCCGCTATGAATTCTGGAAGCAAATCACCTATTGTAGTTATTGGCAGTTCGCCTACAGCGTTAACTTACTTAATTGATATTTTAGAGAATGCAAAAGATTTACCTAGTTTAATTATCGGAATGCCTGTTGGATTTATTGGAGTAGAGAAAAGTAAAAACAAACTAATTTCTACCGATTTTCCTAGAATTGTTTTGAATTCAACTAGAGGAGGTGCTGCCATGGCAGCTGCTGCGGTAAATGCCTTATTGAGGGAGACTATTTAAAGAGTATTTATTTTATAAAAATTTCAAAAATTTACTTAATATCATAATTTAATTTGTTATTTTCTTCTAAAGAATTTAAAACTGATTTTGCTTTTTCTATAACTTCTTTTGGAACTCCTGCTAATTTAGCTGCTTCTATGCCATAGCTTTTATTTGAGCCCCCTTTAATAATCCTGTGGCTAAAAATTAGCTGGTCGTTATTTTGTTCTACTAAAACTTGGAAATTTTGTATATTCTTATTTGAATTTTTTAAATAATTAAGCTCATGATAGTGAGTAGCAAAAATAGTATTACATTGAATTTTTTTTGCAAGATATTCACTTACTGACCAAGCTATTGAAAGTCCATCAAAAGTAGATGTCCCTCTGCCTATCTCATCTAGTAAAACTAGAGAGCTAGAAGTTGCTTGATTTAGAATTGATGCAGTTTCAGACATCTCTACCATAAATGTTGATTGTCCAGATGATTGATCATCAACTGCCCCAATTCTTGTGAAAATCCTATCTGCAATCTTGATTTCAGCATTATTAGCAGGAACAAAGCTACCAATTTGTGTGAGAATTTGTATTAAACCAAGTTGTCTTATAAAGCAACTTTTTCCGCTTGCATTGGGACCTGTTAATATAATTAATTTTTGATTATCCTCAAAAGAGATATCGTTTGCTACAAACTTTCTTGAATCTAAAAAATTACGTACAGATACCCAAAATTTACTTAGAGCAATGGGGGATTTAGAAAGACTTGCAGGTAGAGCTTGTGCAGGTCGTGCAAGTCCCAGAGACTTAATTGCAATAGCTGAAGGTTTAAAAAAATTGCCTAGACTAAAATCCATAATCGAATTATTTAAATATGATCTCCCAGATTGGACTGATCAATTAAAAAATATTGATGAAGGACTCTTAGAATTAGCTGATACTATAAGTTTTAAACTAGTAGAAAATCCTCCTCTAAATATTAGTGAAGGAGGTATGATCCACGATGGTGTTGACAATATATTGGATGGTTTACGCAATTTAATGGATGATTACTCTGAGTGGCTAAATAAAGAAGAATTAAAGGAAAGGAAAATTAGCAAAATTTCAAACCTAAAAATTCAATTTCATAAAA
>QCCU01000035.1 GCA_003278855.1 Prochlorococcus sp. AG-347-M23 | reverse complement strand
AATAGTTTCTCCATTTACAACAAGATAACGATCTGATCCTGTTGCTCCAAATTGAGCAGGAGCAGGCGTGACACCATCATGTAAGAACCCACCGTTTGCATTTCCTACTGCAATTAATGGATCATCATAAATTCCAACAACTCTTGTTCCTCCATCTTTTCCATGATCTGAGTAATCTATTTGGCCAGTAATTGAGTCAACTTCTGCAGCGGCCCAACGACCACTAACTTTATTAGTGTAGATAGCTTCTAGAACACCATCATTATTGACATCTACCTTGCCGTGATACTTATAAGAACTTTTTAATTCATCTGATACATTACCTGTATTTGCATGGAAGTTGCCATCATAATCTCGTATAGCTGTCAGATGATAGTGATTGCCAACTTGTTGATTTGAAAGCTCTACCTCATCTGAAGAACCGTTTAATTTAATGTAGGAATCCTCAAGAGTTAATGTAGATGCTTTTACCTGATCAATTGTATTTTTTGCAGAATTTACCAATATATCTCCTATATATGGCTTCAACTGATCCCAACTTATATTACCTAGATATCCAGGGAAAGAAGAAAGAACACTTAAAAAATAATTTGAGGTGTAAGCTGCACCTCCAAAATATATTTGATCAATACCTCCCTGATTCTTAAGAGCATCTAAAACAATAATTCCAGAAGAACCATAGGCATTTTCTATCGCTATAAGATGTTGATTTTCCAGCGTTGCTACATATCCATAAGCATAAGAAGATCGTAGGGTAAGACTATCATTTCCTGCGTTGGGAGCTTCATAAACAAGTGCGAGAGTTCCGCTTCCAATGGAATAAGAATCATTACCGCTACCTCCAATGAGATATTGACTACTAGAGCTATAACTTGTGCTTAGGCTGTCATCACCAGCTAATCCCCAAACTATCTGACCACCATAAGAAGTAAGACTATCAGAATTATTAGTACCAAATTTTTCGGTGAAACCTAAATTTGAGAAATAAGAATTACTTAAAGAATTATTAGAAATTAGTGACGATGATGTTTGGACAGATTCACTAAAACCCTCTTTATCTGTATAAGAAATAACAGCTCTAATATATTTATCAGAATCATCCATTCTTAATTTATAAGTGGATTTTTCACTAATATTCGACCAGTAATATCCATTACTCGATCTTTGCCATTGATAGGACAATTTGCCTGTACCATCTGGATCCTGTGAATCTCTTTTAATCGATAAATAGTTACCTACACTTTTGGTACCGACTATTGAAAATTCTGCTTCGCCACTATCATTAATTACATTTACTGAATGGGTATTAACTACTTCATTGAATCCCTGATTATCGGTGTAAGAAACCACCGCTCGAATTGATTTCTCATCATCCGTAGAAAGTATTGTATAAGTTGAGCTGGTTCCAACTTCATTCCAAGTTGAATCGTCAGATGATGTCTGCCAGCTGTAACTTTCTGTAAGCCAACTGTGACTGTCAGGATCGGAGCTTACAAGTCCTGTTTTAATAGTTTCACCAACTAAAACTTTATCCCCAGAGTAAATTCCAGTAAGATCACTTGCATTTATAAGACCGAAAGTTGCATCTCCACCATCTACATAAGGAATACTGGAACTGGATGTAGTTACTGTTTCATCAAAACCCTGAGCATCCTGATAAGAAATTACAGCTCTTAAAGATTTTCCTTCTTCACTTGCTCCGACTGTATAAGTTGCACTTGTCCCGACAGCGCTCCAGGATGAATCATCAGATGATGTCTGCCAGCTATAACTTAATGTTCCAGTTCCATCAGCATCAGCATAATCTTCACTGATACTTAAAGTCTGCCCAACTGCCGTTGTTCCGCTTATAGAAAAAGTTGCATCACCACTATCTACATAAGGAATACTGGAACTGGATGTGGTTACTGTTTCATCAAAACCCTGAGCATCCTGATAAGAAATTACTGCCCTTATGGATTTTCCATCTTCACTAGCACCTACTGTATAAGTTGCACTAGTTCCGACAGCACTCCAGGATGAATCGTCAGATGATGTCTGCCAGTTGTAACTTAATGTTCCAGTTCCATCAGCATCAGCAGAATCTTCTCTGATGCTTAAAGTCTGCCCAACTACTGTTGTTCCGCTGATAGAAAATTCTGCATTCCCCTTATTTGTTGCATACTTCTTAAAAAAATCTCTATCATAATCACTCGTTTGAAATGTCGATAGATATATTGATTCACCATTATTTTCTATAGCTAAATCACCAAAGTAAGTATGACCTCTAAACCTCCTCTATTGATCTCACCATTTAAATTTCCGTTAGTGTAACCAGATATGAAAACGTTTCCGTTCAAATCAGTAATAATTTCATATGGTACATCTTCAAATGATGTTCCTATTAGCTTTGTCCATTGTTTATTTCCATCCAAATCAAATTGACTTATGAAAATATCTGTATATCCTTGATTTAAATTCCCATCAAGATCATTGTTGGTATAACCAGTGACATAGATCGAATTAGAACTGCTAACAGTGATACTTTGAGCTCTATCTAAATTATCAAACCCACTTTTATCTAAAGTATCCGTCCATATTAAATCTCCATTACTGCTTACTTTTGTTATAAATGAGTCCCAATTTCTTCCATCTCCTGGACTCAGGTAGCCGCAGAGATAAATTGAACCTTCAGGTGCATATGCAATATCAGTAATTGAATAATTGTTTTCATGTATAGTTTTCGCCCAGGCTTGACTTCCATTGGGATTGAACTTATAAACAATATTAGAATTATGGGGAGCTGCTGAAGCAGATGCATTTCCGATAATATAGCTTCCATTTCCCCCGATAGCTATATCAGCTCCTCCTTGCTCTTTGATCCATTGCTCGGACATAAAAAAAGAAAATTAGAAGCTTTTTTTTTAAAATACTATAAGTATTATATGAATTATTCCTTTTTTTATAAAATCGCTAAATAAAGGATTTAAAAAACTAGGATAGATATGTAATTTATACATAGTGCCTTATATGAGGTAGGTTGAGAAATAATTATTGATCATCTTTTGGATTTAGAGAAGGCTAGAGATGAATGAAAAAAGTTAATTAGTCAGGGTTGCCAGTAACAACAGAAGTATGGCTATGACGGGCGAGCTACACTCCAAAGTTATACAAAGGTATACAAATCCTCGCCCATTCCTCGCCCGCAGCGTTTTTGAGACAAATAAGAAATAAAAAAGGCAACCTTGGGATGGCTGCCTATGACTTGGATTTGATTGAGTCGGGGCGACAGGATTCGAACCTGCGACCTAGTGCTCCCAAAGCACCCATACGACAAATTGAGATAGTAGGTCAAATAATCAACTCAGGCTATAGCTTATTAGTTGCCACATCTTTAAAAATATGAGTCTTAAAAA
>QCCU01000034.1 GCA_003278855.1 Prochlorococcus sp. AG-347-M23 | reverse complement strand
ATTTATATTTTTAGCAATTGTGTATCTCTCAAGTATACGTTCTCTAGCTTTTTCTCCAAGATCTTTTGTAAATGAAGGGTGTTCTACAAGAATTGGGATTATAGTTTTTAATTGTGCAGCCACATTATCAGTTGAAATTACTATTCCTGCTCCATTATCTAAAACTTCACCATCAGCTCCGGCATCTGTAGCTACACAAGCAGTACCAGCAGACATTGCCTCTAAAAGTGATAATGATAAACCTTCTACTAAGCTTGGTAAGAAAAATACTTCTGCTATTTGCATTATTGCTATCCTAGTTTCTAAATCTAATTCAGTACCCCACCAAATTAATTTCTCATTACCAAGGTTAGAAAAACTATTTTCAAGTGTTGGCTTTATTGGCCCATCCCCAACAATAACTAATTTGCAATTTTGAGTTTTAGTTTGGCGCCAAGAACGTAAAAGTGCTTCGATATTTTTCTCATTTGCAATCCTTCCCATATATAAAAAGATTCTTTCATTTCCAAGTTTGTTTTTTACCTGATCATATTTTTTACTTGTTTTGCAAAAAGGTTTCCAAATATTTTCATCAACGCCGTTTGGGATAATTATTTGTTTTTCTTTAGGTACTCCTAATTTCTCAAGAAACTTTTTTTGAGGTTCAGAAAAAATTATTATTTTATCGAACTTTGCTAAAGAGGGAGCATAAAGCTGATATGTTAATTGTTGAGTGCTTGCAGTTAGATTTCTATTTTTAGCATCAAATGGTGGATGAAATGTTCCTATAAGAGGAACATTAATTTCATTACAAAGCTCTGGAAGTCTAAAGTCTAAAGGAGATAAAGTTAGGCTTGCATGTACTATGTCAGGTTTTAATCTTTCCAATGATAGCCTCAGCTCTTTTTCTGCCCTTGGCGAGGGTATTGTATAAACTTGAGATTTAATTAAATATGGGAGACTTACATCAGGATCATTTGCAAGAAATAATGGGTTTGATGAATTTGAGCTAGAGGGATTATCGAAATGAATAAAACTAATTTTATGACCTCTGGCCTTTAATTCCTTAGTAGTTGAATTACCGTAAGTTACATTTCCACAAAAAGGGGATTTTTTTCCCAACCAGGCAATATGAACCACATTAATTGAATTAACTATTTATTAAGTTAACAGGCAAAGGCGCCATGATCATATTTTTTAAATTTTTTAATGCTTCATAAAAATGCTAACTATATATTTCTCTCAACATTTTTAGTGAAGATAGATCCTTCTCTAATTGAGTAGAGATCCATGTCTCAATAATGAATAGTATTTTAAGCCAGACTTTTTTGGGACCCAACAACTCTCCATTAGATTTTATTGGTAATTCTGGGAAAAGAAGTCTCTGTAATAGAGCAACTTCAGATGCATTTATTTTTAGATTACTTTGAGGATCTTCCATGGACGAAAATCCTTCACTTGGCAAATAATAACAACCCCATTCCCAATTCCCTAAAGGCGGAACAATGGGTTCTCCAGTTTTACAGCAATGATGAATTGGTAAATTTATACCTCCAATGGCTAATAGATGGATTAAAGATTGAATACTAATTGATAGCATTTTAATATCTTCTTCTTTAGATTCTTCATATAAATAAATCCTATCTAAATGTGCAAGAACACAAGATAAATAGTTTTGCTGCTTGTCATTATTACCTACTAATAAAAAAGTTAATTCAGTTATTGCTTGCGCGGCTGCAAGACATTCAATATTTTTCCCTAGACCAGAATAGCTTTTTAATATTTTAATTTGACGAACAGATTTAAGATTTCTTTTCCCAAAAATTTGCAGACTTAAATATGTTAGTGGAGTGGCTGCGGCAAGACTACTTTTAGGACGTCTAGCGCCAGGTGCCGCTAATCGAACAATCCCTTGCTCATCAGTAAGAATAGTTATTAACCTATCATTCTCTCCTAATGGAGAAGCTTTAATACAGAGACCTTCTAGTCTGCACTCACCAGAACCAGACATTTAAATAACCTTAACTTCTTCAAAAATCTCACAAAAATTTGAAGTTCCAACGCAACTTATGCCATTATCAAACAAATCAATAACTTGTGTCAGTTTTTTTATACCACCTACAACTTTGATGTGATTATGGGAACCAGTTATTTTTAATATTTTCGCTACATCATTTAATGTAATAGGAGTCCCAAATCCGTCCCCGAATTGAAAATTTTTTATTCCTAATTCCAAACATATTTCTATCGCATTAATAAAAACTTCTTCTTGTAGTTTTGATGTATTTATGATTATTGAAACTGGTAATCCAGATAATTTAACTTGCTCAATTTCAGCAGCGAAAGTTTCTAAATTTCTTTTGGATAAATTGATAAAGTTTGGGATATATTCAATTCCTTTTGCACCCTTATCTTTTGCAAAACAAACTAATTCTTCAATAAATAAAACTGGTAAATCTGCTAAAGGATAAGAAATATATGCGTTGATATTCGCACTGTAATTACCTAAACAGTTTTTAAGATCAGTTAAATAATTTAGTGAAGTAGAAATATTTTTGATATTGTATTTTCTTATCAAATCGCAATTCATACAGAAATCTTCCCATGATAAATAAGGGTTAATAATAATCGCATGAATTTTCTCGTTTAATTCATATTCAATATTGGACATTTAAAACTTATTTAGATTGAATCAGTCCATAACCTCCATGATTCCTTTTATATATAACTTGAAGTTCATTATTTTTCTTGTTTCGAAAAACATAAAAATCATGATCAATTAAATCTAATTGTTTTCTCGCTTCGTCTGATGAAATTGGAGTCATTTCAAAGTATTTATTTTTTATAGATGGCTCAGGGAGACTTGCTTCAGTTCCTTCTTTAAATAAAGCTTTATCTAAAAAATTTGATTCCATACTTTCAATTGGTAAAGAATCTTTATTTTTAAATTGTTTATTATGAATTGTTTTATTGTTTCTTTCTTTGTATTTGCGTAATTTTCTACAAAGTTTATTTGAAACTAAATCAATGCTTGAGTATAGATTTTCAGTTTTTTCTTCAGCTCTAATTACGGTACCATTTGCAAAAATAGTAACTTCTGCAGTTTGGAACGAGACTCTTGGATTCTTTTCAATTGAAAGGTGTATGTCTGCTTCTTTAACGATATCCTTATAGTGATGTGTTGCTTTTTCTATCTTTGCCTCAGTATATTCTTTTAATGCTCCAGTGAGCTCAAGGTTCTTTCCATGGATTAAAATTTTCATAACAAATCTAAAAATATTTACTTACTTTCTAAATCTACTTAAATATGGATAATAGAACAGCAATAATTAAACAACCTGATAATATTTCTTCTTTTAATGATGTTTATAAATTACAAAAAGAATATCAGGAGGCATTGATTTTAGATAATTCTAACCCTGATCTTATTTGGATAGGGGAGCATCAACTCTGTTATACATTGGGGAGAGGATCTAATTACGATAATTTACTATTTTCGCTAAATGATGCGAAATATGATGTTTTTAAGATTGATAGAGGTGGTGAGGTAACTTGTCATATGCCAGGACAATTAGTAACGTATTTGGTTTTAGATTTGAAAAATTTTAATAAAGATTTAAATTGGTACTTAAGAAAAATTGAAGAAATTATTATAAAAATCCTTGGAGCTTTTAATATAAATTGTCACTCTAGAAAGGGGTTTACTGGTGTTTGGATAGGAAATAAGAAAATCGCATCAATTGGTATTG
>QCCU01000033.1 GCA_003278855.1 Prochlorococcus sp. AG-347-M23 | reverse complement strand
TACACACAAAAGTGCAAAGCCCTTCTCCCGTAAATCATCATTTAATCCCATAGCATCTTCCTGATCTACGGATCCTTCCAATAACATGGATGCACAATCTGTACAAACTCCTGAACAACAACTACTTGGTAAATCTATTCCATTCATTTTTGCCGCTGAAATAATATCTTGATCCTCAGAACATAAAAAACTAAAAGTCTTTTGCTCAAATTGAACTTTGATATTGTATTCAGGCATATCCTAAATCTTATTGCTAAACTGCTGAACCTCCAACAACTTCTAATATTTCTTGTGTAATAGCTGCTTGTCTGGCTTTGTTATAGGTTAGATTCAAAGTACTTGCTAATTCTTTAGCATTATCACTTGCATTATTCATAGCAGTCATCCTGCAAGCTAATTCAGAAGCTGCCGACTCTTGAAGAGCTCTTAGTACCTGATTCTGTAAATATAAAGGTAATAAGGAATCTAATAGTTGATCAGGACTTTGTTCAAAAACGATATCTGATGGCAACTTCTCTGAATCACTTTTTTCAATATTTGATTTTTCAACAAGTAACTTACTATCTTTTGTAGTCAACCTAAAAATTTCATCATTTTCCTCAGCGATTCCTTGAGGGTCAAGTGGCAATAGTGTTTGAACAACAGGGGCACAGCTTACTAAAGTGATGAATTTCGTATAAATAATTTCTACCCTATCAGAATTTTCTGAAAGAAATTCGGCTAAAATCTCATTTGTAACTCCTTCAGAATCCTTGACTGTGGGTACTTGTTCTAGTTCTTTGAAAGTACTTTTAATTACATATCTATCCTTTCTATTTTGAAAATATCCAATAGCTTTCTTCCCTACCAAAATTAAATTTGGCTGATACCCTTGTTTGACTAATTCTGCGTATCTTATTTCTACCTTTTTTATAATATTTGTGTTGTAACCACCGCATAAACCTCTATCCGCAGTTATACATACCAAGGAGATACTATTTACTTCTCTCTTGGATAATAGAGGAGAGTCGACAGCCTCAAATTTTACTCTAGATTGAATATTTTCTAAGACTCGCGCAAGTTTATCTGCAAAAGGTCTACTCTTAAGAACTTGATCTTGAGCTCTCCTAACTTTTGCAGCTGCAACAAGTCTCATGGCCTCCGTTATTTTTCTTGTATTTTTAACAGAAACGATTCGATCTCTAATCTCTTTAAGATTTGCCATTGTATCTCCTAAATAAATTTAAACTGTGGCAAGCATTGATGATTTAACTTCATTTATCACCTCTTTTAGCGTCGCTTCTAATCCATCATTTAATTTCTTTTCTTTAAGAATCTCTTCTATAAATTCCGCTTTATTTAACTTTAGATATTCCCTAAGTTCAGTTGCAAATTTAGTAACATCTTCAACAGGAACCTCATCAATAAGGCCCTTAACTCCTGCATAAACAACTGCAACTTGTTCTGCAAGGTTCAACGGAGAGAATTGAGGTTGCTTTAATAACTCTCTTAGTCTTTTGCCTCGTTCAAGTTGTTGCTGAGTTGCTTCATCAAGATCAGATGCAAATTGAGAAAAAGCAGCTAGTTCATCAAACTGTGCGAGCTCTAATTTTAAAGTTCCTGCAATTTTTTTAATTGCTTTTGTCTGAGCGGCTCCTCCAACACGGCTAACAGAAATACCAACATTAATAGCTGGTCTTAATCCTGAGTTAAATAAATCTGCACTCAAGAATATTTGTCCATCTGTAATTGAAATAACATTAGTTGGGATGTAAGCAGAAACGTCCCCTGCCTGAGTTTCAATAATTGGAAGAGCTGTCATAGAGCCCCCTCCCATAGCATCAGAAAGTTTTGCTGCTCTTTCTAACAATCTACTGTGTAAGTAGAAAACATCTCCTGGATAAGCCTCTCTTCCTGGTGGTCTTTTTAAAAGAAGAGACATTTGTCTATAAGCCTGAGCTTGTTTGGTTAGATCATCATAGATAACAAGTGTTGCTTTACCCTGATACATAAAATGTTCAGCAATTGCTGCACCGGTATAAGGTGCTAAGTACTGTAAAGCAGCTGGTTCTGAAGCTCCTGCACTAACTACGACTGTATAATCTAGGGCTCCTCTTTCTCTTAAGACCTCTACTATGTTTGCTACTGATGCTGACTTCTGACCAATAGCTACGTAAACACAAACTACGTCTTGACCTTTTTGGTTAATTATCGTGTCGATAGCAATTGCAGATTTTCCAGTTTGTCTATCACCAATAATTAATTCTCTTTGACCTCTTCCAACAGGAATCATTGCATCAATAGATGTGATACCTGTCTGCATTGGTTCATGCACTGATCTTCTCTTGATTATTCCAGGAGCCATTTCTTCAATCAATCTAGTATCACTTGTTGGAATTTCCCCTTTCCCATCTATTGGTTGTCCGAGAGGATTAACAACTCTCCCCTGCATTGCTTCACCAACTGGAACAGATGCAATTTTTCCTGTGGACTTAACATTACTTCCTTCTTGGACACCAAGTGCCTCTCCCATTAAAACGGCCCCAACATTATCATCTTCAAGATTTAAAGCTATACCTTCTGTACCATCTTCAAATTCCAATAACTCACCTGCCATGACCTGATCTAAGCCATATATTCTTGCAATGCCATCACCGATTTGCAGAACAGTTCCTACATTGCTAACACTTACAGATTGGTCATAATCAGTTATTTGTTGTTTTAAGATTGAACTGATTTCATCAGGGCGTATAGATACCATGGATTTAAGAATTTAAGGTTGATTTAAAAGTTACTTGGAAAGGGATAAGCCAAGTTTTCTTATTTGTGAAGCAAGAGAAGCATCAATTACTTTTGATCCTACACTGGCAACGAAACCACCAATGAGAGATGGATCGATTTTAGTTACAAGTTCTAATTTTTCAGTTCCAGCAATATTGATGATCTTTTTGGTAATTAAACCTTTCTGTTCATCAGTAAGCTCGACTGCAGAAGTAACAGTTGCCAAAGCAATATTACTATTTTCTCGGTAAATCTCTAAAAACCTATCAAGAATTGAAGTAAGGATTCCAATTCTTTGCCTATCGGCCAATAATTTTAAGAAATTCAATAAAGAAGAATTAACCTTTTTTGAAAAAATTTCATTAATGATTTTCTTCTTAGCATCTGTCTCTAAAATGGGAGAGGATAGTGCCTTCTCCAGTTCAGGGGAATCATTTATTAATTCCAAGAGTTGTTTAACTTCAGAAACCATCTCTTCAGTTTGCGAATTTTCATTCACAACTTGAAGTAATGCTTCTGCGTATGGTGTAGTAACTGAATTTAAAAGTGGCATTAGTTCACCTCAATATTATTAATTGATTGAGTTACCAAATTTTCTTGTGTTGTTTTATCAAGTCGATTTGGAAGAGAATCTAAGGCTTTCTTAATTGCCAATTCAACAGCCTCTTTTCGAAGTTGAGAAATTGCTCTGGATGCTTCAGAGCTCTCATCAGAGATTGCACTTTGTTTAATTCGTGCCATCTCCTCTATAGCTTTTTTCTCACTTTCCATTCTGATTGATTCAGATCTTTTAAGGGAATCTGCCTTTATTTGAGAAGCTTTTTCTTCTGCTGAAGATAAATCTTTCTTCGCTTTTTCTAAAGCTTGAGTTGCATTTAGTAGTCGATCTTCAGCATCTTTTAATTCAAGAAGGATTCC
Organism: Prochlorococcus sp. AG-347-M23; assembly: GCA_003278855.1. Taxonomy (GTDB): domain Bacteria; phylum Cyanobacteriota; class Cyanobacteriia; order PCC-6307; family Cyanobiaceae; genus Prochlorococcus_A. Next base: position 423 of record QCCU01000033.1, on the reverse strand, counting down.
TTCTCTCCTTTTTTGAAGCATTTTCCCTAGGAAACCAGGCAAAAATTTATAAAGACCGAAAACTACTACAGCCCAATTAAGGATATTAGTTTCGAAGAGATTGAAGTTCAATCCAAAACCTTCTGTAGCTAAAAGAGTTAAATTCATTTTTCTAGAATCAATCTATTAACAATAAGTTCGCTTAGATCATCAGCCTGTTTAGAAAGTTGATCACGAGCAGCAGACGTCTGACTTTCAATTTCTAGTCTTGCTTTTTCTTTTGAAGCATTTGCTTCATTGTTAGCAAGTTCTAGTGCTTCTTTATAAAGCTTGTCAGACTCATTTTCAGCTTCACTCACAATTCTTTGGGCTTCTGTACGAGCACTTTGAAGCTGAGTTAATAAGTCAGCTTCTAATTTTTTAACCTCAGAAAGTTTATTTTTG
>QCCU01000032.1 GCA_003278855.1 Prochlorococcus sp. AG-347-M23 | reverse complement strand
AAGTGCCTGATCCAACTACAAATTCTAGAGCAGTTCCAATTTATCAAACTAGTTCCTATGTTTTTGATAATGCCGAGCATGGCGCGAATCTTTTTGGATTAAAAGAATTTGGAAATATTTATACTAGACTTATGAATCCCACCACAGATGTCTTCGAAAAAAGGATGGCAGCTTTGGAGGGAGGGATGGCAGCACTTGCAACATCCTCAGGTCAAGCTGCTCAATTCTTGGCAATCGTGAACTGCATGACAGCAGGGGATAATTTTGTCTCTACATCTTTTCTATATGGTGGGACCTACAATCAATTCAAAGTACAATTTCCAAGATTAGGAATAGAAGTTAAATTTGCAGATGGTGATAGTATCGATAGTTTTAGAAATAAAATTGATGCTAAAACCAAAGCAATATATGTCGAATCAATGGGAAATCCTAGGTTCAACATTCCAGATTTTGAGGGACTCTCTGCTTTGGCGAAAGAAAATGGAATTCCTCTAATAGTGGATAATACCCTTGGTGCTGGTGGTGCTTTAATAAGACCAATTGATTTTGGAGCCGATGTTGTTGTAGAAAGTGCAACGAAATGGATCGGTGGACATGGAACAAGTATCGGAGGGGTTATTGTTGATGCCGGAACCTTTGATTGGGGAAATGGTAAATTCCCACTAATGAGTCAGCCAAGCGCTGCTTATCATGGGCTCGTTCATTGGGACGCTTTTGGTTTCGGTAGTGATATTTGCAAATCTTTGGGAGTACCAGATAACAGAAATATAGCTTTTGCGTTAAGAGCAAGACTTGAATGCCTTAGAGACTGGGGTTCAGCTCAAAGTCCCTTTAATTCTTTCTTGCTATTGCAGGGTTTGGAAACTCTAAGTTTAAGAATAGAGAGACAAACTTCAAATGCGCTTGAACTAGCAAAATGGTTAGATTCTAATTCTAATGTAAGTAGTGTTAATTATCCTGGCCTAGAATCTGATCCATATTACTCTAGTGCCAAAAAATATACTACTGGAAGGGGAATGGGTTGCATGCTTATGTTCTCTCTCAATGGGGGTTATGAAAATGCAGTAAAATTTATTGATTCCTTAAAATTAGCCAGCCATCTTGCTAACGTTGGTGATTCAAAAACATTAGTAATTCATCCGGCTTCAACAACTCATCAGCAATTATCTGAAGAAGAACAATTATCTGCAGGTGTTACTCCCACTATGGTAAGAGTTTCTGTAGGAATCGAGCATATTGATGATATAAAATCAGATTTCGAACAAGCACTTTCACAAATCACATAGGAAAGGAGATTTATTGGCTTTAATAATTCCAGGTAACTATCACAAGATTAGTGATGTTGAGAAAAATCATATATCTTGGATCGAACCAGAATTGGCAAAAAGACAAGATATACGTCCTCTTAGGATTGGTATTTTGAATATCATGCCTCTTGGTAAGCAGTATGAATTTAACTTACTACATCCACTTGGTTTATCTCCTCTTCAAATTGAGCCAGTTTGGATAAAGCTTAAAACTCACTCTTATAAAACATGGGATCTTAATCATCTAAATAATCTATATATAACTTGGGAAGAAGCAAATAATCCAGAACCGTTAGATGGAATCATTATTACTGGAGCACCTATTGAGCACTTAGCCTTTGAGGATGTTAAGTATTGGGATGAATTTGTGAAAATTGTAAATGAAGCTAGAACTTCTTGTGCGAGTACTCTTGGATTATGTTGGGCTGGCTTTGCGCTGGCTTATTTGGCAGGGGTCGATAAGAAAGTTTTTGATAGGAAATTATTTGGGGTATTCCCTTTAAAAAGTCTTGTTCCTGGCCATCCTTTGATGGGTACACAAGATGATGAATTTATTTGTCCTCAAAGTAGATTTGCAGGATTACCAGATTTGGAGATGGAGAACGCCCAAAAAGAAGGGAAATTGAATTTGCTGGCTTATGGAGAAAACGTAGGATATACAATATTTGAATCTAATGATCAAAAACAACTTATGCATTTAGGTCATCCTGAATATACGGTGCATAGAATTATTAGTGAAATTGAAAGAGACAAAGAAAAGGGAGATGTTCCTCCTCCTAAAAATTTTGATCCAAATAGTTCAAAAACCGCTTGGAGATCTCATAGGAATTTGCTTTTTCAGCAATGGCTTTGGTTTTGTTATCAACAAGTTAGTCTTAATTAACTTTTTTAATGAGCGCTTTCAATACCACCTAGCCTTTCAAATAAGTTAAGACTTTCTTTATTTAATCCTACAATTTCAACTTTAGAACCACCATTCTGGAACTTTCTAATAATTTGCTCAAGAGCAACAACGCCGCTTTGGTCCCAAATATGAGCTAAAGACATATCAATTACAATATTTTCAGGATGTTCATGAATTTCAAATCCTTGTAAAAAATAAATTTTACTTACAAAAAATAATTGTCCTTTTACTTTATAGGTAGTCAAATTATTTTCTTTTGCTCTTGAGACAGTTATAACTTTTGCAACTTTTCTGCTGAAAAGAATTGCAGCTAATGCAACTCCTGCAATAACTCCAAGCGCAAGATTATGAGGTTTTGTAAGCATAGTAACTGAGAAAGTCATAAGCATGACTGCAGTATCGCTTTTAGGTATCTTTCTAATATTTTTTAATCCATTTATATCTGCTGTACTTATTGCGATCGTTATCATGATTGCTACTAAAGCAGCCATTGGGATTGCTCCAATCCAAGACTTCAAGAGGATTATCATAACTAGTAGAGATATACCTGAGGAGAGGGTTGATAATCTAGATTTACCACCATTCTCAGTATTCATAACAGATTGCCCAACTAAGGCACATCCTGCCATTCCACCAAATAAGGATGCCACAATATTTGCGATTCCTTGTCCTCTTGCTTCTTTATTTTTATTAGAACTCGTATCAGTTACATCGTCTAAAATGTCTTGAGTTAAAAAGGTTTCCATTAAACCCACGAGAGATATTGCAAGTGAAGTTGGTAAAATAATTCCTAATGTTTCAAGACTAAAAGGTACTTTCCCATTTTCTATTGATCCAAAAGGAAGAGAAATACTTGGTAATCCATCAGGTAATTTACCCAAATCGCTAACTGTTGGTACATCTAGATTCAAGAATATGCTTAAAAGCGTAATTACTACTATCGCAATAAGTTGAGATGGGACTACTTTTGTGATTTTTGGAAGCCCATAGATAATTATTAATCCTAGGATTACAAGAATCCAAACTACTGGGATCTGAGAGTTAACTGGATACTGACTAAAAGTTTGTTCAATTAATCCTTTTGATTCTTTAATACCTATTCCTAACTGAGGTAGTTGTGCCTGAAATATTAAAAGCGCCAGTGCATTTACAAATCCACTTAATACTCCCGTTGGCACGAATCGCATTTGGTAGGCAAGTCTTAAATATCCCCAAAGAATTTGGAAAATTCCAGTTAATATTCCAGCTGCAATAAGATATGGAACTCCTAATCCAGGAGCTTGTGATTCTCCATAAGCAACAAGTCCAGTCATCAAAAGAGCTGTTGATCCTGTAGCTGAAGTGATCATCCCCCTTCTTCCTCCAACAATCGCAATTGTTATAGATAAGCAAAATGCACCAAACAGGCCAACTTTAGGATCTACACCAGCTATACCTGAAAATGCAATTGCTTCTGGGATCATTGCAAAAGCAACTACTAAGCCAGAGAGAATATTTGACTTTGGATCGTCTAACCAATTTTTAGATAAATATCTTGAGAAATTTGACATTTTAAGTTTCTTTATAATTAAGAAGTTACCTCATAAAGGAGGCAAAATACCTTGTGGGTCAAAAATATTCTTTAAAGTTTTTAATTCATTCATTCTGTTTCCAAAGGCTAATCTAATTTCTTCTTCATGAGAATTCAAGTGATTATGCAATTGGGCTAAGTGAATATTTGGATAAAACCTTTTTAGCGTGCTCCACGATTTATAAATCCATTCCAAAGCTACTTCTTTTTCTTGAAGATCATTTTTTTTCCATGATGCATATATCCATGGTTTCCAAGTACTTTTTCTATGAACAAAAAAGCTTGAGCCATGATTTAACTTTTTAGTGTTGCAACCTAATTGTTGAGAAGCAACATAACAGGAATTATTTGGTTTATTTTCCATTATTTCGTCTAAACATTTTATGAAGATTGGGATATCATTTTTTAAATCTTCTCCAAGAAGACTAATTACCTCAGAATGGTTAT
>QCCU01000031.1 GCA_003278855.1 Prochlorococcus sp. AG-347-M23 | reverse complement strand
GTTAGTAAAGAATTCTGGAGAATTTATTAATGAAACATCTTTAAATCCCCTTAAAGTTAAATATATTTTGGGTTTTTCAAATAAATCGTGGAAATTGGTTGATTTCGTGAGCGGCATTTAATTACAAACTTCAAGATCATCTATAATAATTAAAATTACTTTTTAATAATGTTTGATGAACTCTCGTCACGCTTTGAAGACGCAGTAAAGGGTTTAAGAGGCGAAGCAAAAATTAGTGAAAATAATATAAACGATGCCTTGAAGGAGGTAAAAAGAGCACTCCTTGATGCAGATGTTAGTTTGTCTGTAGTAAAAGAGTTTGTATCAGATGTCAAAGATAAAGCTATTGGAGAAGAAGTAGTTAGGGGTGTAAATCCAGGTCAAAAATTTATTGAAGTTGTAAATAAAGAATTGATTAACATCATGGGGAATGAAAATTCTCCATTAAACGAAAATGAAAATAGTCCTACAGTCATTTTGATGGCTGGACTTCAGGGAGCTGGTAAAACAACTGCAACAGGAAAACTAGGACTTTATTTAAAGGAAAAAGATAAAAAAGTTCTTTTAGTGGCTGCAGATATTTATCGGCCAGCAGCTGTAGAGCAGCTTAAAACATTGGGAAGTCAATATGAATTGGAAGTTTTTTCAGCTAAAGAAAAAAATAGCAAACCAGAAGAAATAGCAAAGGAAGCATTGAATTTTGCTAATGAAAATGATTTTAATTCGATAATTATTGATACCGCAGGAAGACTGCAAATTGATGATTCCATGATGAGTGAAATGGTTCGAATAAAAGAAGTTTCTAATCCTGATGAGGTTTTGCTTGTTGTTGATTCAATGATTGGGCAAGAAGCGGCAGACTTAACAAAATCATTTCATGAAAAAGTAGGAATCACAGGGGCGATATTAACTAAGCTGGATGGTGACTCAAGAGGTGGTGCTGCTTTATCGATAAGAAAAATAAGTGGTAAACCAATCAAATTTATAGGTGTAGGTGAAAAAATAGAGGCATTGCAACCATTTCATCCAGAGAGAATGGCCAGCAGAATTTTAGGCATGGGCGATGTATTGACACTTGTTGAAAAAGCACAAAAAGAAGTTGAACTTGCTGATGCAGAAGCGATGCAAAAGAAACTTCAAGAAGCGACTTTTGACTTTAATGATTTTGTCAAGCAAATGAGATTAATTAAAAGGATGGGATCACTTGGCGGATTGATTAAATTGATCCCTGGAATGAATAAAATCGATGATGGGATGATAAAAGATGGAGAAGATCAACTTAAGAAAATAGAATCTATGATCTCTTCAATGACTCTTGAGGAAAAACAAAAACCTGAAGTTCTTGCTGCTCAGCCTTCAAGAAGACAAAGAATCGCTCAGGGTAGCGGTTATGAAGCAAAAGATGTAGATAAAGTATTAGCTGATTTTCAAAGAATGAGAGGCTTTATGAAACAAATGTCAAACGGAGGAATGCCAGGAATGGGAGGAATGCCAGGAATGGGTGGAATGCCAGGAATGGGTGGAATGCCAGGAATTGGTGGAATGCCAGGAATGGGAGGAATGCCAGGAATGGGAGGAATGAGTGGTAATAAGCCAATGAAAAAACAAAAAAATAATAAAAAGAAAAAAGGTTTTGCCGATTTATAGTTTCTATAATTTTACCTTTAAATGATATTATTATTAAAAACGCATTAATTTAAGATGATTAAATTGCGCCTTAAGCGCTTTGGAAAGAAAAAAGAGGCAAGTTTCAGAATTGTTGCATGCAATAGTACTTCCAGAAGAGATGGTAGACCTCTACAAGAACTAGGTTTTTATAATCCAAGAACTAAGGAAACCAGGCTTGATACAGAAGCCTTGAGAACAAGACTTAGTCAGGGTGCACAGCCAACTGATGTTGTGAGAACTTTATTAGAAAAGAGTGGGTTATTAGAAAAAACAGAAAGACCCTCTATCGCAATTGGTAAAGCAATGTTAGAGAAGGAAAAATTAGCTAAGGCTAAAACTAAAAAAGAAGATGATAGTAGTAAAGCTGAAAGCGAAAGTAATGAAGCTGAAAGCTAGTGATTTGATAAATTTTTATTTAATAAACTAGATGAAGGAAGTTTCCAAAACTGGTCACTTCACTATAGATTTGCCAAGCTCTGATGCTGCTACGGCATTATCTGGACCTGGTAATTCTTTCTTAAAAAAATTTGAGTCTCTTACAGGAGTTTCTTTAACTATTAGAGGCTTACAACTTGAGATGAACGGTGTTATATCTAAAATTGAGAGAGCCTCAGCATTAGTAGAACTAACAAGACCAATTTGGGAACAGGGGTTAGAAGTCCCAGAGGTAGATCTTAAAGCAGCTTTAAGTTCTTTAAATATGGGCGAATCGTCTTCACATGCTGAACTTGGGAAGAAAGTTCTTGCGCGTTCCAAAGAAGGAAGATATTTAAGACCAAGAACTATCAGGCAAAAAGAATATGTTGAATCGATTGAAAACTTTGATCTTACGTTCGCAATTGGTCCAGCTGGAACTGGTAAGACATTTTTAGCAACTGTTTGCGCGGCACGACTATTGAACGAGAAAAAAATTGAAAAAATTGTTTTAACCAGACCAGCTGTAGAAGCTGGTGAAAGTTTGGGATTTCTACCTGGTGATTTGCAACAAAAAGTAGATCCATATTTAAGACCCCTATTTGATTCTTTAAATAGTATTTTTGGGTTTGATAGAACAAATTCGTTAATCGAAAAGGGAATTATTGAAGTTGCACCTTTAGCATTTATGAGAGGCAGAACCTTAGATAACTCCATGGTTATTCTAGATGAAGCACAAAATACTACTTGTTCTCAAATGAGAATGTTTTTAACCAGATTGGGTGATAGATCTAAAATGGTTGTAAACGGAGATATTACACAAATTGATTTAAAAAAAGATCAGGAAAGCGGCCTCATCGAAGCATCGAGAATTTTCTCTAAAACTCAAGGCATAAAAATTTGTTATTTAACCATTGAAGACGTAGTTCGTCATCCTTTAGTTCAGAAAATTATTGAGGCTTATCAATAACTTTATAACTCTGGAGATCCGTACCCTGAAATTTTAAAAATCAAGTAGAATAAATTTATATTTAATAAAAAAAATGCCAGCAAGTAGTAATTTCAATCAAGCTATTCGTGAAGCACAAACAAGTTCAATTGTTGGACCCAATGTTATTCAAAAAGCTTTACCTTACGTAGGTGGAGGTATGGTTCTTACTTCTTTAGGGGTTTTAGCAGGTGTCTCACTCATAGCATCAAATCCTGGGTTATTTCAGCCTCTTTCAATAGTTGCATTAATTGCAGAATTGATTTTGTTTTTTATAGCCACAAGTGCTGCAAATAATGCAAATAATGCGAAGGCCCTACCCTTATTGACAGGATTTAGTTTGTTAACTGGATTCACCTTAAGTGGAATAGTTGCTTTAGCAATAGGAACAATTGGTATTGGTTCTGTTGGAACAGCTGCCTTAGCCACTGGTATAACTTTCGTTATTGCCTCTTATACCGGCCAAAGAATGAGTGATAGTGTTGGTCAAGCACTTAGCGGAGTAGTTGGTCTTGGATTGATAGGTCTGCTTATAGCAATGTTTGTCCAATTAATTGGAGGATTCTTTGCTCCAGGAGTTTTTGGAGGTTCAGGATTAGAATTGATAATTGCAGGATTTGGAACTGTATTATTTGTTGCAATGTCTTTTGTTGATTTCTATACAATGCCAAGAAGATATAATGATGATCAATACCTTGCAGGAGCTTTGGGTATGTATCTAACTTATATAAATCTTTTTGTTTTTATATTAAGATTAATGATTGCACTACAAGGCGGTGGAAGAAGAGACTAAACACATTACGTAAATAACTAACCAAAAGCGTGGATTTGTTTCTACGCTTTTTTAATGGGTGATATCAAGAATTTGTTTTTTTATAAATTCCTTTTGCTCTGAGTCATACTTTACTGAATTATCAAAACTATTGCCCATTTCATCTAAGTCTCTAAGGACTTGATTGACAGACTTTGTAACTGACTTAGTTTCTAGCAGTCTTAAAATAGCCTTACATCTATCTGAAATGTTTTCTGATGTTATCTCATATTCATGATTATTATCTCTTCGATGAATAATGATTTGAGCGGAACTCATTATTAAATTTTTTACTACTATTTCTGTTACAGCATCACCACCTTCGTTCAGTTTGTAAATTAGTGAAAAAGGAAGTTTATCTAACAAAAAACAATCTTTATCTGATAAAGCGTAT
>QCCU01000030.1 GCA_003278855.1 Prochlorococcus sp. AG-347-M23 | reverse complement strand
AATTTGTAATTAATATGGCAAGAGCTTTTTTTAATTGTAGTTATATCTCAAAGAAAAATACTGGTATTGGAGAAACGGCTCTCCAACTTATGAAAAATCTTAATAGCTCCGAAATTATTTTCTTAAGTCCTATAGAAGTTAAAGAAAAAAATATTATAAAAATACCTGGAAATCTTTCTCCCAATAATACGATTTCTAATCATATAAGAAGACTATTTTGGGTGCAATTTCAAGTTCCAAAATTAATGAGGAAATATAAAGTTAATACTTTTATTTCACCATTACCAGAGACTCCTTTGTTCATTAATTCAAGAAATATAGTGTTAGTTCATGATTTAATCCCTCTCAAATTTCCTAAGTTTTCTTTTCTATTTCTATATCATCTTTTTTATGTCCCATTAGTTTTACATCAAGCAAAAATGATTTTATGTAACTCTGAATCTACTGCAAGAGATGTAAAAAAAATTTATAGAATTCCTTCAAAGAAAGTTAAAGTAATCAAATTAGGTTTTGATAAGAATTTATATTACCCTAAAAATCTCACTAGAGATAACTTCTTCTTGGTTATTGGAAGACATAATCCATATAAGAACCTAACTAGACTTTTAAAAGCTTTTAAATTATTTAATAACAAAAATTATAAAATTATTTTTATTGGACCTTTTGATAAAAGATTTACTCCAAAGTTAAAAAAATTGGCTAAAAATTTATGTATTGATAGTCAATGCGAATGGAGAGGTTGGGTTTCCTCTGAGGAAAAATTAAATCTATTAAATACTTGTAAAGCTCTTTATATAATAAGTCTATGGGAGGGATTTGGACTGCCTGCATTAGAGGCATTAGCATGTGGTACTAAAGTGGTGAGTTCAAACAGAGGAGGATTACCTGAAATAGTCTTAGGAGTTGGTAATGTAGTTGATCCAAAAGATATTAATCAAATAAGTTATTCAATGAAAGAAATTTCATTGGGAAATAAATTAAGAAATGAATTTGAAAAAAAGAGAATATTAAGATCTAAAGAATATTCATGGGAACTAGCTGCAGAAGAAATATGTAATTTTATTTCTTGAAATTAGTTTTTTTGATTATTAATTTCATTAATATAACATTTGAATTTTTAACTTATTTTGTACGAATACTTTCATTTAACCCTAATGAATATTAAGAAATTTTTAAGATCAATTTCTAATTTTGAATAATAAATATTTAAAAAATTTAAGTTTTCATTCACAGGCTATTAAGAAAAAGAATATTTTAAAATTCATCAGAATAAACAAGATTTGCCTCAAAATAAAAATAGATAATTTTCCCAAAAACTGTCCAAGAATTATTTAGTGATAAGGACTTAAATTCAAGATTTTAGAATTTTCTTTTCTAAAACATTCAAATCTTGGAAGCTTGCAGAATTTTTACATAATTCTTCAAAAGTTCCTGAGTGGATAATACAACCATTGTTAAATTCAAAAATCTTATCAGCATTCATTACGGTTGATAATCTATGGGCAATGATTATTAAAGTGCAATTATTGCCTTTTAGATCTATAGATTCCATTACTTTTGATTCTGTTTTATTATCTAGTGAGCTTGTAGCTTCATCCATTATTAATATTCTTGATTCTCTATAAAAAGCTCTTGCTATTGCGAGACGCTGTCTTTGCCCGCCTGAAAGTGAAATACCGTTTTCTCCAATTACGGTTTCCAAGCCTCTTGGTAATTTAGATATTAATTCAGTTAACTTAGCTGAATTAATTGCTTTTTTTACTTTTATTAAGTCAATCTCTTCTCTATCTTTTGCAAAGGCAATATTTTCTATTATTGTTGAATTGTTTAAATAAAATGTTTGTGGGACATAACTACACTGATCTTGCCATCTCCTTATGTCACGACTTTCAAGAATATTATCATCTAAAAATAAATTTCCCTTATAGGGTTTCAATAATTGGAGTATCAAATTAACAGTAGTTGTTTTGCCGCTCCCTGTTGCTCCTACGAAAGCAACTTTTGAACCTACTTCAATTTCAAGAGATAAATTTTTAATTACATCAAAATCTGTTTTAGGATATCTATAGTAAATATTCTTGAAAGATATTTGTTTTTTTGGAAAATTAAACTCTTTATTATGAAAGGTATTTTGAATTTGATAATTTGTTTTATTACTTAGGTTTGATAATTTTATTAATTTAACTGTTTCTTCCAAATCTGGAAGTCCTCCTCTTATGGAATTATAAGCTCTAAAAGTATCTTGCAAAGGAGGTGTAAGTTTTAGAGAGGCTGCAGCTATAGTCGCTAGAAATGGTATTATTTCGGTTATTTGATTTGTATTATTATTTATAAAAGAAGGGAAAATACCAATGATAAATATTAAAGAAATACCAAAAGGTTCGACTAAAGCTCTTGGAATTTCTGGCAATGTTTCACCTTGTTGAATAACTGGGATTAAATTTCTACCTATATTTTTATACTTATCAAAGAAAAACTTTTGAGAATTACTTAGTTTAACATCGACTATTGATCTTATAGATTCAGTCAATACGCTATTTGAACCGATCTCAAGTTCAATTCTTTTTTTATTAGAAATCCTTATTTTAGGAATTATAAAAAGTGAAATTGACATATACCCAATTAATAATCCAATAATTAAAAAGAAAGCAGTAGATTTCGCAATTGCTAATACTGTTATTGATATGAATGTAATAATAAAAACGCCACTAATAACTTGAAGAACAGGTAAGACAACAATATCTGATACTCTATTGATATTCACTAAAACAGAGGCTGAAAGATCAGTATTACTATTTCCAAGAAAGAATTCATATTCTTGGGAAAGCAGATTTTTAAGTGCAAGCTCTGATAGGTCTCTCCAAATAGTTGCTTTTAACTTAAATTGTTTTGACTTTAAAAAAATCTTAATTATAGATGAGAACCAATTAGATAGTATAAAAGCGCTTATTAGAATTAAGATTTTGTATTTAGGTTCAAAATCAAATAAATTATTTAAGAAATTAATTGAAGGATTTGGCTTACCAATTATGAAGTTAAAAAGCCTTGCTAAGAAAAATATTACAATTAATTCAGAAATCCCAGCTAAAATAGAAATTGGTAAAAGATAAATTAGTTGTTTTCTTCTTTTTTTTGGAAGAAAGGAAAGTATCTCAGTTAAATATTTAAATGTATTACTTTTAAGCATTTTCTAATGTTCGCATAATTAATAAAATTAAATATCAATTTAAGACAGTTTTTTTATTGTTTAGTTAATTTCAATAAGATTCAGTATCTTTTTGGTTGTATCACGTTTTGCGACTTCGCAAAAATCTTTATAACTTTTAATCCTTGATATTTTACCCTCAATATCATCAATATCAAAAATTTCAGTTTGGTTAAGTTTAAATAACCACTTAGCCTCTTCATTTAGATAATAAAGGGATATGTTGTTATTTTTAATAACTTTTTGAATCTCTTGATATGAGGGTATCTTATTAGCTATTACGGGTATATTTAAACAGCCAGCATCTAAAACTGGTATTCCAAACCCCTCAGTTGCTGATGTAGAAATTAATAAGGATGTGTTCAAATATAACCAAACTTTTTCAAATTCAGACACGTATCCTAAAAGGAGAATGTTTTTGTTCTTTGCGCATAATTTTTTAACATATTTGCAATATTTTGTATTATGTATTTGTCCAGCAATACAAAGCAAAAAACCTCTATCACTTAAATTAGATTGATTAAAAAAGTTTATAGCCTTTTCAACTTTTTTCCATGATACTATTGAACAATTTATTAGTAAAAAAGGCTTATTAATCCCAAGAATAGAATTTATGTTTAGAGAATCGTTCAAGATCTCTATAGAAATAGAGGGTAAAGGCCTTAAAATATCAAGCTCATTTGTATATTTTGATATTTGAAGTAAATTTAAAACGATTTTTTGGGTCGCAGAAGATACATAAAGGCATTTATTATAATGTGCATCTTTTAAAGTGTTTAAAAAAGCTTTAGGGCGAGGATGATCAGGATCTTGAATAGGAATCGCATCATGAATAATTTGGACAACAGGTGCATAATTATACTTTTTATTTTTTATACATACGGGGCAACTAGTTATTATTAAATCAAGCTTATTCTTTTTAATATTTAATTGAGGTATTCTGAAGAGATATCGCATGCTTCTAAAAATAGATAAATTAAAAATACCTCCAACTACAATAATCCCACTTATATAATTTAAATAATCAAATTTAAAATCACTAATATGGATTTTTTTTTGTAATTCGCTTATCTTAATAAATTTATATTTTAGTTTAAACCCATTTATTAAAAGCATTAAGGCATTTAAAAAACTTTTTATTGGATATTTGATCAAAAACGAAATTTTACCTCTTATGTTACTTTCCCCATAACTTATAGTCCCTTTTTGAAGTAAGTTTAAAATATCTGCAACTGAAACTTCCTCATAAAAAGCTTTATTTTTACTTCTTTTAACTCTCTGACTTCCTATGTTGGTAATTAGATATACTTCCCCCCCATTTTCA
>QCCU01000029.1 GCA_003278855.1 Prochlorococcus sp. AG-347-M23 | reverse complement strand
GTGGAAGAGATAAATTTTTTAGAAGAAGAAATTTCTCAATTGAATGATGATGAGCTTAGAAAAGAAACTCAAAATCTTAAATCGAATATTTCAGCAGAATTAGATCTTAAAAAACAAAAAGCACTCTTAGAAGAATTTCTTCCAAAAGCCTTTGCAATCGTAAGAGAAGCAAGTAAACGTGTTCTTGATATGAGACATTTTGATGTGCAGTTAATAGGCGGGATGGTTTTAAATGAGTGTCAAATTGCTGAGATGAAGACTGGAGAGGGAAAAACTCTTGTCGCAACATTACCTTGTTATTTAAATGCTCTTACAGGAAAAGGTGTTCATGTTGTTACTGTAAATGATTATTTAGCTAGAAGGGATGCAGAGTGGATGGGACAAGTTCATCGTTTTTTAGGTTTATCTGTTGGTTTGATTCAGCAAGATATGAATCCAGTTGAGAGAAAGAAAAATTATGATTGTGATATAACTTATGCTACAAATTCAGAATTAGGATTTGATTATTTAAGAGATAATATGGCTACCGACATTAGTGAGGTAGTTCAAAGAAAATTTAATTACTGCGTAATTGATGAGGTCGATTCAATATTAATTGATGAAGCAAGAACGCCTCTAATTATTTCTGGTCAAGTTGAAAGACCACAAGAAAAATATCAAAAAGCGGCAGAATTATCTCTGGCATTAGTCAAAGCAAAAGAATTAAGTAAAGACGGCATTGATCCAGAAGGTGATTATGAAGTTGATGAAAAACAGAGAAGTTGCATATTAACTGATCAGGGTTTTGCAAAATGTGAAGAGTATTTGGGAGTTAATGATTTATACAATCCTCAAGATCCTTGGGCGCATTATATAACTAACGCTCTAAAAGCCAAAGAATTATTTATTAAAGATGTGAATTATATTATTAAGAACGATGAGGCTGTCATAGTGGATGAATTTACTGGTAGGGTGATGCCAGGAAGACGTTGGAGTGATGGACAACATCAGGCAATAGAAGCGAAAGAGAATCTTAAAATTCAGCCTGAGACTCAAACATTAGCATCCATAACTTATCAGAATTTTTTTCTTTTATATCCTGGTTTAGCAGGAATGACGGGAACTGCAAAAACTGAGGAGGTTGAATTTGAAAAAACTTATAAATTAGAATCAACAGTTATACCGACAAATCAAATAAGAAAGAGACAAGATTGGTCTGATCAAGTATTTAAGACAGAGATTGGTAAATGGAAGGCCGTTGCTAAAGAAACTGCACAAATTCATAGAGATGGTAGACCTGTCTTAGTTGGTACAACAAGTGTTGAAAAAAGTGAATTATTAAGTTCACTTTTATCTGCCGAAGAAATCCCACATAATTTGTTAAATGCTAAGCCAGAGAATGTTGAACGTGAGGCAGAAATTGTTGCTCAGGCAGGCAGAGCAGGTGCTGTTACTATTGCGACTAATATGGCTGGAAGGGGAACAGATATAATTCTTGGCGGTAATAGTGACTATATGGCAAGGCTTAAATTAAAAGAAATTTTAATTCCTTTGTTAGTCAAGCCTGATAATGAGCATAAGCCGCCAATACCTAAACAAAGAAATTCAAAATCTAAGGGTGGTTTTTCTACAAAAGCTGGTTCAAATTTGAAAAAGAACATTTCAAATTCTTCAACAAGTCTTTTCCCTTGCAAACTAGATGAAGCAATTGAAAAAAACCTCTCTCTTTTATCTGATGAACTTGTTAAGAATTGGGGAGATAGACAACTTTCTGTTTTGGAGCTTGACGACAGGATAGCTACAGCTGCAGAAAAAGCACCAACTGATGATGACATGTTAAAGCTTTTGAGAGAATCTTTGTCTGATGTGAAAAAAGAATATGAAAAAGTTTTGATTCATGAAGAAGAAAAAGTAAGAGAAGCTGGCGGTTTACATGTTATTGGTACTGAGAGACATGAATCAAGAAGAGTGGATAATCAACTTAGGGGAAGAGCAGGAAGACAGGGTGATCTTGGAAGTACAAGATTCTTTTTATCTTTAGATGATAATTTATTAAGGATTTTTGGAGGTGATAGAGTAGCAAATCTAATGAATGCTTTTAGGGTTGATGAGGATATGCCTATTGAGTCAGGAATGCTTACTAGGTCTCTAGAAAGTGCTCAAAAGAAAGTAGAAACCTACTATTACGATATTAGAAAACAAGTTTTCGAATACGACGAGGTAATGAACAATCAAAGAAAAGCAGTTTATGGTGAAAGACTAAGAGTATTGAAAGGAATTGATTTAAAGAGACAAGTAATAGGTTATGGAGAAAGGACAATGATTGAAATTGTAGATGCTTATATTAATCCTGATCTTCCTCCTGAAGAATGGAATATTGATCAATTAATTTCTAAAGTAAAAGAATTTATATATTTATTAGATGATCTTAAATCTGATGATATTAATTTACTGTCCATAGATGAATTAAAAAATTATCTTCAAGAGCAGTTGAGAATAGCTTATGATTTAAAGGAATCACAAATAGAAAAGATTCGTCCCGGTTTAATGAGAGAAGCTGAAAGATTTTTTATTTTGCAACAAATCGATAATTTATGGAGAGAACATCTTCAATCCATGGATTCCTTGAGGGAATCAGTTGGATTGAGAGGTTATGGTCAAAAAGATCCATTGATCGAATATAAAAACGAAGGATATGACATGTTTCTTGAAATGATGACTAATATGAGACGAAATGTTATTTATTCAATGTTTATGTTTCAACCTAAATCTGACGTTAATGAAAAAAATTAAATCAATATTTAATCATCTCCAAGAAATTCAAAAATTTCTTTATCTTTAAGATTTTGTGAATCACCGAGTTTAGAAATATCAATAGATTCTGAGCTGGTGATACATTGTAGAATTTTTTGTAATTTAAGAATTTCATTTTCAAGTGAATCTATCCTATCCATTAAATTTTTTATCACATTAGCTTCTGCATCTGGTAAGGCAGAGTGAGCTAACGGATTTACTTTGACACCACTTTGATGAACTACTCTTCCAGGAACTCCTACAACAGTACTGTTCCCCTCTACATTCCGAACAACTACTGAGCCAGCACCAATACGGGTATTAGATCCTACTGTGATAGATCCAAGAACTTTTGCGCCCGCTCCGACCACAACATTTTCCATTAAGGTAGGGTGTCTTTTACCATGGCTTTTGCCAGTTCCTCCTAATGTCACTCCCTGATAAAGCAAACAGTTATTTCCTATTTCAGCAGTTTCACCAATTACAACGCCCATTCCATGGTCTATGAAAACCCTTTTACCAATTTTTGCTCCAGGATGGATTTCAATACCTGTTGCCAGCCTATTGAGATGACTGAGTAAGCGGGGAATCAAAGGAATCTTTAGTTGCCATAATTTATGCGTAAACCTATGTATTACGATTGATTGAAAACCCGGGTAGCAAAGAAATATCTCTACTATTCCTCTTGCGGCGGGATCTCTTTCTCTGATAATTTCTATATCTGATTTAAAAGTTTTCAATACCATTGTTTAATTAATAACTCCTATTTGTTTTTTTAATTGATTTATTGTTTCGATACTTAAATAATTTTTAGCGCATATTATTTGAGGTAATCTCATCAACTGAGAACGATTTTTTAATAATGTGTTTTCTACTACTGATAAACTTGGTCCATCACACACTATATGGTTCGAAGCCTTTAAAAGTGAGAGTAATCTACTGTTATTGTCTGAGATTGCAGTCATAAGCATTAATTCACTACCACGCATGCTATGTATTATGACTTCTGCTGCTCTCAATAACCCAGGACTGATACTAACAATACCTACACAACTTCCAGCATTTAATTCCTTGAGAATTTTTAATTCCTTTTGAAAATCGCTTAAATCAACTGCAATTGCCCGAACTCCATGCTGCTTAGCAACTTTTTCTAGAGGCTGTAAAAAATATCTGCTTGTGACAATCGTACCATTATTTGAATTACTCAAAACTTTTTCTAATTCTTCCATAGGAACAACTTCTACTGGTACATTAACTGTTGTAGAAAGGTCTTCAGCTATTAACATAGAAGCACCAATATCTTCTCTGGGAGTACTGACTATGATTCTTGATCCGCACTTAATACGCCAATCAATTTCATTGTTTAAAATCTCTCTCGTCTCTTGTAATGTGAATCCAAGACTTATTAAGTTGTCAATTACCTTCTTTGCTTCTTGATCAGGTACCTTACTTATTTTATCTTTTGAGTAAAGTGATTTTGTAAATTCTTTTTTAGTAAGATTATCTCTTACATAGATACCTGACCCAGCTATTGCTTCAACAACTCCATCTACTTCCAGTTGTCTGTAAACTTTGCTTATAGTATTCCTATGGAGTCCAGTCTGCATTGCAAGTTGCCTCGTACTGGGAAGTCTGTGTCCAGGAGGATAATGTCTTGCTGCAATTGCGAAACAAATTTGATTATTTAGTTGAGTAGATGCTGGGATATCACTTTCTTGTTGAATATGGAATCTCACTTTAGAAAAATCCTGACTAATTTAATTTTTGATATAGTGACACTTTAACATTCGTCATATTATTTCGATAACAATTTATTACCCATCATCTTTTTTAATAAGAGGAGTTTTGCGAGGGCTTAAAAACATAATCATGTTTCTCCCTTCTCTTTTTGGTTTTTGTTGAACTTCTGATTGCTCTTCTAAATCATTAGCCATTTTTAAAAGAAGTGTCTCAGCTAAATTTGAGTGTTGAATTTCTCTTCCCCTAAAAATAACAGTGCATTTTACCTTATCTCCCGATTTTAGAAATTTAGTAGCTTGACCAATCCGAACATCGTAATCATGCTTGTCAATTTTATACCTCATTTTTACTTCTTTAACTTCTGTTTGATGAGATTTTTTCCTTGCTTCTTTAGCTTTCTTTTCTTGTTCAAATTTATATTTACCATAGTCCATGATTCTACAAACAGGAGGGTTTGCTTTTTCGCTCACCAAAACTAAATCAAGTTCTCTTTGAGATGCTATTTCTAATGCTTTTAATCTATCTATGACGCCTAATTGTTTTCCATCTGAATCAACGA
>QCCU01000028.1 GCA_003278855.1 Prochlorococcus sp. AG-347-M23 | reverse complement strand
CAAAATTGCTTCCTCTAGATAAATTGAGGATAAATGTTTCTGCATTATCACTACTCGTGTGACCAGTAAGCAAATAAATATTATGTTTTTCCTGGTTTTTATTTAATAAAGTTTTGGCTCTTTCACATAATTTTTTATATCTCCATTCACGTGCTTTTTCTTCTGAAGAAATACCTTCTTTATTTGCTTGATCAAAAGAGAATGAAATATTTTTATCTTCGCAATAATCTTTTAATTCAAGGGCATATAGTGATGATTTTTCGTGCCACTGATGATCACCATGCCAAACACTAATAGACCAATTATGTAGTTTTTTTAGGTCATTAATTAGGGTTAATAAGGCCATTGAGTCTTGACCCCCCGAAACACTTATTAAAATATTGGATCCTTTGGGAATTAATATTTTTTTGGCAAGAATCTCCTTATGAAGCTGATGATGCCATGATGACCAATTTTTCTGACTTAATTTTTTATCAGTCATTTTGTGTTGCTCAGATAATATTTTTTAAAAAATGCACTGTTTTACTAAAACAATGTCACAATCGGGTAATAAATTCATTAAGTCAATGAGTCTGATTAATCTTTTGCCACAAAAAATCAAAGAAGAGTTAAGAAGCAAATCCTTACTCAAAGTTATTTCAGGATTGAATAATTTCGATGTTCAGTCTGTGAAAATAATTGTTGAGGCTGCTTCATTAGGAGGTGCAGATCTTGTCGATATTGCTTGTAAACCTGAACTTGTTGATTTAGCACTGAAGAATTCAACACTACCAGTTTGTGTTAGTTCAGTAATGCCTCGATCTTTTCAAGATTGTGTAAAAGCAGGAGCATCATTAATTGAGATAGGAAATTACGATACTTTTTATGAAAAAGGCATTCATTTTTCAGATAAAAAAGTTTTAAACATTACAAAAGAGACGAGGGATTTATTGCCTAATTTTCCTTTATCAGTAACTGTTCCTCATACTATGCCTATTGATAAACAAGTTGATCTTGCTGTAAAGCTAGTGGAAGAAGGCGTTGATATTATTCAAACAGAAGGTGGTACCAGTGCTACTCCTTACTCTCCAGGAATTCAAGGTTTTTTTGAAAAATCAGTACCAACTCTTGCATCTACCTATGCTATTCATCAAGAATTTAAGAAACAATCTCTGAATATACCAATCATGAGTGCCTCTGGATTAAGCCAAGTAACTTGTCCACTAGCAATATCCTCTGGAGCCTCAGCAGTTGGCGTTGGATCGGTGGTTAATAAATTAGATGATTTAATATCAATGATTGCGGTTGTTAGGGGCTTAAAAGAATCTTTGAAAAATTCAATAATTGGAGAAAAAATTTCTTAGTATAGCAACATCCTTTAGCTACTAGCTTGATGAACAACTATAAGCTTCAAGCTCCTTACGAACCAAATGGAGATCAACCAGATGCTATTAAAAAATTAGTTAAAGGCGTAAATAATGGGAAACAGTTTCAGACTCTTTTAGGAGCTACTGGAACTGGAAAAACATTTACCATTGCCAATGTAATTCAACAAACAGGAAGGCCAGCACTTGTTTTAGCCCATAACAAAACGTTGGCTGCACAACTATGTAATGAATTAAGGGAATTTTTTCCAAAAAATGCTGTTGAGTACTTCATTTCTTACTACGATTATTATCAACCTGAAGCTTATGTACCTGTAAGTGATACTTACATAGCCAAAACTGCTTCAATTAATGAAGAAATAGATATGCTTAGGCATTCTGCAACACGCTCATTATTTGAAAGAAAAGATGTAATTGTTGTAGCCTCAATAAGTTGTATTTATGGTCTTGGTATACCGAGTGAGTATTTAAAAGCTGCAGTTAAATTTGAAGTGGGAAAATCAATAAATCTACGTTCTTCTTTGAGGTCTCTGGTTGAAAATCAATATACTAGAAATGATATTGAAATTACTAGAGGTAGATTCAGAATTAAAGGTGATGTTTTAGAAATCGGTCCAGCTTATGAAGATAGATTAATAAGAATTGAGTTATTTGGTGATGAAGTTGAGGCTATTAGATATGTTGATCCTACTACAGGAGAAATACTTGAAAGTTTGGAACAAGTTAGCGTTTACCCAGCGAAGCATTTTGTAACTCCAAAAGAAAGACTTGAGAGTGCAATAAGTGCAATTAGAAGTGAATTAAAAAATCAACTAGATAAATTTACATACGAAGGAAAATTATTAGAGGCTCAACGTCTAGAACAACGTACAAAATATGATTTAGAAATGCTTAAAGAGGTTGGTTATTGTAATGGAGTTGAGAATTATGCTCGTCATTTATCAGGTAGGGAGGAAGGTTCACCGCCAGAATGTTTAATAGATTACTTTCCCAAAGATTGGTTGTTGGTGGTTGATGAGAGTCATGTAACATGTCCTCAACTTCATGCGATGTACAACGGTGATCAATCTAGAAAAAAAGTTTTAATAGATCATGGTTTTAGATTGCCAAGTGCTGCAGATAATAGACCTTTAAAATGTGAAGAGTTTTGGGAAAAATCAAAACAGACATTATTTATAAGTGCAACCCCCGGTCAATGGGAATTAGATCAATGTGATGGTGAATTTATTGAGCAAGTTATAAGACCAACTGGGGTATTAGACCCGGTAATTGATGTAAGACCTAGTGAAGGCCAAATAGAAGATCTGTTATCTGAAATAAGAATTCGAGCTGAAAAGAATCAAAGAGTGCTTGTGACAACACTTACAAAGAGAATGGCTGAAGATCTAACTGATTTTTTATCTGAAAATAAAGTAAGAGTTAGATATTTGCATTCCGAAATCCATTCAATTGAAAGAATTGAAATTATTCAAGACCTTAGAATGGGCGAATATGATGTTTTGGTAGGAGTTAATTTATTAAGAGAGGGACTAGATCTTCCAGAAGTATCCTTAGTCGCCATTTTAGATGCTGATAAAGAAGGTTTTCTGAGGGCAGAAAGGTCATTGATTCAAACAATAGGAAGAGCTGCCAGACATGTTGAAGGTGTTGCTTTGCTTTATGCAGATAACTTCACAGATTCAATGAAAAGAGCAATATCTGAAACTGATAGAAGAAGAACTATTCAAAAAAAATATAACCAAGTCAATGGTATTACTCCAAAACCTGCAGGTAAAAAAATAGAAAATTCAATATTATCTTTTCTAGAACTTTCCAGAAAACTTGATGCTGGTGGTTTATCTAAAGATTTAATAAATATAGTTAATAACAAAACTGACGCAATTCTCAGTTCCAGTGATAATCAATGTTTGCTCGAAGAATTGCCTGACTTAATAGAAAAGTTAGAAATTAAAATGAAAGACGCTGCAAAAGAGTTAAATTTTGAAGAAGCAGCAAATTTGAGGGATAGAATCAAAAAATTAAGACAAAAATTGGCAAGAAATAATTAAAAAGAACTTATTTTTCTAATTCGAAATGATTATGAATCGCATTAACTGCTTTATCACAATCTTTTTCTAAGACAATACATGAAGTCCTAATTTCACTAGTGGCAATCATTTCAATATTGATATTTTGGTCAGCCAATGCTCTAAATATTTTTCCGGCCGTCCCAACCTTAAATGCCATTCCCGCTCCTACAGTACTTACTTTTGCTATGGCAGGGCCATCTTCAATATATGATCCGGGTAATTTTTTTGTTAAGGCCTCAAAAACTAAGTTAGCTTTTTCTCTATCTTGTTTATTCATTGTAAGACTAATATCTTTAGTTTTTAAAGTGGAAATTCTTTCAGACTGAACAATAGTATCGATAAGTAAATTATTTTCAGCTAATGCTAAACATATCGATGCTGCTACACCCGGACGATCAGGCAGTTTTCGAAAACTTACCTGAACTTGGTTTTTATCTAATGCAATTCCTCTTACTTCAGGTTGATCTTGTTTTTCATTGATTGGATTAACAAATATTTGTGTATCGGATAACTTAAATTTCTCAGCAACAAATCTAATAGCTTTTGGTATATTATTAATTTCAATTACACAGCTGACTTTAATTTCACTAGTAGCTATTAACCTAACGTTTATATTCGCTTGAGATAAAGTATCAAATAAATCAGCTGAAACACTAGGTCTGCCCATAATGCCTGCTCCTTGAATACTTAATTTTGTCATGTTGGTTTTTAGGTTAAATTCTCCCCCTAATTGACTAGTTATAAGTTCACATTGTTCTGCAGTCTTTTTTACTTCTAATTCACCAACAGTAAATGTAATATCGTTTTTATTTCCATCATTTGTCGCTTGTATTATTAAATCTACGTTAATACTTGCTTCTGAAAGTTTTTCAAATATTTGCGCGGCAATCCCAGGCCTATCGGGAATATTTGAGAGACTGAATACTGCTTGGTTTTCTAATACTTCAAGACTATTGACTGTTTTTGTTAATTCTAAGCTTCCTCTTTTTAGCGGGAGAGGTTGGATTTGACTTTCTAAGAGAGTCCCACTGGAGTCACTTTGGCTTGATTTGACACACAATTTAATTCCATAATTGCGAGCAATTTCTACTGCTCTTGGATGGAGAACTGAAGCACCGACGCTTGCAAGTTCAAGCATTTCCTCGCAGCTAATTTCATCTAAGAGTTTTGCATTAGGAACAATCCTTGGATCAGTAGTAAGAACCCCTGGAACGTCTGTATAAATTTCGCAAGTCTCAGCTCCCAAAGCTGTTGATAAAGCTACTGCGGAAGTATCTGAACCACCTCTACCCAAAGTTGTAATTTCCATTGAACCTGTATGACTTAATGTTGTTCCTTGAAATCCAGCCACGACAACTACAAAACCCTGATTTAAATAATTTTGGATCCTTTCTGTCTTAATATCCAGAATTCTCGCTTTCCCATGAATTGATTCAGTAATAATTCCAACCTGGCTACCAGTCATTGAAATTGCAGGTATTCCGTATTCATTTAATGCCATTGAAAGAAGAGCTATGGTTACTTGCTCTCCAGTTGAGAGAAGCATATCCAATTCTCTTCGATTAGGATTTTTACTAATTGATTCCGCTAAACAATTTAAATCATCTGTAGTTTGGCCCATTGCAGAGACAACTATGACAATTTCATTCCCTGCTTCTTTACTTTGACAAATGCTACTTGCAATATTTTTAATTTTTTTAATATCACCGACAGAAGTACCGCCAAATTTTTTTACTAGTAAAGCCATACTTAAATCATAATGTAAATTCTTAAACTTATAAT
>QCCU01000027.1 GCA_003278855.1 Prochlorococcus sp. AG-347-M23 | reverse complement strand
ATAAAGAAGGAGAAATTTTCGGAGAGCAGCACATATTATCCAATATCCAAGAACAAATTTTTGTATCTTCTACCTTTTTAGAACTAGAAATTATACCCGTAAACATATTAATTAATTTATTAGAAGAATATCCAAATTTAAATAATAAATTTGCTTTTACTTCAATTCCAGAAATATTTTCATGCCTTTACAAATCAAGTGAATTCAAAAATTTATCCAAGAAAAAGATACTAATGTTGGCAAAAAAATTATTTAATGAAAACAATAAAATCGAACAAAAAATTTCTTTTGCTAATACAAGAAGTGCCTATATTGCTTGCAGTGATAACTTTAAATACCTTAAGAAAGGTGATTTTATAGAATCAAATTCTGATCTTACTTCTATAGGTAAAATTGGTAAAAGGATAATCAAATTACCAAATAAAAAGTTAAACTTTGAGGAAATTAATAAAGAAAAATTATCGAATATAAATGATACAAAAAATATTGAAGAGAAAATAAAAAAAGAAACCCTACAAGAATGGTATGGGAAAATAGGTTACAACAAATATCCTCATTTCATTTCTACAAAAAAAAATAGCCAACTTTTTATATGTTTAAAAATGTTAGCTATTTTTTATGAAATACCTTTTCAAAGATTTGCGGCAAAAAGGTTGATCTCGAAATATTTTGAAAGAAGCAAGCAAATTTTTATAAATGATGAAAGTATAAAAACAATCCTAGAGGTAATTGGCTTAACTGGAACAATTTTAAAACCAAAAAATATAGATCAATTTAAGAGAACACCACTACCATCTCTAATATTTTCCGAAGAAAATTATCAAATAATATGGGAGTTTAAAAATGGAAATTTCCTAGTTGGCAATCCACTTTATGAACAAAAATGGGTAAGTGCTGAAGAAATATTCAGTAAATTTGATAATAAGTTTATTCAAAACATCTTAATTGAACATTTACCCTCTAATAAATCATTTAAATTTGGATTTCAATGGTTTTTACCCTCATTAAAGAAATATAAGTTTGCACTACTGCAAGTTGTTATTTCAAGTTTTTTTGTACAACTTTTAGCATTATTTAATCCTTTATTAATTCAACAAATTATAGATACTGTTATAAGCAAAGGTAATGTTAATGCATTAAATATTCTGGGTCTGTTACTTCTCATAATGAGTTTTTCGCAAGGATTATTAGGCACTCTAAGAACATATCTTTTTTCAGATGTTACAAACAGAATTGATATCTCTCTTGGATCGAAAATTATAAAGCATTTATATAAATTACCTTTAAGTTATTTTGCAAAAAGAAGAATTGGAGAAGTTAGTAGCAGGATTTCAGAATTAGAAAAAATAAGAAGCTTCATGACAGGCACTGCACTGACTATTACTTTAGATGCCCTATTTTCTATTATTTATATCTTTGTAATGATGCTTTATTCAGTCAAATTAACACTAATAAGCATGTCTGTTATTCCTTTTTTCATATTACTAACTATATTTGTTTCGCCAATCGCAAAAAGACATCTTAGAGATAAAGCAGAATATAATGCCAAAGTGCAAAGTCATTTGGTTGAATCTATAAATGGTATTGAGACAATTAAGGGACAGTCTTTAGAAATGCAAAGCGAAATGAGATGGGAAAATTTATATTCAAAACAAATTAATGCTGGATTTAAAAATACGATGACTAGCGTAGCTGCCGGTTCGACTAATCAATTTCTGCAACAATTATCAGGTCTTATAATAATTTGGATAGGTGCCGGTTTAGTTCTTGAAGGGAAACTTACTTTGGGAGGCTTAATAGCTTTTAGAATTCTCTCAGGTTACGTTACCAATCCAATATTAAGATTGGCAAATTTATGGCAAAACTTCCAGGAAACTTCATTAGCCTTAGAAAGACTTTCAGATATTGTTGACTCAAGAAATGAGAAGGAAATTCAAAATGAGAATTTACCATTTTTGTCAGAAATAAATGAAAAAATTATTTTTAAAAATGTCTCGTTTAAATTTGATACAAACTCAAATTACTTGCTAAAAAATATTAATGCAAAATTTTACCAAGGAGAATTTATAGGAATAGTTGGTAAAAGTGGCTCGGGGAAAAGTACACTCATGAAACTAATGATGGGATTTTATAAAACTACTGATGGTGAGATTTATATTGATGATAATGATATTTCAAAAATAAATTTATCTTCATTAAGATCTCAAATAGGTTATGTTCCACAGGATACTATTATTTTTGATGGTTCAATCGCCCAGAATATTGCTCTAACAAAACCAGACGCCTCGTTTGAAGAAATAAAAGAGGCTGCAAATATTTCCTGTGCCTCTGAATTTATTAATAATTTACCTCATTCTTTTTCAAGTTATGTTGGAGAAAAAGGTTGTAATTTATCTGGGGGCCAAAGACAAAGAATTGGTTTAGCAAGAGTATTAATCACTAAACCTAAAATACTAATTTTAGATGAAAGTACGAGTGCACTTGATATTTTATTGGAGAAAAAAATTATTAATAATCTTATGAACTTATCTTATAAGCTAATTATTATTTTTATAACCCATAGAGTTTATTCACTAAAAAAAGCTAGCAATATTTTTGTCATTGAGAATGGTAAATTCATAGAAAGTGGAAGCCATAGCTCCCTAATAAATAAAAATGGCAAATATAAAATGCTCCATGATCTAAATAAATTCTAAAAGGATAATGATTGAAAATGATTACCAAGAAATAAAATATAATCAACCAAAAAAGTGGATACAGTATCTAATCATTTCTAGTTGTTCAGTTATTGGATTAGGATTAATATTATCTTTTGCATTGAGAATTGATGAAGTAATTAGTTCTAGAGGAAAAATTGAAAATAAAGGATCTATCAAATTAGTAAAATCTAATATGGATGGATACATAATCAATTTTAATTTATCTGAAGGGGACGCCGTTCAGAAGAATGCAAAATTAATAGAAATTGATGATAGAGAATACAATTTTAATAATGAGATATTGGAAGCACAGTTAAAAGAATTTATGATATCAAAAAATTTAAATCAGTCATTATTAGAAAAGTATGAATTTCTTAATAATGAGGGCGTTGTTAGCGAAATAGAAACGCTTAAAATAAAGGAAAAATTAAGTCAGATCGAATCAAAGATAAAACAAATTTCCTCAAAGATAGACGAAAATAAATATAAAAAAAATCAGACAATTATTCGATCGCCAGTCAAAGGCAGAATTTTTGAATCAAAAAAAATAAACCAAGGTTACTTTGTACAGAATGGAGAATTATTATTAAAAATAATTCCTGATACCCTTCTTGAAGCAAAAGTTTATGTGCCCAATTCCAAAAGAGGAATGATAAAAACCAATCAGAGAGTGGATGTAAGAATAGATGCTTATCCATTTACTAGTTTCGGGAAAGTAAATGGTAGGGTAAAATATATAGCTGAGAACTCAAGCCAATTATCAGATAACAATCCGGAACTTTTTTACGAAACAATAATTTCTTTAGAAAATCAATTTATCGAAAAAAATAATAAAAAATATTTTCTCAAGTCTGGAGAAAGTATATCGGCAAACATCATTATTAAAAATAGGCCAGTAATTTTTATTATTTCAGATATTTTTAAAACTTCTTGGGATAAAATTAAAACTATAAATTCGGGTGATTAAACTTTTTAGAAATTAAGTTATAAATTCATTTTCATAATCAAGAGTTACTAAGAAATCCTTATTGGAAAGACTTTCCAATTGATCGTCATCACTATAGATGCTTGATAAGTATTGATAGTCAAAAATGCCTTCAGAAGTTGAATTCAAAATTAAATTTTCAATTTTTTTAGGGTTTAATTCTTTATCATAACTCTTGAGCAAAGCTGCCAACCCTGAAACATGAGGCGTAGCCATTGAAGTCCCACTGAAGAAAGCGTAGCCATTATTAGGTACTGATGAATAAATGTTTACACCTGGTGCCGTAACATAATCTAAATAATTAATTCCAGCCATATTTGAAAAAGTTGCCAAATCGTTAGTAATATCTACAGCTCCAACTGAAATACCATAATTCATTGAATATATCGCAGGAAAAGTTGGGTAGGCTGATCCAGAATTTCCTGCTGCCATAACTACTACGGAACCCTTATTATTTGCATACTTAATTGCTTCATACAAAGACCTTGAGTGATAAGTGCTGCCAACAGAAAGATTTATTATATCAGCGCCATTATCTGAGGCAAAACGTATACCTTTAGTGACATCACTCAGATAACCTCTTCCAAACTCATCCAGAACCCTAATAGGCATAATTTTTGAATTATATGCAACACCAGTAATTCCTATAGAATCATTTGCAGCTGCAATTGTTCCTGCAACATGTGTTCCATGGCCATTAAGGTCATCTGCGAAATGATCATTATCTACAAAATCATATCCCTTTACGATTCTTCCTTTAAATTCATTATGATCTAAATCAACACCAGTATCTACTACTGCTACAATTACACCCTGACCGTTTATCTCTTCTTTTTTTTCAAAAGCCTGCCATACTTCTGGCACTTTTATTTTATCAAGTCCCCATAAATTTCCTCCTAGGTTTGAGACGCTTGGGATATCTATAGTTAATAAATTTTCAAATGCACTTTTAGCATTTACTAAACCATAACCATCTTTGCTAGAAAAATTAGAAAATAATATATCAGATTCATTTTTCTCTACTTTTGAACTAAAAAAGCTATAACTTCCCGCCAAATCATCCTCGAAAGAGGATACTTCCATAAAATAATTTTCTGTATATTTGGGGGTAAAAATAATTCTTGAGTCTAAACCTATTCCACCATCATCATTTGAGATTATTTGGTTTCCTGCCGCATCGAATAAAGTTAAGAAAGGATCAGTTAAGGAAATTCCTTCCAAATTAAAAAGATAATTTTCGTTTTCACTTAAATAAATTTTAAAATAATCTACATCACCTGCAATTTCTAATTCTCCTTCTTTTTTATCGCCAACTTTTATAAAAAGAGAATTGGCAATATTATTCGAATAGTCATCATTGATCTTTATTATCTTATTCCCATCTCTAGTAATTTTTGAAGAATCTGAATTTCTAATCTCAGCTAAAATATTTTCATTCTTAATTAAATAAAAACCAGTACCATATTGTTGAATTGAAAAATCTTCAAAGTTATCTAAATTCAAAATAATAGAATCCTCTTCCAAGTCATAGTCTTTAACAATGGTTATCCCAGATGAATCAGAAATTATGAATTCATCTGCACCGGCACCTCCTTCTATTAAATCGTTACCAGGCCCTCCATTGATTGCATCATTTCCTCCACCCCCTTTTATTAGATCATTACCTGTATTTCCATAAAGTTCATCATTTCCCTTCCCACCATTTATTAAATCATCTCCTTTGCCCGCGTTAATAAAACTGAACTCTTCTTTTCCTAAAAAATGAATACTATTAATAACTCCTGAAGCCGATAATATATTTGAAGCAGTAGTTTCGTATCCACAACCTTTGAGGTAATTGATCATTTGAGCCTTATTTTGATAATTAGCGTATTTAATATTTCCATCTTTATGCATAAGAGATCTCAAAAAAACATCGCTATCTTTTACTTGCCAATAGACTTCCCGATATCCATCTCCGTCATAATCACCGGATGCTTTTAAGGTTAAATTATCGTTAAGCAAATCATCCTGGAATCTTACCTGACTATTGAAAGCTAAACGATCAATAGTTTCTCCATTTACAACAAGATAACGATCTGATCCTATAGCTCCAAATTTAGCGGGTGCAGGAGTAACTCCATCATCTAAGAAACCACCATTAGCATTTCCTACCGCAATTAAGGGATCATCATAAATTCCAATAATTCTTGTTCCTCCTCCTGCTCCATAGTCGTCATAGTCAATTGCACCAGTAACATTATCTATTTTCCCTGTAACCCAACGACCACTGACTTTATTTGTATAGATGGCTTCCAAAAAGCCATCATTATTTACATCGACTTTTCCCTGATATTTATAGGCATTTTTAAGTTCGTTGGAAACACTCTCAGTATTGGCATGCAAATTGCCATCAAAATCTTTAATATGCGCTAGGTGATAATTTTCGCCAATTTCGTGCGTAGAGGTATCTAAAATTGAAGAGTTTTTTTTATCTAAATTCGAAGTTAAAAAAGTGATATCATCCAGAATAGGTTCTAAATTTATACCACTTTCACCAGAT
>QCCU01000026.1 GCA_003278855.1 Prochlorococcus sp. AG-347-M23 | reverse complement strand
ATCTGAGTCTGGTTCTGATAATTTGCATATTGGATATTTCCATCAGCATGCATTAAAGATCTTAAATAAACATCACCATCATTTGTTTTCCAATAAACCTCCTGGAAACCATCACCGTCATAATCACCTGATGTTTTTAAAGTTAAATTATCGTTATACAAATCATTCTGGAATCTTGTAGAACTATCGTGTGAACCAAATTGTTCAACAATTCCAAGCTCTATAAGAGGGTCCTTATAAACTCCAACCACCCTGGTGGCCCCTCCTTGTCCATACTTTGAGTAGTCAATTTCACCAGTTAAAGAATCTACCGTTCCAGTTGCCCAACGCCCCAATCTTCTATTTGTATAAATAGCTTCAACTACTCCATCATTATTTACATCTTTATTGCCTTGATATTTATATGAATTTTTAAAGGAATCAGTAATAGTGCTCGTATTCCCATGTAGGTTCCCATCAAAATCTTTTATGTATTCAAGATGATAAGTCTGACCTATTTGATGACTGGAAACATCTAATTTCTCACCAGTTACATCTATTGAGTTAACTGTTATTAATTGACTCGCACTACTTTCATTGCCTCCAGCATCTGTTGCAGTGGCAACTAAAGAACCTGTCGCAGCTGTAGAAGGGTAAGTAAGTGTCCAATTATTTCCACTTGCGACTAATTCAGTATCAGTCCCCATTGTAAAGGTTGTGCCTCCGTAAGAGACGGTAAAACCTCCCGCATAATCACTTGCATCAAAAGTACCTGTAATTGTCAAAGATGTATCTGTAGTAGTGAAATCTCCAGCTGTATCTGTATCTTCATCAATACTATCGATGGTTGGGGCTGTTGGTGCTGTAGTATCGGAGGCATCAGCAACTAAGATATTTTGAGAACTAGAATTATAATTACCATTCGCATCTGTTATTTCAGCTAATACTGAATAGGAACCAATAGATAAATCGGAACTTGGTGTGAATGACCATGTGCCATTTGTATAATCAACGACTAGATCATTTGAGCCAGTATCAGTATATGTAAGACCAGCTACAGTTACCTGTAACTTACCATCTGTATCCGAATTTGAAGCATCATCAGTTGCATCAAAAGTACCTGAAATAGTTAGGCTAGTATCTGTAGTAATGAAATCTCCAGTTGTGCCACTATCATCAGCAATGGCGGTTGTGGCAGGAGCAGTAGGACCATCAATAACTTGAAAATTTCTAGAGGTTGTAAATGATCCTGCACTATCTACAATATTTGCAGTAACAGTATATGTATCAATGCTTAAGGTGGTTCCAGTTAAATCGTAATACCAAACATCACCGCTGGTGCTGGTCGGAGATTGAGCATTAACTATCGTATTGCTACTACTATCGGTAACAGTAATAGAGATACTTGAATTGGTAGATGCAGAATAAATGCCTTCTATGATGACTGTTGTATCAGTAGTTTTAAGATCAATTGAAGAAATGCCATCATCTTTTGTTATTGCTTGAACTGAGCCCGCAACTATAGAAAGTGTTTGATCGTTCGTGTATTCGGTTCCAGAACCATCACTTGCGGTATTTATTTTAGAAGAAATGGTATAGTTTGCTGGAGTTAGTTCTGACCCTAGAGTTAAAGTCCAAGCACCTGCTGATGCACTAAGTTCACTACCACTAGTCGTATATGAAGTCGTTGAACTGGTCGTGGTATTTGTAATATCTACCTGTAATGAGTCAGTTGATAAAGAGGCGGTTGTGTCATATGTGCCTCGTATTACAACACCTCTCCCTGAAGTAACGAAGTCAGTTGTTGATGCGCCATTATCACCATCTACACTATTAACTAAAATTTTTGGTGGTTCACCAAAAGAAATATCACCAGATCCATCAATCGTTATTAAAGCGCTGCTGATCGAAGTGACTGGGTGATAAACAGCTGTAATATCAGGAGCATTTAATGGTTCTGTAGAGTCCCAACTTCCATGTCCATCGTAATAAGCTCTATAAGTACCAGGAGATAATGTCGGTATAAATGCACTCTGGAAACCATATGTTCCACTGTATCCACTTGCCAAAGATGTACCATTTGTAGTGTTATAAGACGTCAATGATGAGCCACTACGTGGTCCAAAAAATAAATTAGTACCAGGTGTGAAACCTTTATCACTTAATCCAGTCGCTCCTCCACCCTCTAAGTAAGTCGTATCTGTGGTATTGAAGTCAGTAGTTGTAAAAGTAATATTGCCAGTATTTTTTGGCGGATTAGTAAAATAATATGTTTGATTATTTATAGCCCCGCCTTGTCCATAAGCCTCAACCGTATAGTCATCAGGATTAGTAGAATCTCCCCCGGTTGCAAGGGTGTATAAAGACAAGGCACTCTCTACACTTTGACTTTCAGATCCTCTGTGCCAAGTACCGTAATAAACAACTAAACCAAAGGTTCCATTTCCATTATCAATGACATCAAAACCTACAGCGTTTGTGTGAAGAGTTATTGGTAAATTTTTAATAGATTCATTTAATTTTGTTGGTTCAATATTTTCAAGAGATTCCCCTTTCCCTAGCCTCCCATTTTTCGCATTGATTTTAATATTAAGGCATCTTTCTAAAGAGTCTCTTATCCCGTTATTAGCTCCTCCGTAACAACTCCAAAGATTTAAATTAAACTGGTCAAATTTATGATTTCTTTTATTTGAAAGTTCTTTTTCTATATCTGAGGTTGTATAACCCTTTCCTATTTCTAAAAAATCTTTTGATCCATGAGAAACAATATTAATAACAATATTTTCCTCATCTGATATAAATTCTAAAGCTTCATAAAGGGTATCGAATTGATGTTGAGATTTAGTTTTGTATCTTAAAAAATTGTATAAATTTGGAGTTGTTATTATCCATTCACCCCTTGTATGAAGAGATTGGCTTACTAAAATTTTATCTTTCAAGTTAATTTAGTTTCTAATACATAGATTAGGTCTATTAAATTAAGCATTGTGTTTATAAGTAAAAGAATATTCTATTTGGTGTATACAGATACTTTTTATATTGTTTAATGTTTAATTATTACAATTTTTTTTTTTATGTCGCCTAATAAAGGCCCAAAAGTTGTCAAATACTGTGTAATTACATCTACAACTGCAATATTACTCATTTTTATTTCCTTGATACCTATCTCAAAAAAGGCATTTTATTGGAATCAATGCTTTAAAAAAACTTTTCAATGGATTGATAAATATGAGATGGAACTAAAAAGTTGGGATAAAGCATCAAAAGAAAGTATTGCAGTAGCAGTTTGCAATGGTGCTGTGTACGAGCCTGAACTTAAAACAAAATAATTAGATTGAAAGTTGATCTACATTAGAGGCTATACTTACCATGTTTTTTTAATGACCTTTAATACATTTCTTTTGCTCTTATTAGTTATTTCGAATTACATAAACTTATTTCTTAATATAAAAAAAAGAAGAAGATGAGACGCTTACAACTTGCACGGTTAATAGTTAATAATTAACAGCCAACAAAAAGAGAATCGTCTACTATTAGAAAAATTATATTTTAAATGAAGAAGACTATTTTAATCAGTTTAATTGCGGGCATTGCTGGGATTGCGATTGGTTATAAAATTCCAAAAGACAAGAATGTTGGTTATGTAATGATTTCTGGCAGGATTACAAATCCAGAACAAGCAGGTAAATATTTCGCAGAAGTAAATGATGTAGTTGTTAAAGGATGTGGAGCAAAGACATTAACAGTTGATTATGAAACTGATGTAAGAGAGGGATATGACGGACCTTTTTCTGTGCTCGCACAATTCCCAAGCAAAAAAGCAGCGCAAGATTGCTATGAAGGTGATTATCAAAATATTATTCCCTTAAGGAAAGGAGCTATAGATATGAACTTTAGAATAGTTGAGAGAAATAGATAAAAATAAAGCTATTTCTAGTGATACTGAGCGACATGATGCACCAAAGTTATGCAAGGTATTGCAAATCCTAGCTCAATCTCATCTTTCTAAGTCTTGGCAATAAAAAAAAGAGTCTGAAAAATCTCAAGTATGACTTGGTTTTTAAATGGAAGAGGCGACCGGTTTCGAACCTACGACCTAGTGCTCTCCGTTTACTAGGTCGAATATTTAATAGTTTTTTAAAAAAGTCGATCTAAAATAAGGGGCAATTAGCTCCTTTTTTTAATGAACACTCTCATCATCTCAACTTTTAGCTGTACATTTGAAGAATTTAAAAATGATGTAACTACATTATTTCTTGAAGAAATGTGCAAGGAGTTTGTAAGTGATTATGAGTTTGTAAAAGTCAATGAACACAAATCTCATTTATTAATGAACTGTACCGACTTAGAAAAATTGGGTGTAGAAATGGAATCTCCTTTCGCAAAGGAATGGGATAAAAAAAATAATTGTAAGGATGCCGTATATTCGATCAAACTTGTTGCGTAAATAAAACGCTTGCTAATTTTCTATAACACCCGCTACTTTTCGTTCCGCTAGTCGTTTTTTTAGAATTGAATATTTTTGTGCAGCCCATTTTCGAGAAATATCAAATTCAGCATCTAATTTCTCTCTGAGTAATTTGCCAATTTTAAATACTTCTACGAAACCTAGATAAATTATTACCAGCACCTTAGTTATGTTTACTGCAACAGCTGCTATCTTTTCAATTTTTTGATCTTGCATTTGAATTTATTGAAGCCCACTAAAATTAACAGTTGTAAGTAATTATGCAAATTAATTAGAGAAAAATCTTATGGATGTTATTCTCATTGGTCATTGGCTATGAAATATTGAAGGAATTTTTAAAGGAGCTTTGGCAGAATCATCACGACCCACAACATGCAATTTATGGAATAGTTGGGATAATAGTATTGTTGGTAATTTATAACCGATTACTAAAAAAATATCAGTAACAAGAAACCCTTCCAGAAATTCCAAATACTGATAGGGTTATTAAATCGACTCGCAACTATATAAAATCAATTTATGTCTTGCAGCAAACGTAGAGTGTGCTGACGAGGTTTGGCCTCTATTAATTCATAGCAAAAGAAAATCAAATAAACTTATTTAAACTTCCTAATCTATGTCATAGTTGTCATCAATATCTTTTTCATAAACTCTCGCAAGTTCTCTAAGTAAAGTTTTTACCTCCATATCTGTAGCTCCAGATTCGTCTTGGAACTTGGTACAAATTGCCTTTAGTTCGTCATAAGCTTGTTCTAGTAATATTGTTTTTTGATCTGGATTTGCCATTTAATTTTTGTCAACTACTTCTCCGCCATACTCTCTTGCAATTACATCTAAACACCTAAGAATATCCTTGTTTTTTAATAGATCTGTTTGCTCTAAATAATTAAGAAGTGTTCTTATTTGTTCGATAGTATTTTCTTCTAATTCCTTCATAAGTCTCTTTATATCAACTCTATCTTATATCCAACAGGATCTTCTACGAACGCTAAGACTTTTGATCTTGTCGCATTTGTTTTTTTCATTCTTTTGTATTATGAAAACCTTTTCTTTATATTAGTTAAATAGTTCATTAAATTAATAATAAGAATCCTTAAACCTCTTGAGATATATATCCTCACAGTAGCTTTCTTCTTTTCAGTCTCTTTTGACAGAAATCTAAATCTTGAAGATGTTGAAGAATCTCCAGTTAAAAAACTGTTGGAAAATATTCACCTGATTTTGGATTCCATTACTAATTATGATCATCCTTTAGGCGCTATATTTTTAATTTTTATTATTGGGATAATAATTTGGGGTCTTTTGGGTAAGGAATCAAGACTAGCAAGTGATATTTATGGAATCATCTTGAGTTTTGCATGGTTTTTGGAACTTGTATCGATGAATTTGCTTTTAGTTTCTCCGCTTAAAGATCCGGTTTTACTTTTAGTCGAGTTAGTTTTATTCGTACCAATAGTATTAATTGGATTTTCATGGTGGTATTGGAGATTAAATCATTTATCAAGAATAGGTAAAGGTAAAGAGGCAATTACTTTTGACAAAAAGCCAACCCCATTTAGTTATTTTGCAAAAACAGCATCTGTTGTTGTAAGTGATACAACTGAACATGGTGTTTGTGAAACAGATGTTGCAAGAGCTATACGTATTCTCAATGGCTTTGTTGTTTTGGATATCTTTGGGTTAACTCTATCTAGGGCAGTTGGACTTGTAATTACATAAAAACTTATTTTTTTGAGATAGTTTTTACCTTTAAAGTGGGCACTAAATATATCAAAGTACATCCCTCGAACTACCCTTTAAGCTACCCTTTCGCAATATGAGACAACATCCAATAAAAAAGCGAGTAGGGTAACTCGTTAGAATGATTTGGTTTTTAGAGTCGGTGCGACAGGATTCGAAGCTGCGACCTAGTGCTCCCAAAGCACCCGCCCTCCAATTTGAGACAGTAGGTTAAATAAACTAGTCAGCCTATAGCTTATTAGTCGCAATGGCTCAGAAATTACGAGTCTCAAAAATAGGCCAAAGGTATACATAAATAGTCAAAGTTATACAATTCCTCGCCCGTTTGTCGCCCGCTTTAGACCTGGTGCTCTATGAGCACCAGATCTTACCTAAATAATATCGCTAATAACAGATTGATACCCATGACCAGTTAAATAATCACTCATCTGAGTTTGGTTCTG
>QCCU01000025.1 GCA_003278855.1 Prochlorococcus sp. AG-347-M23 | reverse complement strand
TGGGCGAAGTAGCAGCACCAGCAATGCATTGTATGTTCCCTGGAAAAATGGAAGCCTCTATGAAAATGGCTATATCAGCAAGTTATCCCACTCTGGCGAGCTTCATTGGCGAAAACAGATTGCAGATGTCAATCAGATTACGACTGCAACAGACAAAGATGAAAAAATCTACGCCGCCTGGAGCCGCAACAGCTACCATACCGAAGAAACACGCGGCTCGTTTATTGCCAAACTAAATCCTGAAAATGGTGAGATCGTCTGGAAAACAGAACTAGAAAGCCACAATTACATCATTAATGATCTCCACGCCGTTGGAAATACCCTCTACGCTGTCGGGCAATACAAAGGCACAAAAAGGCCTCTGTTCATTGCCGTCAATCTTAATGATGGCACGTTGTTGTGGCATAAAGAGGTAGCAGCTAGCGATTCGACTGCATTCACGGAAATCGACAGCGATGGCTCCAACCTTTATGTCAGCTCAAAGTCAGCACTTGGAATCTCGGGCACAGTCCATCAATTCAAGCTTGATGGCAGTGTCGTTGAAGCCTGGAACGGTTCGGATAGGCAAAAGCTGAGTCGCACAAACACGCAAGACCAGACATCAGTCATCGTTGGCAATCAGATCATCTCAGCAGGCAAAACAAGCTTAGATGAGTTTTATGACGGTTCATCTTGGCGCCTTGTCAGCAGAAATCTTCAGACAGGTGCGATCAACTGGAGGCAACAATGGGGGAGCAGTGGCGATAAAATAATATCGAGTATCACCGAATTCAATGGGAAGATTTATGCAGTCGCAATAGAAAGGAAAGGAAAGGGCTGGGAAGGCAACGTGCAAGAGATCAGCACGCAAGGAGAGCTAGGCAGACAGATTTACTTCGCAGCACCAATCAATGCAACGCAAGACCCCCAGTTGGTAGCCAATGGAGACAAGTTATTTCTGGTTAATGCGGCATCACAAGAAGGGGATGCAGAAGCTTGTATTATCCAAATTGTTACAGGCCAGGAAACATCTGGGGCAATCTCTGCACAACAGGGAGCGGCCAATCAGGCACCAACACTGCAGCTAAGTGGCGACGCTAGCATCACCATCCAACAAGGTAGCGAATGGGTGGAAGAAGGTTGGTCTGCAACTGATCAAGAAGATGGTGACCTCAGCACCAACGTCAGTGTCACATCACCAAGAGTAATTGATACAAGCAAGCCTGGAACCTATGAACTCACTTATAGCGTTGAAGATTCAGAGGGCTTAAGCACCTCTGTAGCGAGGACTATTGAGGTCGAACCTCATCGCACGGGTGACAACTATTACCTGGCATTAAATGGCTCGGATGAAAATGATGGCAGCATCGATAATCCGTTCGCAACCTTTGATCATGCAAAAGACTCATTAAAACCGGGAGATACCCTCCATATACGAGGGGGAACGTATTATCAACAACTGAAGATCAATGGTTCAGCAGACCCCAAGGGAGACAAGCACAATCCCATTACGGTCAAAGCCTATGAAGGTGAAACTGTCGTTGTTTCTGGTGCCCCGCCAATCAGCACTTCATGGGTCAAGGATGGAGATCGCTGGAAAACAAATGTATGGCAAGGCAGCGATGACCTGGGTACCAACAAGCGCAAGATCAGGCAGTTATTTCTAGACGACAAGCTACTCACAGGCGCACGATTCCCCAATCTCGAACATGAATTTGATCAACCTGATCATTCATTTTGGTGGACCAGCACGAAGGCCTATCGTTCGGCCAACTCAGAAGAGCACAGCAACTACAGAATCGATGGCTTGGATGATATTCAAGGCAGTGTCGAAGGAGCCGTTTGGTACGGCGTCGGCCAAGGGCCGATGCTGATAGAGGATCATCAGCAAGGATCAGATGTCGTACAGACAGCTAAAAAACCCCAGACAACAAACGTCCAATGGGGTAATCGGCAATACGGGTGGTTGGTTAATGGGCGCTTTACCGCTGCTCGATGCCGATCGGGAGTGGTTCTTTGATAAAGAAACAGGAGATCTTTACCTACAACTGGCGGATGGCATTGATCCCAATGAGCAACGCATCATTGCCAGAACAAATCAACATGGACCCGGAGAAAGCGGAGCTGGCCTCAAAATCCTGAACAGCGATGGATGGATCTTTGATGGCATCAATCTCTTTGCCACGTCACTGACCATCAACAACACGCGAGATCTGGAGTTTAAAAACTCAAAAGTCCTGCATCCTGGCTACACCAATTACATGCTATCGGATACAAGTTGGCCAGGTTCAAACATCGTTCGATCGAGCTCGAGGCTAAAGTTCACAAACAATGAATTTGCCTACAACTATGGCACGCTCATTGAATATGGGAAGAACGTAAGTTCACTGATTTTTAAAAATAACAATTTTCATGATGCGATCAACCATATGTGGGGTAATAATGGGGGGCCGATCGTCAGGCATAACAGCAACGTTGTATCCCTAAAAAATACGGTTGTTGGGACGGGTTTTGGAGGTCTTGGCCGACCGGGCAGTAGCAATCAAATCGAGCTGAACCATATCGGCAAATCATGGTACGACTGGGATACAGGTGGAATCACTATTAATCAGGGTGCCTCCGATGTCGTCGTCAATCGAAACTGGATCTATGGCCATACTAGAAATGGCCTGCGCTTTGATGGGCACCCAGCAGGTATCGGCAGGATCGCAAGCCACAATGTTGCTTGGCAAAACGGGGTGGCCCTCAAGACCAAAGGTGATCAACACAAGATTCACAACAATACAGCCTTTGCTAATGGTGATGACCTGGCAATGTGGGAGGTCAAATTTTATGGCTATCAAGAGGTATCAGGAGGCCCGTCAGTCGACATTCTGAGCAACTCAGAAAAATACAAAAACGATAGTTACGACAACATTGAAGTTGTACGGTCATTCGAAATTGATGATTACAAAAAAGATAACTACGGGGCAGAAATCAGTGGATATCTAACACCGAAACAAGATGCCGACTATATCTTTTATTTATCCTCCAATGATCACTCTGAGCTCTGGCTCAGCAGCAATGAAGATATCAACAACCTCGTGCTTGTTGCTAAACGTGATAGTGTCACCAAGTTCAGAGATTACGACGCAGGCGGAACTGAATCCACGGGCCGATCAGTCAGCATTAGTTTAGAAGCTGGCAAACGCTATGCAATTAAGGCACTACTCAGAGGGGACACAGGCTCAGACCATCTTTCTGTTTCTTGGGGCTTTGCAGGTGAGGCTGCTCCAACCGATGGCGCTGAACCGATTGCGTCGGAATACCTCAGTTATGAACTCGGTGAGAACAACATATCCGGTCTGCAGCAAAGCCAAGTGGGAGGCTTAATCGTTAAATATTACGAGACAGTCGGAGAGACATATGAAACGGGCCGCACAATCTGGAACCGCGTGTCAGGCCGGGGATTGGATCAAGATGGAAATAAATTGCCTTGGAAGGGTAATCACCTCTCTGTTGCTCACAACAACGCGATAAATAGCGGCATCAATCCAATTAAAAATCCAGATGATAGAACCAACAACTCTGGTTGGGGTCATCGCGGCGGTCACGTGTGGGATGAGCTCAGAGATTGGGGCAACTACGATTTCCGGCCTAAAGAGGGGTCAGCCTTTATTGATGCTGGCATTGCCATAGAAGGCTTCACCATCCCATTTGATGGTATCTCCGATGGAATCGTCGGAGCTGCACCAGATATCGGCGCCTATGAATACGGCGATAGCCAGTACTGGATACCTGGCCATCAAGAAGAGAAGGCAAGTTTTCCAATCGGTGCTCGAGATAAAACCCTCATTGCCAAACCAGATCTTGATCTGATCTGGCAAGAAGGCCTGGATGCCGAAAGCAATCGTGTTTACTTTGGGACAAATCCAGATCAACTGGAATTTAAGATTGAGCAAACAGGGAATATTTATGATCCGACACCTGAGGAAAATGAGATCCTTTCTGCCGGACAAACCTATTACTGGAGGATCGATACCAAAAAATTAGATGATTCAATCGTAAAAGGAGATACATGGCAATTCACGGTAGATACCAGGCCGCAGCAAATCGAGATCGAGTCGGTTTATGTTGATTACCAGGACGGTGATCATCAATATCTTGTACCCAAAATTCATGATGGAAAAGCAGAGCTGAGCTTGCCAACCTATGGCTACTACATCAGCAAGTATGAAATCACCAACAGTCAATATGCTGCGTTCCTCAATGAAGTTGCTCAATACGTCAACGTCGGCGATGTTTGGGATAGCCGGATGCAGATTGGCCGTGAATCAGATCCATCAGGGTCTGGAGGATACATCTATACACCCGTTAGTGGAAATGAAAATCATCCAGTCACCTATGTG
Source organism: Prochlorococcus sp. AG-347-M23 (assembly GCA_003278855.1). GTDB lineage: Bacteria > Cyanobacteriota > Cyanobacteriia > PCC-6307 > Cyanobiaceae > Prochlorococcus_A. The sequence goes on along the minus strand of QCCU01000025.1, from coordinate 3,284 downwards.
AGCTGGGCGAGTGCAACACGATTCACCAATTGGATGAGCGGTGAAGCGGGTGCGATTTACGGTGGAAATTTAAACGGCTTTAACAAGGGCTATACGCAACGCAAAGACAACCAACGTGCCTGGGGGGGCCGGTGCAATCTCCTTACCTAGCTGGGAAGAATGGATTAAATCTGCTTACTACAACCAATCCACAAATACAGTCTATAAGCATGCAACAGGACGAACCGGTAGTAACAATTTAATAACAACGAATGATGCCAATTACGGTAGTACGGTTGATGACACTATGTCGGTGGGAAGCTATTCCACACCAAGCTTTTTTGGTACCTATGACCAAGCAGGAAATGTTGGAGAGATGCTTGACAATAAAGTGCTTCAAGTTGGTGGCAGTTACGCAAGCGATGAGGAAGGTGTATCACATCGATATTTTGTCGATAACCAACATAATAATGACAAAGAAGCCAGTAAGGGATTTCGAATCGTTAGCCTCGCTGCAATACAGCAAGATAAAGACAACAATGGTACCAACGAGTTTTATATCACTAACTACAAGAATGGGAATAATCGTGCACCCATTCTGGACAATCCGAGTCCCGGTTCTGATGATCAGTCAATTGATTTGGATGATGAGCAAGCGGAAGATAACACTTGGAAGCTACTACCAGCAGATATTGGCAAGGAGTATATCTTCAGCATTGCAGACAGTGCCTTTGATCCCGAAGGAGGTTCAGTCACCTTCGGTCAACTGGTGGGTCCTGACTGGCTGAAGTTGAACGCACAAGGTGATCTATCGGGAACTCCTACAAAAGAAGAACATCTTGGCTCGTTCAACATCCAATACAAAGCAACGGATGAGACGGGTCTTTTTAGCATCACAACAGAGCCCATTGAGTTGCTTGTGTCCCAGCAGCTTAATGCCACAGAGGGGGACGATAATTTACAAACAACATTCGGGACAACATGGCTGTTCGGTCTTGGTGGAGATGATGTCATCACCGGTTCCGATCAAAATGAATACTTTGCTGGCGGCGCAGGCAACGACAGTTTGAATGGCGGAGCAGGAATTGATCGAGCACAGTACAGCGGCAATAAATCGGACTATTCATTGCGGCTGCTGGACAGTGGAGACGTGGAAATCACTGACCTGCGGGAGACGAGCCCTGATGGGGTAGACCTTTTGCGTGATATTGAACACCTCAACTTTGCTAATGGCACGCGAACAGTTAGTGATGCAATTCCATTAAGTAAACCATTGAGCTATGAATTTATCAGCTCATTCGGAACAAAAGACAACGATAGATTCCATGACCGTGGGTACTACTGGAGAGATACAAATATTTCCAGGCCAAGCTATACGAATGATCAAATCATTTTGCCTTGGATCTCAAATGCAGAAAATACAGAAAACAACAAGGCGTATATTCGCGCGACAGACTTAAACGGTGAATTACTATGGGAAAATCTAATTGGTAGTTATCAAACTCTCGCCACTGCAACCGATCAGAATGGGGAAATTTATGTTGCTTGGTCCAGTTTAGAGCCAACAAAGACCTCAAAAATTGGCAAATTTGATGCCAGCGGAGATCTGCTCTGGGAAGCTTCATTGCAATTTCCAGAACACACCATCTTTGACATGGTCGTGATCGACGACAAAATTTATACTGCTGGTGGAGCAAGCGGTTACAAAGCAGGTGTTATTTATTCACTCAGTACAAACGATGGTTCGATTCATTGGAAATCAGTCCAAAGGAATCCTATCGTTGATTTTCTTGACATTGAAACAGATGGTAAAGCACTCTATCTCAGCGGAACCTCTAAGGAAAAAGATGGATATGGCCTAACGGTCGCCCAAAATACACACTCCTTTAAATATGATCTGGATGGAAATCAAGTCTGGTATAGCAATTCAAAACATTATGGACAGTTTTCAGAAGAGTACAGTTCAACAATTTTCGAAAATCAACTGATATCTGCGGGTAAAACACACAAGAAAAGATCAACTGACTCAGGCAGCCTCCTCGTAAGTCGCGATTTAGAAACTGGCGATGTCTTATGGACAAAAATATTGAGAGATTGGGGATCAAGGTTCGTCGATATCGTTACCTATAAAGGGACTGTATACGCAGTAAGTATTGAAGGGAAAGCAGCTGTTATTCATGAACTTGAGAAAGACGGAAACATGGGGCGACAGCTATGGATCAATCTGCCTGACGAATGGACGCAAGGGTGGAGTTTTGTCATCGCTAATGATGAGCTCTATCTGAATGGTATTACGACTAGCGAGACAGGCATCGCAGAGAATCAGGGTGGAACAGATATTTTTCTGGCCAAGATCACTACGGGATTGGAAGATGCTGAGATTCCTTTCAGTGGCATCAGTATTATTCCAACCGCACCTCGGGATAGCGAAGGAAAACTGCAAACCTCAGAGGCTGGTTCCTTTACATCATTCAAGGTCAAGCTGAATCAAGAACCTCTTACAGATGAGGATGTTGTTGTTTCCCTCACAGGTCTTGATCCAACGGAAGGTATTCTTTCTGTTAACAAACTCACTTTTAACAGAAGCAATTGGAATATTGCTAAGGATATTGTCATTACTGGTATTGCTGACAACGCTTATGACGATGATACGAAATATTTAATTAGGGTATCAGTCTCAAATAGTGGGGGCTATAAAGGCACTGAGTCCGATACTATTTTTGTTAATAATCAAAATATTGATAAGGGTGGGAATGGAGCAGACACTTTACTTGGCGGTTCTGGAGCAGATATAATTCGTGGCGGCTCCGGTTCCGACAAATTATACGGAGAATCGGGAGAAGATACTTTATATGGAGATAGTGGTGATGACTATTTAAGTGGAGGTTCTGGTGATGACGAAATATATGGAGGTGATGGCACAGATACTGCTGTCTTTAGTGAGATTGATAATACTGTAAATCTTAGTACGATATCAATCCAGAATACTGGAGAAGGTTGGGATTTACTTAGTTCAATAGAGAATTTAAATGCAGGTGCAGGAGATGATTCAATTACCGGTAATTCATCAAATAATATTATTAATGGGGAGGCTGGAACTGATACTTTTATATTTTCCAGCAATAGAAAAGATTATGAGATTACTTATTTTTCTTCATATCTAAAAATAGAAGACTTAAGAAGCGGATCTCCTGATGGGACGGATAATTTATATTCAATAGAAAAACTAAAATTTAGTGGGCGTACATATTCGACATCTGACTTATTTTTTAATCCAGATAATCACTCAATTGGTAATAAGTACA
>QCCU01000024.1 GCA_003278855.1 Prochlorococcus sp. AG-347-M23 | reverse complement strand
TGACATTGGCAGAATAAAAATAGGTCAAGAAGCCTCAGTAAGAATTGAGGCTTATCCCTCAAAAAAATATAGTGCCATAGTTAAAAAAATAGCTACAAGAGCTGTAAAAGATAATAATGTAACCTCATTCGAAGTAACTTTAAATTTTAAAGATATTTCTGAAGAAATTAAAATTGGAATGACTGCAGATCTTGAATTTAGAGTCGAAGGTAATGAAGAAAAAATCTTAGTACCAACAGTTTCTATTGTCACTGAAAAAGGTGAAAAAGGAATTTTGAAAGTTGATAAAAACAATTCTCCCAAATTTGAAAAAATCGAAATTGGTATTAGTAGTGGAAATAAAACTTCAGTAATTGATGGATTAGAACCTGGAGAGCAAATCTTTATTGATATTCCACCTTGGGCTAAGAAGAGAAAATGAGTTTAAAATCTGAAAACTCTAAAAAACCAATTTTACTTTTAGTCGATGGCCACTCACTTGCTTTTAGGAGCTTCTATGCATTTAGCAAAGGGATTGATGGAGGTTTAACTACCAAAGAGGGATTTCCAACAAGTGTCACTTATGGATTTCTAAAAAGCCTTCTGGATAATTGTAAAAATATTAGTCCTGAGGGTGTTTGTATTACGTTTGATACCGAAAAACCTACTTTCAGACATGAATTAGATCCAAATTATAAGGCCAATAGAGATGTAGCACCAGATGTTTTTTTTCAGGATATTGAACAACTAGAAATCATCTTAGAAGAAAGCCTTAATTTACCAATTTTTAAATCTCCAGGATACGAAGCAGATGATCTCCTAGGCACAATTGCAAATGATGCTTCTTCTAAAGGATGGTGCGTGAATATTCTTTCTGGAGATAGGGACTTATTTCAATTAGTAGATGATCAAAAAGATATTTATGTACTTTATATGGGTGGTGGTCCATATGCGAAAAGTGGAAATCCAACTCTTATGAATGAAAATGGAGTAAAAGAAAAATTAGGTGTTGCGCCAGAAAGAGTAGTTGATCTTAAAGCCCTAACTGGTGATAGTTCTGATAATATTCCAGGTATAAAAGGGGTAGGTCCAAAAACTGCAATTAATCTACTAAAAGAGAACGACACGCTTGATGGAATCTATCAGGCTTTGGAAAAGATTCAGCAGAACAACGACAAGAAATATAAAGGATTCATCAAAGGTTCAGTTATAGAAAAGCTAAGAAACGATAAACATAATGCTTTTCTTTCCAGGAATTTAGCAAAAATAAATACTGAGGTCCCTTTAATTTTAAGTAACGGTTATGAATTAAAAAATATAAATCAAGAACTGCTTTCAGAGTCACTGAAAAAATTAGAACTATCAACACTACTTAGACAAATTGATATTTTCAATTCAACTTTCAGCAAAGGTGGTTTTGACAAAAATAATGTAGCTAAAAAGGAAGAGAAGGCACCAAAAGTCTCAAGTAATAATGAATTAGAAAATAGTGAAAATAAAATCCCTAAAATCAACGTAACTGTTGTAAATGATTTCGAATTACTTGATAAATTAATTCAAAGATTAGACAAGACTAATCAAATAGTTTCTTTAGATACAGAGACCAATAGTTTGAATCCAATCGATGCGGAACTTGTTGGGATAGGGTTATGTCTTGGAGAAGAAAATGATGATTTATTTTATATACCTCTTGGTCATCAAACAAAAAAAGAGACCTCCAATCAATTATCAATAGAAGATGTTTTCTCAAAGCTAAGAAATTGGATAGAAGATCCAAAAAAAGAAAAGGCACTCCAAAATTCAAAATTTGATAGGCAAATATTTTTTAATCATGGACTTGATCTTAAAGGCGTAACCTTTGACACCTTGTTAGCAGACTACCTTCTTAATAATCAGGAGAAACATGGGTTAAGTGAAATTAGTTTTAGATTATTTGGATTTAAGCCTCCTTCATTTAAGGAGACAGTTGGAAAAAATGAAGACTTTTCATTTGTTGATATTGATGAAGCAAGTATTTACTGCGGTTATGATGTTTTTCTAACTTTTAAGATTGTCAAAATTTTTAAAGAAAGTTTTTCAAAGGAAAAAGATGAATTAATCAAATTGTTCGAAGAAATCGAGCTGCCTTTAGAGCCGGTATTGTCCCAAATGGAAATGAATGGCATAACCATCGACATCCCTTATTTGGATAAACTCTCAAAAGAATTAAAAAGTACCTTAGAAGATATTGAAAGTAAAGTTTATGAGTTAGCCGAGGAGAGTTTCAATCTATCTTCACCAAAACAACTTGGTGAGATCTTGTTTGAAAAATTAAATTTGGATAAGAAAAAATCACGTAAAACAAAAACAGGATGGAGTACAGATGCAGTAGTTCTGGAAAGATTAGTCGACGAACATGAAATAATCCAACATTTAATAAAACATAGAACTCTTAGCAAATTACTTAGCACCTATATTGATGCTCTTCCAAATCTTATTAACGAAAAGACAGGAAGAGTTCATACAAACTTTAATCAAGCTGCTACAGCGACTGGGAGACTAAGTAGTAGCAATCCTAATCTTCAAAATATCCCGGTTAGGACTGAATTTAGTAGGAGAATCAGAAAAGCATTCTTGCCTGAAAAAAATTGGAAACTTTTATCAGCTGATTATTCTCAGATCGAATTAAGAATACTTGCTCACTTAGCGGATGAAGAAATACTAATAAATGCATTTCATAAAAATGATGACATTCATTCTTTGACTGCAAGATTAATTTTTGAGAAAGAAAAAATTTCTTCCGATGAGAGGAGAGTTGGGAAAACAATAAATTTCGGAGTTATCTATGGTATGGGGATAAAAAAGTTTGCCCGTTCAACAGGAGTAAGTACTCCAGAAGCAAAAGAATTCCTAATAAAATACAAAGAAAGATATTCCAAAATTTTCAAATTTCTTGAACTTCAAGAAAGGCTTGCCTTATCAAAAGGTTATGTAAAAACAATTTTTGGTCGAAAAAGAGAATTTAAGTTTGATAAAAATGGACTTGGAAGATTAATAGGAAAAGATCCTTACGAAATTGACCTGCAATCCGCAAGAAGAGCTGGCATGGAAGCCCAATCACTAAGAGCTGCAGCCAATGCCCCAATTCAGGGTTCAAGTGCAGATATTATTAAAATTGCAATGGTTCAACTAAATAAAAAATTCATAGAAATGAATGTTCCAGCAAAAATGCTTTTACAAGTACATGATGAATTATTGTTTGAAGTTGAACCAGATTCTTTGGAAATTACGACGAAATTAGTAAAGAAGACTATGGAAGATTGTGTAAAATTAAATGTGCCTCTTTTAGTTGATATTGGAATTGGAGACAATTGGATGGAGACAAAATAAACCTTATGAAATACTTATTTTAAGATGATCAAACTTTTTAATACTTTAAGCAAAAAAGTTGAGGTTTTTAAGCCTATTGATGATGTAGTAAAAATTTATTGTTGTGGGGTAACTGTTTATGATTTATGTCATCTTGGTCATGCCAGAAGTTATATCGCTTGGGATGTATTGAGAAGATTTTTAATTTACAGTGATTTCAAAGTGAAGTATGTTCAAAATTTTACAGATATTGATGACAAGATCTTAAAAAGAGCGAAAGAAGAAAGCAGTTCAATGAAGGAAGTATCTGAAAAAAATATCATTGAATTTCATAAAGATATGGATTCTTTAGGGATAATGCGTCCGGATAGCATGCCAAGAGCAACGAATCATATATGCAATATCTGCTCCTTCATAACAATCCTTGAGGACAAAGGTTATGCATACTCTAGGGATGGAGATGTTTATTATTCTGTTTTCAAAAATAAAAATTATGGAAAGCTAAGTAATCAAAATTTACAAGAACAAAATATCAATCAGCAAGGAAGAATGGTTAATGAAGAAAATAGTAAAAAACTTAATCCGCAAGATTTTGCGCTATGGAAAAAAGCCAAAGATGATGAACCATTTTTTGATTCGCCATGGGGTAGAGGTAGGCCAGGATGGCATATTGAATGTTCGGCGATGGTTAAAGATGAATTAGGCGATACTATCGATATCCATTTAGGTGGTTCTGATTTGATTTTTCCACATCATGAGAATGAAATCGCCCAATCAGAAGCAGCCAATGGCAAAAAACTAGCTAACTATTGGTTACACAATGGGATGGTCAATGTAAATGGACAAAAGATGAGTAAATCCCTTAAAAATTTTAAAACTATCAGAGAGCTAATTAGGTCAGGTATAAGCCCTATGACTTTGCGATATTTTGTTATGACTGTGAATTATAGAAAACCACTTGATTTTACTGAAGAAGCTTTAAGAAGTGCTTCAGAAGCTTGGAAAAACATTAATGTAGCCCTTTCTTTTTTGGACCTTACAAAAGATGCTTTTAAATCTATTGATAAGAATGAATCTATCGAAGACGAATATAAAGAGAAAATAAGCTTTGAATTATCTCAAAAAAAGCTTAAATTTTCTGAAGCTCTTGGAAATGACCTTAATACAGCAGGTGCTATTGCAATTATTTACGATTTAGCAAAACCATTAAAAAACTTTTTAAACCAATTTCAGAGGGTCGAAGGTTTTAAAATAGACCTAAATGAAAAATTCTTTCTACTTGAGAATTTTAAAACTCTTGAAAAGTTGACTGAGGTACTTGGTCTTAAAAAAGAGGTTTTAGTAAAAGAAAGTAAAATAAAAGAAGAAGAAATATCAATGCTTATTCATGAAAGATTGAAAGCAAAAAAAGAAAAGAATTATACGAAGGCTGATGAAATTAGGAATTTGTTAAAAGAAAAAGGTATTGAACTTATTGATCAATCAAAGGAAATAACAAAATGGATAAGGGTCTAAATTTTAAGAAAAAAACCAATTTGAAATTTTTGTTTTTTAAATACACCTTTAAATGGGAAGATATTAGAAATATCAGAGAAAATTGAAATACATTACTGTGCTCGGTTCTACTGGTTCAATTGGGACTCAAACTCTCGAAATAGCTAGTGAGCAGCCTGATAAGTTTAAAGCCGTAGCTCTTTCGGCAGGAAGAAATATTAATCTATTAACAGAACAAGTTAAAACACATAAACCAGAAGTAGTTGCGATTGAGGATGAAAATCTTATAGAAGATTTAAAAGATAATATTAATAACTTAGATTTGGATAGTGCTCCCTTGGTTTTGAGTGGCAAGGAGGGGATTAACGCTGTTGCAGCATGGGATAAGGCAGATACTGTGGTTACAGGGATAGTAGGATGTGCAGGCTTAATTCCAACAATGTCAGCAATTAATACGGGAAAAAATATTGCACTTGCTAACAAAGAAACTTTAATTGCGGCAGGGCCAATTGTTATTCCTGCATTAAAGAAAAATAATAGTAGGCTTTTACCTGCTGATTCAGAACACTCTGCTATCTTTCAATGTTTACAAGGATTACCCAATTATGAAAATGCAGATTTTTCAACAGGAGAGATACCTAAAGGTTTAAAAGCCATACATTTAACCGCTTCTGGTGGTGCTTTCAGAGATTGGGCCGTTGAGGATTTAAAGCATGTCACAGTGGAAGATGCAACTTCACATCCTAATTGGGATATGGGAAAAAAAATAACTGTAGATTCCGCAACTCTTATGAATAAAGGATTAGAAGTTATAGAAGCTCATTATTTATTTGGGACCTCCTACGAAAATATCGAAATAGTTATCCACCCTCAAAGTATTATTCATTCAATGATTGAGATGGAAGATTCTTCAGTATTAGCTCAATTAGGTTGGCCAGATATGAAACTACCCATTTTATATGCGATGAGTTGGCCTGAAAGATTTAAAACAAATTGGAAAAGATTAAACCTAAGTGAAATTGGAAAATTAACTTTTAAAGAGCCAGACGAGTTTAAATATCCATGCATGGGACTTGCCTATGCAGCAGGAAAATCTTCTGGGACTATGCCTGCAGTCTTAAATGCTGCTAATGAAATGGCTGTTGAACAATTCCTTAAAGAAAAAATTTCTTTTCAAGAAATTCCAACATTTATAAGTAAAGCATGTGAATCACATATGGAGAATTTGAACTTGAGTCCCGAATTGGAGGATATTCTTGAAGTAGACAATTGGGCCAGACTTTTTGTTGAGCAAGAAATTAAAAAAGGGAAAAAATACGTAAGTATTGGATAAAGTGAATATTAAAAAACATCTTCTACTATGCGCAACACCCACAAAACAGAAATGCTTTAAAGGCAATGAAGGTCAAAAAACATGGGAATGTCTGAAAAAGACTTTAAAAAAATTTGAGAATGATCCCTGTACAAAAAACGTTCATATATTAAGATCAAAAGCTGACTGTTTAAGGATATGTAAGAACGGCCCAATTCTTCTTGTGTGGCCTGATGGTATTTGGTACGAGAAAGTTTCTCCAGAAAAAATTTCAGAAATTTTTACATCACATATTATTAACGGTAAGCCAATAGAAAAATGGATTTTTAAAAAAACACCATTTTCAAATAGTCTTAGATATTAATAAACCAGTTCTTTACTACTTCGTCTGACCAGCAGCCATTAATAGAGTGAAAACCATTATGACCTCCTTTTTCAGTTATAAAAATAGTAAATTTATCAATAAATTTCCCTCTCAAATTCAAAGTTGCATTATATGGAACCCAAGGATCATCCTTGGCATGAATAAAAAGCATTTGAGGTAATTTTTTTATTGAGTTTTGGATTCTAAATATTGGAGAAGCTTTAACATAATAATCTTCTAAAGAATCAAATCCCCAACTTGGAGCTGTAAATTTCTGATCAAATTCCCTTATACTTTTTAAAGCTCTAATTTTTTTTCTTAATTTCTCATTATTAAGAATTTTGCCTTCATCATTAAATCCGTCCCATAACTGATTTTTTAAGCGATGAAGTAACCATTTTTGGTAGATATAATTTCTAGATTTTTCAATACAGAGACTACATGATGATAAATCTAAAGGGCTACTCACGCAGGCTAGGCCATCTAAAAGTTTTTCTCCTTTGTTTTCATCGTAATCTAAGCAGGCATTTAAAAGAATTGTTCCGCCTAAAGATAATCCAACTCCGTAAATTGGAAGATAATTCATCTTAATGAGATCTTTAAACTCTAAATTAATGAATTTTTTAAAATAATTAATTGCTGAAATAACATCACTGGAGCATCTAGCACAATAATTTCCTTTAGCTAAATATCTCGCGGATCCAGATCCTCTCAGATTTAATTTAAGAACTCCAAAACCATTATTTGCTAATTTCCTAGAAATTCTTCTTAAACCAAACCGTTTAGTTGAACCCCCTAAACCATGAGTAACGATTACAAAACCCCTAAGTGAGTCTAAGTTGTCAGGTAATTCTAAAAACCCTAGAAGATAATCATATACAAATTTTTTAGAAAGAATTTTATTAATCGGAAAGAATATTTTTTTATTTTTTTTTGATTTACCAAGATCAATAACAAAAGTATCTCTCAAAGTTTGTAAGTCGCCACCTATCCAAGGTAAAACTTCTCGAAATGGCTTATTTTTTACGTAATCTGAAAAACTAAAAGATATACTACTATTTCTCCCCAACTCCAAGATCCTTTAATTCTCCAATCAAATCATTTAGTACCTTTTTTGCATCACCAAAGACCATTGAGGTATTTGGCAAATCAAATAAATCATTTTTTATTCCGGAGTAACCTGCACTCATTCCACGTTTAATTACAAATACAGTTCTTGCTTCCTGCACATCAAGAACTGGCATGCCATATAAAGGAGAAGAGCTATCATTTTTAGCTTGAGGATTAACCACATCATTTGCACCTAAAACTAAAACAACATCCGTTGCTGGAAAATCAGGATTTACAACGTCCATCTCTTTAAGTTGTTCGTAAGGAACATCTGCTTCTGCTAAAAGTACATTCATATGTCCAGGCATTCTCCCTGCTACAGGATGAATTGCGTAAACAACTTCAATACCATTTTGCTCTAGTTTTTTTGTCACTTCCCTTAAAGTATGTTGAGCTTGAGCTACCGCTAGACCATAACCAGGAACTATAATTACC
>QCCU01000023.1 GCA_003278855.1 Prochlorococcus sp. AG-347-M23 | reverse complement strand
ATTATACTAACTAAATTAGAGAAAACAATATCACAAATTATAATTGCAGAATCAATGATCTTAATGGGTTATGTAACAAGTTTATTCATAGATAAATATGATTTAGCGGCTGCATTTAGGATTCAAAAAATAAACTGCAATCCATCTGATATACTCAATAGATATAAAGATAGTGATATTAAATATATAATATTAAAACAATATATGGGAAGAAGTTACATAACTACTAAGCCAGGAATCCATGAATCATTAGGCCTTAAAATGTATGTACAATGTACATCACCACTACGTAGATATCTTGATTTGATTATACAAAGGCAAGTCTATAACAAAATTAATAATAACGAAGTTCTTAGTAAAGATTCAGTCTCTAAGATTATTGATTATTCAAAGAATAGACAATCAGAAAATAATAATATATTTAAAAATGATAAATATAAGTATTTAAAATTATTTTTTAAGAATGAAGAAAAAGCTTTTTATAAAATTATATTCGTTAAGTGGATTAATCATAAAAAAAATATTGCTTTGGTTTATTTTCCAGATTATTCACTGGAAATACTCATTACTCTTTTTGTATCAATAGAAATATACAGTAATAAAATATATAAAGTTAAAAATATTATAAATGATAGTAATCTTCTAGAATTTATTTATTAATAAGATAATCAATATAATGGATTGTTATTAGTTTAAAAAATATCTGTTAGTATAAATAAAAAAGCTTTATGACTTTTGTCATTACTACACCTTTATACTATGTTAATGATAAACCTCATTTAGGAAGTGTATATACAACAATAATTTGTGACTCAATAGCTAGGTATAAAAGGCTTGCAGATGAAGAAGTTATTTTCATCACTGGTGTAGATGAACATGGTTTAAAAATACAAAGAACAGCTAATGAAAAGGGTATTGAACCAAAATCACATTGTGATGAAATCTCAGAAGTATTTAATAATAATTGGAAGGATTGGAATATATCCTATGACAAATTTATAAGAACAAGCTCAAAGAATCATGAATTTGTTGTTAATGAATTTTATGAAAGAGTAAAAGCATCAGATGATATCTACATGGGAGTTCAAAAAGGTTGGTATTGTGTAGGTTGTGAAGAATTTAAAGATAATCCAGAAAACTCGTCAACATACAAATGTCCAATACATCAAAAAAATTTAGAATGGAAAAATGAAGAGAATCTCTTTTTCAGGCTGTCAAAGTATCAAAAAGAAATTGAGAAAATAATCAACGAACCTTCTTTTATAGAGCCAATAGAAAGAAAGAATGAAATTATAAATTTTGTTTCTAGAGGTTTAAAGGATTTTTCAATTTCAAGAACAAATGTTACATGGGGAATTCCAGTCCCTGGTTGCGATAACCATACCTTTTATGTGTGGTTTGATGCTTTACTTGGATATGTTAGTGCCATTAGTTCTGATGCGACAGAAAATTCATTGGAAAAATCAATTAATGGAGGATGGCCAGCTGATATTCATTTAATTGGTAAAGATATTCTGAGATTCCATGCTGTATATTGGCCTGCAATGCTCATTTCTGCCAAAATGAAAGTTCCTAAGAAGATTTTTGGTCACGGATTTCTTACAAGAGAGGGGCAAAAAATGGGTAAAAGCTTAGGAAATGTACTCGACCCTGATTTATTGCTTACAAAATATGGAAATGATCCTGTAAGGTGGTACCTCATTAAAGACATATCATTAGGAAATGATGGAGATTTTCAAGATAAAAGATTTGTTGACATCATCAACAATGACTTAGCTAATACAATTGGTAATTTATTAAATAGAACATCATCTATGTCTAGAAAATGGTTTGATAATAAAGTGCCAAATAATGAAAATTTTTCAAGTGAAAATAAATTAGAAAATTATGCCAAAATTGCAGTTGAAAACTATATTTATAACTTTGATAACTACAAATTAGATTTAGCAGCTAATGAAGTACTTAGCCTAGCAATTAAAACAAATTTGTATTTGAATGATAATCAGCCATGGGTGCTAATAAAAGAGAAAGATAATCTACCTCTAGTTAAAGAAATTATTTATAACGTTTTAGAAAGTACCAGAATAATAGGATTATTATTACTACCTTTATTGCCCGAATTATCTTTAAAAATTAATGAACAACTTGGCTCTATATTCAGAGAGGAAATTTCATGGAAAAAACAATTAATTTGGGGATTATTAGTTAGCAACTCAAGTCTTCCTAAACCCACTCCAATCATAAATAAACTTGAGTATGAGCAAAAATTATAGATTAATAATTTTCCTTACATTATTTATGCTTGGTTGCGCTCCTAGTGTAAATGATGAAAATAAAGTTATCCAAAAAATAGACAGTTTAGATATGAGTATATTTTCTAAAAATGGAGATAAAATATATTCTATTACCAGTCCAAATTCAAGTTATGACAATATTGAATTAAAATTCGAATTAAAAAAACCTATTATTAATATTCTTAACGGGAAAGAAACTAAATATATTATTAGTTCAGAAGAATCAACATTATCAGACAATAATAAACTCTTGAAATTGAAAGGGAATGTTAAATTAAAAACTTTAAAAAATAATGGGGATATTCTAAATGCTGATAATTTTATTTGGAATATAGAAAATACTAACTATCTATTAGAGGGAAATATAAGATTTGAAAATCAAAATATCATCTTAAATTCAGGAAAAGCCATATTGGGTTCAGATAACATAATTGAATTTTTCAATCCAGTAAAATATATAATTAAAGATGAAAATAACGAAAATAAATATGAAATAAACTCAGAAAATGCTTTCTATAATTTAAATACTGAATCAGTAAGCTTTGAAGCAAAAGATAAAAGAGTTAAATCAATAATATATTTTTAAATTTTATTTTTTGAGAAAATATTATTAATTTTTTTGGACCAGTTATTAATCCATTTTTCATCAGACTTCGTAAAACACTTAGCACTCCAGCCTCCTATCAATATGAAAGCCTTATTATTTATAGGTACAACTAAAATAGATGGGATTTCAGCGCAAAAATTAAAAAATTCATCTCTTCCAGGATAAAATTTAGTGTTTGCCAATGATATTAATTTCATATCTTTAATAGATCTCAGACAAGTTTCCCCAGGTTTAAAATCATTACTTGAAGTGATACCCCTCCTCAATATATTAACGCCATCATTGTGGATTAATATTGCTGCTGCTGCTGTAGAAGTTAATATCGCTTCAGAACCCCATGCAAGTTCATCAATAACTTCATCCGGCATATTTTTATCGAAGAGAAACATATTTTCTCCTTTTAAAAGAGCTTTCTCACCAGCTATGGGTTGGAATTGTTTAAATAAAAAACCTATCAAAATAATAATTAACGAAGCTATTGCAGCTAACACTTGTGCTCTTTCAAGCTCAGGAGTGATAGTTTCTATTGAAATGAAATTTGCTATCTGAAAAATAAATAGTATTACACCGACTGATATTAATGATTTCCCATTGAATCCCATATTTTAAATATGTTATTTCTAATTAAATTATGCAAACATTATATTGTTTAGTAGATTTAAAAATACTCAAACATATGGTTTTTAATATATAATTAATCAAAACTTCTCAAAATGAACCTAAACATCAATAAATATATACTTTCCCTTATCTTTACTGGCTTTATTTTTATTATTATCCCTTCGACTACATACGCAAATGAAATTAATGCTATAAATAAATATTTTGGTATTACTCAACAGAAGACTGTTATAAATTACGAAAAAAGTCAGCCCTCATCTATTGACAACCCTGTAGTGGATCCAAATTTTAACACTATGAGATCAAAAGATACTGAGAGTTCAACTGCTACTTATATAGTTATAGGTTTGTTAATTGCTGCCACGATTATTCCTCTAGCAACATGGTGGTATTTCTCTAAATAATAGAGAATTTATGAATGCAAAGGTTTTAAATATTAGTGAATATTCATCTCATATAGTTTTAATTACAGGGGGGACAAAGAGTGGGAAAAGTGAATTCGCGGAGCATCTTGCAAAGGAGGTAAAAAAATTATCATATGTTGCCTTATCTGAAAAAAATTTGGATGATAAAGAATGGCAAGATAAAATTAATTTACATCGAAAAAGAAGACCAAAAGATTGGAAATTAATAGAAACGACAGATCTATTAAATACATTAAGGAATGAAGAAGGTCCATTATTAATAGATTCTATAGGGGGATTCGTTATGAAAAGTATTGGCAAGGAGCAAAATGAATGGTCAACAAAAATGAATTCACTTATAAGTCTCTTAATGAAAAGAAAAAGCATAACAATTATTGTTGGAGAACAAGTAGGTTGGAGTTTGGTCTCTGAATATAAAATTGGTAATACATATATTGAGAGAATCGGGGAACTTCAAAAGAGAATAACCAAAATATCAAAAGATAATTGGCTGGCCATAAACGGAAGAGCAATCAAAATAGATGAAATAAGTATTGAAATACCTACTTAAAATTGGAAGTCGCTCTTTTTGAACCTAGAATCCCACAAAATACTGGTAATATTGCCAGATCATGTGCTGCTTTTAATATACCTTTGAATCTTATAGAGCCCTTGGGTTTTAAACTAGAAGATAAATATTTAAAAAGAGCAGGTTTAGACTATTGGCCTTTAGTTACTGTTAATCAGTATGAGAATTTTGAAAAATTTTTAGCGTCAAAATCAAAAAAAAGAATAATCTCTTTTAGTAAAAAAAATGGATTATATTTGAAGGATTTTAAATTTAAGCAAGATGATATTTTGCTATTTGGGAGAGAAGATTTAGGATTACCCGATTCCATTATTGATAAAAGCGACTTTTTAATATCAATATTTATGCCGAATATACATACTGGAAACAATGATCAAAAAGGTGTAAGAAGTCTAAACCTTTCTGTAGCATGCGGAATTGCTATATATGAGGCCCACAAACAAATAAATTTTCAAAATGGTAATTAAGTACAACCAATGCCTTACAATATTCCCATGTCTCGGTAGCTCAGCTGGTTAGAGCGGCGGATTCATAGCCCGCAGGTCGCGTGTTCAAGTCACGCTCGAGACATTTTCAATACTTTTCAATTGAAGAACATACGTGAAATTTTAATTTAATTAAACTATCAAAGACAAAAATGGTTAATTCACTCGACACAGTCTTAGATCCCAAAAAATCTAAAGCAAAATATCCAGAAGCAATAGTTATAGTTCTTGATGACAACTTTAATACTTATCAGCATGTCGCAAATTGTCTTCTAACAATAATCCCAAGCATAAGTGAACAAAGGGCATGGGATCTAACCATTAAGGTTGACAAGACAGGATCTGCAGAGGTGTGGAGAGGTAATCTAGAACAAGCAGAGCTTTATCATGAGCAACTATCCAGCAAAGGATTAACAATGGCTCCAATTTAGAAAAGATAAAATAAGTAAGATTGACAGAAAATTATTGGCTTATAAATTCGAATCGTTCAAGGGTTAATAGGTTTTCAAAGAATAATCAAAATAAAGATAAATTTTTTGAATATATGTTTATTGACTCTGGAAGAATTCTTGGTGTTTTAGGCAAAGAACCACCTCTTATGACAACCAGAGAAGAACATAAAGTTGATAAAGCTAGAGATGAATGGAGAAAGTTAATCGCTCATGGTTGAAGGAGAACCAAACCAGTTTGGGAAGACTATTAGTATCCAATATTGTTACTAGGATTAGTTATATAAATTATGAGATTTAGGACGTAGTTAGCGGGTAAATTTAATGGCTTCAAAAGTAACAAAGCCATTCCTTGAGTCACATTAAATTCTTTATTTTTCATAAAAAAATAAAAGTCTCATTTTAATTATAAAAAGACTGTCAAATACAAACTAAAAATAATGAAAAAAAGATACATAAGCATTTATTGATTAAGGATTTTCTAGATAACTAATATCAAAAACTTATTTTAAAAAATTATAGATTTAGGGTTACTTTTTTTTTTTAACAAAAAAATAAACGTTATAATTTAATATTCCCTACTATTTATTATTTAATAAATACCCAATGAAACATCTCATCACAAGTAAAAGATCAAGAGCTTTATTTGGTATTGGAATAGTTGCTATAAGTATTGGATTAATATCAAAAAAAGTAATTAACTATCCAACTGGAGGATGTATGAAAGGTACTCAAGAAACAACCTTTAATATCTAGGCATTAATCATCTTACATTTTTCTTAATTCTTAAATCCAGTCAACTTTGATAACTCTTTTAGTGAAAGTACACCTAAAATTAGTTTTCCATTTATTTCCCATGAGGGAAACCCTTTAATTTTTTTATCAATACATAACTGAGTTTGACTGTTTATGCCATCTCTTGCACATTCAACCACATTAAGTTCTCTATAAGCTTGCTTACCAAATAATTCACTTTGATTAAGGCAATTAGGACACCAATATGCTGAATATTTAACTACACCATTATCTTTAAGGTATTTTGCTAACTCGATCGATTCCTTAGTGCTTTCTGAGGTGACTATAAGTTCTCTCTGATTATTTAAGTGGGAGCTATTTACAACATTTGGGAAAGGAAGCAAAACTAATAGTGGGATTAATAGGTGTTTCATTTACTTACTACTTTTCCTCCATATTTTCTTACTACTTTATCAAGCAAAATTCGTATATCCTTATTTTTAAGTTTCTCTGTTTGCTGAAGATTTTCAAGAAGATCACATATTTGATCCTGTGTATCTTCATTTAATTCACTTACTGCCATTTATATTTGAGTTTTTATGATCCAATTTTAAATCAAAAGTAAATTTACATACTTGTTGTATTTATATTTTTTTATTGCTATTTTTTTAAAGCGGGCTAAGGTTCATATCTCCACGAGGATTTAGTCCGCTGAATTTTTAAAGATTCAATTTATAAGGATCCTTCTTTAAGAAATTGATTAGAAATATTAAAAAATATTTATCTTTGTTTAATGTCTAATTTCCATTGAAAAGCATTCTTATATAAACATTAATAGTGTGACACTATTTATTCAATAATGTTTTTATTTCGCTTCATAACTTTCTTAAAATACTTAAACTCAATAAATTCATGTATCATTTTGATATCATCAGATAATACTCTTTTATTAACTGCATATTCGTCCACATTAAGTGAAGAACTATTATTTTTAGATAATGATTCGTGATCAAAAGAAAAGTTTATAAAATCACCATTATTATTCTGATTTTGACCATAAGATTCATTTAACACTCCTCGAGACCTTAACGCTTCCTCAACCAATAAACCTGTGACTTTTGACTGACTAAACTCATTAGCTGTGCACAATTTTTCAATAATTTCATGCACTTCTTCACTTGGCAAAAAACCAATTCTTTTCCTCGGAGAGGGCATAATAAAAAAAAATTAGTGTGACACTTGCACATTATAAGTGTTGCACTATATTTGATTTAAGTCAACTAATTTTGCTATGCATATTTTATTATTTCCTGTCGGATTTATTCTTTGGTATCTAGCCTATGAAGCAAAACCTATCATTAATGATGAAGTGACACTTAATTGGGAAGAAAAAAATACAATTAAAAGAAATAAACTTTTAAATATAATCAACGAAAGCTTTTAAAATTTACTGTTAATCGATTTTGACCATTCCTTGTGCTTATTATCTAGGTCTGAGATTAACTGTTTTTGATAAGTAAATTTGAGTTGATTTTCGTTAAGTGATTTTTTTGTGATAATCATCTCTTTAGAGAAAAAATAAGGACTGTTAGAACTCTGAATTTTTTTTTTGACTACCATATAATGAATTTATATATTTTTTTTATATGATTTAAAAGGTTATAGTCTCAATATTTTTATATTCTTTTTATATTTCCTTCATATATGTTTTAGCACGTTTGTAAAAAATATTAGTTTATTAAATAATAAAGGCTATATTTAAACAAAATATATGTTTTATCATGAATCTAAAGGAGAGAGGGATTACTGTTGGAGATTTACTAATAATACTAATAATAATAATCACTTCTACGATATTAATTAAATCATTTACCAAGGATAAGAAAACAACACTTAATTATAGTAATAAAGAGCAAGTTTCTTATAAGGAAAATTACTATCAAAAATTTATTTGAATAGCTTATAAAAATTATTTATAAAACTCTTAATTAATTGAATTAACTATTAAGTATATCTTATGTAAATTTCAAGAATTAATAATTATCAAAAAATGAGTTTATCTATTTTAAATATTTTGATTAAATGATTTAGAACTTTCCCATTTCAAGTTATCCATTAAATCATTGATATCATTTGATATTGAAACTAAATTAACCATTTGAAGAATTTGACTTTTATTTAGCCTATTAATA
>QCCU01000022.1 GCA_003278855.1 Prochlorococcus sp. AG-347-M23 | reverse complement strand
CTCACATTGCGAAAGGATAGCCAGGATAAAGTTGCTGTAGTCAAAAGATTTTCGTATATTTTAAAGAAATAAAAATTTATTAATTTATGGAAAATCAAAATCAATCAGAAAATAAATTAAAGATAGATGATAAAGAATATTTGATAGATTCTTTACCCGATAAAGCAAAACAACTTATTGCTGGGCTAAGGACATCCGATGTGCAAACAAATATGTATCAAGATACTTTAAAACTAATTGCTATAAGCAAAAACAAAATGATAGAAGACTTGAAATTAATATTAAAAGATATTGAGCCAATATCACGTGATAAATAGTAAGACTTTAGATGCACACATCCGAAATCTTAAAAAATTGATCGTTTAGCTTTAAACAGTCAGGTAAGATTCCAGAATGATTTATTAAAAGATAATTTAACTGTAAAAATATCTGGGGATTATAACGGTGATGGTTATCAGGAATTTAACTGGAAAACAAATGATGGGGTCGTTTATAAAACATACATTAAATTACTCTTTTTTTTGGTTTTTGTTTATAATAAGATTGCATAATTTCTTAATAAACAGCCAAAAATACCGGCATGAATGAAAGCGGTAACAACGAAGTAAGAAAAGAGCAATCTCTAAATAGCAATAACCAGGATCCACTTAAGAGTATTGTCCTTAGCCAAATCGGAACCGACTCACAAAGCAGCACAATATACGTCTCTACTGATGGAAATGATTCCAACTCAGGCAGCTTTATTGCTCCATTCAGAACCATTCAACATGCAATTAATAATGCTCAAGCCGGTGATGTGATTTCAATCCGCGGGGGCACCTACCGCGAACGCCTCAAAATCGAAGAGCTGAATGGCCACAAAGACGCACCAATCACTTTTGTAAATTATCAGAATGAAGAAGTCATTCTGACTGGTGCTGAGGCAATCAATGCGCCTTGGGTCAAGCATGACGACAATATTTGGAAAACGAATCTCAATTTTGACATCTCTCAGCTGTTTCTAGATGGACAGATGTTAACAGCGGCACGCTGGCCGAACATCACAAAAGATTGGGATCGTCTTGATGATTCAGATCGCCGCAACGCAACACCGAATAGTTACTGGGATATTGAAGGCACACGTGCCCTTGCCCTTGTTGATCCTGAGGTGCCGGATGAGTATAGAAATCATGAAGGTCAACATCGCCTATCTGATCTTGACTTCAGTGTCAAAGGAGCGATGCTGGTCCCTCATAAAAGCTTTGGCCAGACCCATGCTGGTGAGATCATCAATCACAAGGCTGGCGAATCTATATTTGATATTGATTCAAACTTTGAATTATGGCTCCGCAGTCCAGGTCAGACAGCCCTGAAGAATTTTAATTGGATCAGCGGGAACGACGGCAATGTCGAAACTGCAGATCTCTGGCCCACCAAAAATGGTCCGGTTGAGGGAAGCAGACAGCTTCATTATCATCTAGAGGGCCATTTAGGCTTACTGGATCAGCCTGGGGAATGGCATTACGACAAGGAATCCGGAGACCTGTATGTCTGGATGCCTGATGACCAGGATCCCAATTTGAGTGACTTGCAGGCACGTGCCTGGGATCGTTCAAGCTCGTATATCTCGGACCCCGATCTACATCCAGATGCTGATTATCACGTACTACTGAAGATCGACAATTCATCATTTCTAGATTTCAAAGGAATCACACTTCATACTGGAATATTTGAATTTAACGAAGCAACGAATCTAAATTTTGACGAGATGCGTTTCCTATATCCCACCTATGATGGTCGGATGTTGAAGGATGGACAGCTTCCTCTTTATAACAATCGCATTCAACCAGTCAGCCTGAAGGGACGGCCAGACTTAGATGAGGTTCCTGATTCAAATATTAGTTTTACCAACTCTGAATTTGCCAACGGAATCAGCCATTTGCTGCGCGCCGCCGGGCCTGGATTAGAAATAAAGAATAGTTATTTGCATAATGTTCGCGATCGCGGAGCCCTGAGAGTCTCTGCGGCACCAGGTATGAAGGTTGAGAGAAATACATTTCACACCTTTGGCTTTGGTAGTGCTGCGAAAATCGGCGATTCATCTGTATGGCAATACAACCACATTCACTCATTCCACGGTGATGGAG
The DNA here is from genome assembly GCA_003278855.1 of Prochlorococcus sp. AG-347-M23. Lineage (GTDB taxonomy): Bacteria > Cyanobacteriota > Cyanobacteriia > PCC-6307 > Cyanobiaceae > Prochlorococcus_A. The sequence continues at coordinate 7,444 of QCCU01000022.1, read as the reverse complement.
ATGTCTCGGGTATTCAGGTACCAGCAGCATCTCAAGAAGGCGCTTTGATCGCCTACAACTGGATTCACGATGCTCCAGGGCGCAATGGAATCCGGTTTGATGGTAGCCCCGCGGGTATCCGAGGCACTGCTCATCACAACGTTGCTCATGAAACTCGCCGTGGAATGAGAATCAAAGGTGATCAGCATGAAATCATGAATAACACCTTAGTTTCTAACTTTTCATACGATCTAAGTGCTGACCACGGAAAATTTTATGGTTACCTGGACCTTAATGATGATGGCGTTGATGATGGAATGGAGTGGGATGATCGATACATACCTTCAAGACATGGGAAGGACAAGGATCGGCGACGAGGCCATTTCAATTCAAGTATTCATAACAACGCATTTGATCGGATGCCTGATCCTTTTGGCGTTGGATCTCCAAATCAGGCAGTTGGCAATTCCTATGTAAGCGATCACGGCCAAGACAATAAACGTACTTCATTGATCAAAGAAGAGCTGCGGGACCCTGAAAATTTTGATTTTCGTCCAAAACAAAATTCAGCACTTGTTGATACAGGCCTACATATCTCTGGCATTACTGATGGATATCAAGGAGAGGCACCCGATAGTGGCGCCTATGAAGTAGGTGCATCGTCCTATTGGATTCCAGGCCACCGTACAAAGAAAGCTAGGACCCCGATTGCCCCAAATGGTTCAACAACCGTCAAACCCGACGCTGATTTGATGTGGCTGGAAGGGAAGGATGTAAAGCTGAACCATGTTTACTTTGGCGAGAATTCAACCGACCTTACGCTCGTTAGCTCGCAAACCAACAATATTTTCACACCCCCTGAAGGTCTCATTCCGAGCACCACCTATTACTGGCGAGTTGATACGGTACAACAAGATGGCTCCGTTGTTGAAGGTGATCTTTGGTCGTTCCAGGTGGTTGAAGCATTGCCTGCGATGCCGAGTGTTCTGGTTCGTGCTGTTCCCGGAGAAACGCTACCGATTGACCCAGTATCTAACTCAACGTTGCCCGATTACGACTTTTATATTGGAACCCATGAGGTTACGAATGCGCAGTATGCGCAATTCTTGAATTCGGTAGCTTCTGTCGATAATTACTTACTCTATGACAATAAAATGGGTGAGACAGATCTTGATCAGGGCCTAGGTGGTATCACCCGGCAGGGGGAATCAGGAGATTATTCCTATACCGTTGTTCCTGAATTAGCAAATCATCCAGTAACGTATGTCAGCTTTTATGATGCTGCACGTTATGCAAACTGGCTATCGACTGGCAGCACCGAAAACGGCGTTTATGCGATCAAGCCAGCGCAAAGTGATAATAAAGAAGAAGAAATTCCACGTGATCAAGATAAGTTTGACGGAGGTGCCTTCGCGCTGCCCTCCCATGCGGAATGGCTGAAGGCAGGCCTTTATGACTCTTCGTCTGATCCGTCGCTACACACCTATCCAACACAGACTGATTCCATTGGGGTAGATCAGGCCAATATTGAAGGCTCTGCTTTTGCAGGGCTTGCCCCAGTCGGAAGCTTCGACCAACCCAGCCCATCGGGCACGTATGACCAAGCTGGTAATGCCTGGGAATGGCTCGATGACGTTGCTTATTTACCCAACGAGTTACCTGGAAAGCTTCGAAAAGGAGGCAGTTTTCTTCAGCCTGTGAGCCTCAACTCAATGAGCTCACGCTCCCCTGGGAAAACTAGAGAGGCGTCCGATCAAGGCTCGGATTGGGGATTCCGCGTTGTTCGAAAGCGTACTGACAATCTGACCCCTGCCTGGAAATCAACAGCCTGGGAATTGGATGATGCCTATGAAAATGAGCCTTATGTTACCTCAATAGCTGAGCTTGCCTTTGATGCGGACGGAGACCCTCTCAGCTTTTCAATAGAGGAGGGGCCTGAGTGGTTGAGCGTGATATCCAATGGAGGGCTTACAGGAACACCACGTGCCGGTGATTCAGGCAACAAGTCCATTGTTTTCCGTGTTGAAGATTCCTTGGGTGAATCACAAACCCTAGATGTTCCCTACACCATAAAAGTTATTCCAGATACGACCATCTATGTGTCTCCAGACGGGGACGACAGCAATCCGGGAACGTACGAGCTGCCGCTGGCAACGATTACCTATGCATCGTCGATAGCTCAACCAGGTCATAAGATTAAACTAAGAGGGGGAATTTACAAAGAAAGAGTTCATATTGACAACATCCATGGCACTGAAGAAGAGCCAATAACGATCGGCAATTACAACGATGAAAAAGTTGTGATTGAAGGCGCAAAAGACATTACAAGCGAATGGATACCTTACGAAGGCAACATCTGGAAAACAACCGTTGACTTTGATGTCACTCAGCTATTCCTTGATGACACGATGCTCATCGGGGCACGTTGGCCAGACATCAAAAAACATTGGGATGAATACGATGAATCTGATGGTAACAATCCAACTCCAGAGAGTTACTGGGATTTAGGAACACGTTCTCATGCTGATCGAATTGTTGAAGAAAGTGCGGAGACCAATCGCTTTAGAAATCAAGACGAAAAGCATAGCCTTTCTGATCTGAATGTCAGCGTGGAAGGTGGTGTCGTCGTCGTTAATGGTGTAGGCCCGAAAGTTTTTGACATTACATCTCACAACGCTGGTGAGGCAACATTTGAAACGTCATCAGGAGCTGAAGATCTGAAGATTCTAGAAAATTACTACATCACAGGAGATCTTGATCTACTTAATTCAGAACGTGAGTGGTTTTATGACAAGGATACGAAAGAATTATATGTTTGGCTTGAAAACAATGCCAATCCGAATCAAGCATTGATCAAGGCACGTGGTTATACCGAGCAAGAACACCAGACAGACTCTGATCGGATTCTAAAAGTATATGATTCGTCTCATATCAAATTTGATGGAATCACAGTTCGAACAGGCTCGTTTCATTTATTAGGTTCTCATAACCTAACCTTTGAGAACAGCAAGTTTTTATATTCTGGCCACCACAAGCAGATGCTTGGCGCAGATATTAACAAAGCAGAGGGTGACTATGAAAATTATGTCAACATCGCTGGTAACGAAACCGGTGGACCGGGTGGATTAGCACATCGAAATGGCGATGCGAGTTTGACATTCCGTAGGAGCGAATTTGCAAACTCCTATTCACTTCTCCTTTATTACGGGCGAGGAGGTTCAAATTATCTTATGGAGGATAGCTATTTCCATAACAAGCCCCACGGCGGAGGCATGTTGTGGAGTGCAGGAGTGAATGATGGAAATATCGTCCGCCACTCAACATTTCATACGGGCGGATGGGGTGGTATGGGGAAATTTGGGAATAGACAAGCACAGCAGGGCGCGCAGTCCTTAGCTGAATTCAACCGCATTTATGACTTTCACTTTCATGGTGATGACTCTGGAATCCAAGTGAATCGCGGCAATGTCATGGGAACGACATTGCGAAACAACTGGATTCATAACATGCCAGGAAGAAATGCCATTCGCTTTGATGGCGACGCTGCAGGAATGGGTGGAACTGTACAAAATAATGTATTAACTGGTGCCAAGCGTGGTACACGACTGAAAGGTGATCTGCACACAATTACGAATAATACTGCCTTCGGCAATACTCATTTAGACATCAATGTTGCACATGATAAATTCTATGGTTTTACAGAAGGATACGATCCAGCAGTTGACGGAATCATCCGCCCAACAGCTGAAAATAATTATTTTAATGTTTACGACTATAGAGTCGATGGACGACGGGGTTCGGCAGAAAAACTTGGCAATCAACATTCCATTGCAGTGAACAATGCGGGCAATCACGATAGTTATCCATCGGAATACAAAACACCTGGCATCCACCAAGGCAATTCAACGACCCGAAGCAGAGGAAATGTTCTTCAATCTGAGCTCCGTGATCCCGAAAATTTTGACTTTCGTTTAAAAAGTGACTCTCGGTTAATTGATGCAGGTGTTGAACAAACAGGAATCACTGATGGTTTTCTAGGAGATGCTCCTGATATTGGAGCCTATGAATTCGGTGATCTGAACTATTGGATCCCTGGCCACCGCACGGAAAAGGCACGATCTCCCATCCCCTACGACTCATCGCCGAGGGCGAGACCAACCAGTGATCTGATCTGGCTTGGAGGAATCGATGCTGTTAAACATCGTATTTATTTAGGCAATGATCCAAACAGCCTTGAATTAAAGTCTGAGCAAACAAATAACATCTTCACACCTGACAGCCCGTTTGTGCCGGGTGAAATATACTACTGGCGCGTTGATTCAGTCAAAGAGGACGGAGAAGTCGTCACTGGCGATGTCTGGGAGTTTTCGACGCCATCAGGCCAAGAAAAAGCAATCCCAATTGAAATGGTGCATGTTGGGGATGCTGGGAATCAAGCCAACTTTGATGGTTACGGTCATGTCCCCTATGAGTATTACATCAGTAAATACGAGATCACAAACGAACAATACGCGGCTTTTCTGAATGACACAGGAAAAGTCAGCTCACAGGATGGTCTGACCGATCGATACCATGAATCGATGAAAATCAATAGGCAGGAAATCAATGGTGAGTTTGTTTACATAGTTGAAGATGGCTATGAACAACATCCAGTCAATTTTGTTGACTTTAGGAGCGCTCTTCGTTTCTGCAATTGGCTTACAAGTGGGAACAATAACCGAGGTACTTATACCATTTGGGGAGCCAACAATGGAATCAACAAGCGAAATTGGAATGAGATGGAAATCGGCGCAGTTGCATTGCCGACAGAAGATGAGTGGTACAAAGCCGCCTATTTTTCCGGTCAACCAGCACCTGGAGATTGGACTGATCAAGCTCCTAGTGGTTGGTCAGTTAGCAACGGGAATAAGCATGGGAAACCTGTCTCAGAAGAATCAGAAAATGCCTTAACAGCAGATGAATTCAATGGCTGGACTTTTCACAATATTAAATCCTGGAGTCGCAATGACTCAAACATAAGTATTAGAAATAAATTTACCAAAGGCACGGGGATAATTGCAGTTCTTGACCCCTACGAATTCTCATTGGACACAGCTGGGGTAACAACGCAGTCGGAAATCTCTACGCCAAGCATTGATATCTCTGGCGCAGTAGCTGGCGAACTCAAGCTTAATTTTGATTCATCATGGGCCAGAAAACATACGCCTAACCATGCTTCTATTTCAGTCTCCTATGATGGCGCGGCTCCCATTACTATTAAACAGTTCAAGGAAAATGAAAAATACGGCAATAATGCGAACAAAACAATTAATCTCGACAATCCAGAGGGAGCACAATCAGCTACTTTCACATGGAGTTATGAGACTAGTGAAGACCTTTGGTTCTATTGGGCCATTGACAATATTTTAGTTGTTGATGAGCAAAATAATGAATATTTCAGCGAAGACTTTGAAGGCCTTGAGCTCAAGTCTTACCAATCAACTACTCTTCCAAAGGGAGACCAAGCATACTTTTCTAATGCGATTCAAGATGGTGATCTTTCAAGATGGCCAACTGGTCAACATCAAGATGGACCACCACATCCAGTAGGCACCGATGACAGACCATCGCATTATGGAACATACGACCAAGCTGGAAGCTTGCGCGAATGGCTTGAAGCTGATAATTCTTTCGATAGCGCTAACACCAGAGCCCGTGGTGGCTTTTACGCAGCGAATGGCAATAGTTATTTCACAGCTACCGATGGTAACAACGGAGTACCTATAAAACGCAAGAGTGATAATACATATACTGGTTTCAGAGTTGTTAGTTTATATCCCATTGCTCCGAAGCCTGAGGGTCCGACGAATCAACGACCTTCTTGGATTGCTACGCAGTGGTCTCTAGGTGATGCGGTTGCGGGTAAAGCTTTCGCTACGTCTCTAACTCAAGACATTTTTGATCCAGATCATGACGCCAATGACTTGTCGTTTAGCTTATTAAGTGGACCGGAATGGCTGTCTATTGATAGCCAATCGCATCTGGTTGGGAGCCCATCATCAAGGGATCTTGGAACACATGAAGTGATGCTTCGCGTTTCGGATCCGGACGGCGCCTACAGCGACACTGAATTTCCGGTCGAAATAAAGGTAATAGCTGAACAAGTCAACGCTGCTCCAACATTTAGCAGTGCCGTGACATCAACAGATGGAACCAAGATCGTTCTTACCTATAACGAAAGTCTTGATTCCAGTAATGTCCCATCTACCACTGACTTTATAGTAACCACAGCAGGATCCGACAATAGTGTTAGTTCTGTAAGTATTTCTGGAAGAGAAGTAACTCTTACTGTTGGCACAACGATAAAAAATGATGAAGCTGTAACCGTTGCCTATAAAGATCCAACTTCTGGTGATGATACTAATGCGATCCAGGATAATTCCGGGAATGATGTATCTGATCTAAGCAGCACTTCTGTTACTAATAATTCTGAAGTAACAGGAACTGCTCCAAATATTAAAGGTCCATCTGGTAGTGCAGGTGATTCAACAAGCTCAATAACCATTTCGGAAAATGGAACCACCGTAAGTACATTTACTGCCAATCAAACCGTTACCTGGTCTCTAAGCGGCGGAGTTGATAAGGATAAGTTTGCGATTAACCAAACAACAGGTGCTCTAACCTTTGCAACTGCTCCAGATTATGAATCCCCTGGAGATAGTGATAGTAGTAATGACTATGTCGTAGTTGTTACTGCAACAGACTCCGCAGGTAATACTGCAGAGCAAACAGTCACTGTTTCTGTTAGTGATAGAAAAGAATTAGATGTCTCCGGTCATCAAGCTGGACAGACTTACCACCTTGAATACATCAAAGACTACGACGGGAATCTACATGCCAACTCCGGCAGTGTTTCTGATGAATTAAAAAACTCTTACAAGTATCAAGGAAGGTTAGATGTCAATAATGATGGTGTTTTAGAAGCTATCTACACCAACAAAGTTAGTGGTCGTTGGGCAGCAGGAAAGATTGATTCTGTTACTGGACAGATTGATTATGGAGATCATGGCAAAGGTGGAGGAACAAGAGTAGTTGGAATTTATGATGATCCATTAATCGCAGTAGGAAATGCTAATGGTGGATTCTTACATGATGGAGTTACGCCTGCTCCCGCTCAATTTGGAGCAACAGGATCTGACCGTTATCTTGTTGTTAATGGAGAAACTATTGATCGTTTAGCTTTAAACAGTCAGGTGAGATTCCAGAATGATTTATATAACGATAATTTAACTTTAAAAACATCAGGTGATTATGACGGTGATGGTTTCCAGGAGGTTTATTGGAAAACAAATGATGGTGATGTTTATTTAAGATCTCTAATGCATGCAGATGGAAATATCCAATATGCAAATTATCAGAACCAGACTCAGATGAGTGATTATTTAACTGGACATGGATATCAATCTGTTATTAGCGATATTATTTA
>QCCU01000021.1 GCA_003278855.1 Prochlorococcus sp. AG-347-M23 | reverse complement strand
AGTAGATCTTTCTGGTGATGGAACGATTGTTGCTATCGGTGCACAATTAAATGATGGCAATGGATATAACAGTGGTCATACCCGCATTTATCAATATGCATCAGGATCTAATTCTTGGTCAAAGCTTGGAAGTGATATAGATGGAGAAGCTTCAATTGATCGTTCAGGAACGTCTGTAAGTCTTTCTGATGATGGAACGATTGTTGCTATTGGTGCTAATGTTAATGATGGCAATGGAAGTAACAGTGGTCATACCCGCATTTATCAATATGCATCAGGATCTAATTCTTGGTCAAAGCTTGGAAGTGACATAGATGGAGAAGCTGCAGTTGATCGTTCAGGAACGTCTGTAAGTCTTTCTGATGATGGAACGATTGTTGCTATTGGTGCTAATGGTAATGATGGCAATGGAAATGATAGTGGTCACACCAGGATTTATCAATATTCAACCTCAACTCTTTTAGGTTCTACTACTGCAGATAGTAATGGTGATTTTACTATTACATCATCAACTCTCAGCGAGGGAGATTATTCATTAACAGCAACAGCAACTGATGCTTCAGGTAATACATCATCAGCATCTTCCACATTATCTTTTACTGTTGATACCACTGCTCCTACTATTACCAACGTTACTGCTACTACGGCAGATGGTTCTTATAAAAAAGACGACACAATTACTATCACGGTTTCTCTTTCAGAAGCTGTTGATGTGACCGGTACTCCTACCTTAACTTTAGGTACTGGTAATGATGCTATTTATTCTTCCGGTTCTGGGTCTGACACTCTTACTTTCACTTATACAGTTCAAGATGGTGATACCACTTCTGACCTTGATTTCAATGCCACCGATTCTCTATCTGGAACTCTCAAAGATACTGCCTTAAATAATGCAACTCTTACACTGGTAACTCCAGGAGCTTCCGGGTCTCTTGCAGCTAATAAAGCATTAGTTCTTGATACCACTGCTCCTACTATTACTAACGTTACTGCTACTACGGCAGATGGATCTTATAAAAAAGACGACACAATTACAATCACTGTTACTCTTTCAGAAGCTGTTGATGTAACTGGCACTCCTAAATTAACTTTAGGGACTGGTAATGATGCTACTTATTTTTCTGGTTCTGGGTCTGACACTCTTACTTTCAAATATAGAGTTAAAGACGGTGATAGTGCCTCAAAACTTGATTACGCTACCAAAAGATCTCTATCTGGAACTCTCAAAGATACTGCCCTAAATAATGCGATTCTTACTCTTGCGAAGCCTGGAAGATTAGGATCTTTAGCATTTGGGAGTTCCATTTCGATTACAGGTCTACCAACTAATTTAAAAATCGAACCTCCAAAATTTACTGCCCTCGCTCCAAAAGGTCCTGCGCCAAGAAGAAGTGGAAATGCTGGAACCTCTTCGCTTGCCGTTGGCCCATCTTCTTCTGGTGGTAGTAGTACGCCTTCAACGATTAGAGTTTCTGCAGGCGGTAATGTTGCCCCACCCAAAAGCATAGGAGGTCAAGGCGTAAAAGTAAGTTTAGCGCTTGATAGCTCTCAAGGCATGGGTGACTCATCCTCTCCCGCAACTCCATCTTCAGGACCAAGTTCTCCCTCTAGTAGCGAAGGGGGAGGCTCTTCTTCTAGTGGAGGAAGTAAGAGCAAATCTTCTAAATCTGGAAGTAAGAACTCGACCTCTAACTCAGGAGGTGATGGTGATAATAGTTCTTCCTCTGATAGTGGCGGCGATAGTTCTTCCTCTGATAGTGGCGGCGATAGTTCTTCCTCTGAAGGAACTGATTCAAACAAAAATGAATCAGAATCTAGTAATGATGATTCAACTAGTGATGATTCAACTAGTGATGATTCAAGTAGTGATGATTCAACTAGTGATGATTCAACTAGTGATGATTCAAGTAGTGAAGAATCTAGTGATGATTCAAGTAGTGAAGAATCTAGTGATGAAGAATCTAGTGATGATTCAAGTAGTGAAGAATCTAGTGATGAAGAATCTTCTAATTCAGATAAAGCAGATGAAAAAGATTCAAAGCCCTCAAGAGCTGCAGGAGATAGGAACAAAAAAGATAAAGAATCAAGGAATGAAATTATTGATCAAGCAAGAAGAATTGCCTTCGCAAAAGTTCCAAATAAGGAAGTCCTTGCAAACTTAAATAAATTCATGAATAGAAACATAACAAATACAATTGATGTTCTTAATTTAGATAAATCACTCAATTCTGGAACAAATCTAATTGATATACAACGAAAATTAAAAATAGCTAAATCAAAGATAAGAAATACTTCATCTCTCTCAAGATTATTTTATGGAGAAAAATTATTTGCCTCCAACTCCCAATCTCTAAGATCCAACAAATCAAAAATATTTTTTGAAAAGAATTTATATAATCCTGCTGTAATGCATCTACGTTTTACTAAAGCGGCAGGGAAAACTACTACAGAAAATACAGATTCCTTTCTTGATATAACTTTGATTCCATCTGAAGGCGAAGTGATCGGTAAAAGAGTTGAATTATCAATGAAAGAATTTGGTAAAAATCTAGGACTTTTATATTCACAATTATCACGACAAGAAAACTTGAATATTGAGCTTGAATCTTCTCCTTCAAGAGTTTTAAATAACATGATTTTTGAGAGTATCAAACCTGATTTAGAAAAATTAAAAGTAACTACGATACTTATTTCTGCAGATAGAGGACTGCAAGCAATTCCTTACGCTGCTCTGCATGATGGAGAAAATTACTTTGGTGATTCCTATGCTTTTTCAATTACACCTTCTTTAGGTTTAACAGATATTAGTTTCTCTGATAGTGAAGATAAAAAGCTACTGGCAATTGGAGCTTCAGAATTTAGAGAATTAGCTCCTTTACCTCTAGTAGAACAAGAATTATCAAAAATTGGAGGAACAAAAAACAAAGAAATTATTTTCAATAAAGAATTCACGCCAGAAAGTTTCTTTGAAAAAGCAATTCAAGAAAAATATGACATGATTCATATTGCTACACATGCCGAATTCAAACCTGGTGGTCCCAATGCATCAAGATTATTTTCAGGAACAAGGCCAATTTCATTAGATAATTTTTCAATTCTTAGAAAAGGACGAATTGGTAATCCTCTAGATTTAGTTGTTTTTAGCGCTTGTAGAACTGCTTTAGGTGATCCAGAAACAGAATTAGGTTTTAGTGGTTTAGCACTACAGGCTGGTGCAAAAAGTGCCATCGGTACACTTTGGTATGTGGATGATGTGATGACCTCTGCTTATTTTGTACAAATGTATAAGTTTTTAGATTTGGGTATTCCAAAAGCAGAAGCTATGCAGCTAACTAGAAGACTTTTTGCTCAAAAACTTATAACTTTAGAAGATGATAAATTAATTGGATTTAATAATTTAACTCTACTAGAGAATTTAAACTTGTCTCAAAAAAGGCTGATTAAAAATGGTTTGAATAACCCATTTTTCTGGGCCGGGATAGAGCTAATGGGTTCACCTTGGTAAAAATTGTTATTCTTAAATTAAGTATTTAGACACTTTGAAAAATCTCGCATTTATTTTTTTAATAGCCTCATCACTTATCTTTCCTAATAAGATAAAAGGTCAAGATGAGATGATAAATATTGGTTTAGCTTTCCCTGGTAGGAGAGTTGGAGGAGGTACTAGAGGTGAATGTAGTGCAAGAAAAATAATGCATCTTGTCCCAGAGTCAAATATTGCTTTTCAAAATGAATTAGGTCATTTTGCATTAATTATTGGCCCTTCCAACGATCCTAAAGACATTAATATTAACTTTAAAGAATTTGAAGAAACACAAAAAAATAAAGTTGATTTAAATGATTTTAAAATAAAAGCTTCTAAAGAAAAAGTATTTTTAATTTCAATTCCCAGCCAAGATGTTCCTTTTATTTTGGAATCTTCATTTGATTGTAATGATAATACTGATATGGGTTTTGACTTTAATTTTATACAAGATAGTTCACCACCTGCTCAAACTTTAATTGCACCATCAAGTTATCAGAAAAATAGAAATCAAGAAGATAAAATGGCTTGGCTTTCTAAATTTTGTGATAAAAATATTCCACAAAGTTCTTTAAGCGAGAAATTTCAAATTGGTGAATTTTTTGATGAAAACTGGGAGAAAGATATCAATGTTACTTGTTTAAATAAACTATCTTAATTAAAGATATGTTTAAGAAATTAATAAAAGCCTCTATCAATTCAAGTTTCTATTTATTAGTCATTCTATTTTGCTCCATTTTATCTTTTAGAGGTGTTACACAAAATCTTGATCTTATAATTTATGACTCATTATTAAATAAATTTCCTAAAAAAAACAAAGCAGAATCTAAAACTGTAGTTGTTGGGATAACAGAAAAAGATATTGAAAAATTTGGTTGGCCTATTGATGATATTTATCTTTTTGAAGTAATTAAAAATTTAGATAAAGCTAACTCCTCAAGTATCGTTCTTGACTTGTATAGAAATGTAGGAGTAGGAAAAGGAGCAGATCAACTTGCCTCCTTTAGCAAAGAAAATCCAAAGGTAATTAGTATTTTTAATGTTGCAGAAGGGATAGCATCAATTCCAGAATTCCCTCTCGAGAGGCAGGCTTTTAATGATATCCCTGTTGATGTAGATAATGTAATCCGAAGAAATTTAGTAGGGGTAGATCTTAAGAAATTTAATTTGCCTCCACAATTTGTAAGCATTCCTTCCAGGATGGTTGAAATTCATCAACGATTAAATAATGAAATTTTTGATATAGATGAGCAATTTAGTGAGGGGAAAATTAACACTATTAAAAAATATTCTGGAGGTTATACTAATGTAGATTCAAATGGATTTCAAATTTTAATAGACTACCCAAGATCAAATTATGTCCCAAAATATAGCATCGAATCAATATTAAATAAAAACTTTTCTAAAGATTTTTTTAAAAATAAAATGGTTGTTATTGGCGCAACTGCGCCATCACTTAAAGATATATTCGCTTTCCCTTCGAGCAGATTTATAAAAGATAGCCAACTTATGTATATAAGTGGAGCCGAAATCCATGCGCATAGAGCGAATCAACTTCTTTCTCTGCAAAATGGAAATACTCTACAAATTAATACTATAAATCCAACATTAGAATTATTCCTAATAATTCTATTAACATTATCAACAGCTATATATATAGAAAAAAGTAAGAAAATTTTGTATGGATTATTAGGTTTAATAATCATAATTTCATCTTTATCAATAGCTGTATTTTTATCATTTATGTCAGGATATTGGATTGAATTTTCCCTACCAATTATTTCTATTATTTTAGTTTCTACAGTTTCATGGGTTAAAAAGGCCGCAGAACAGCAAAAACAAAAAGCTTTGATGCAAAAACTTTTAGGTCAAACTACATCTCCAGAAGTTGCGGAAGAATTATGGAAACAAAAAGATGCACTTATAGAGAACGGCAAATTTCCAGGAACTGAATTACCCGTAACTATTCTATTTAGTGACACCGTTAGTTTTAGTAGTGTTTCAGAGAAAATGACTCCTACAGAATTATTAGACTGGCTTAATACTGGTATGGAAAAATTTGTAAAAATAATTTCAGAAAATGGAGGAATGGTAAATAAGTTTACTGGTGACGGATTCCTTGCTGTCTTCGGGGCTCCTGTAAGAAAATCATTAGAGGAATCTTCCAATGCTTCAATTAAAACTGCTATTGAGATTAGAAACGCAATAGATGATCTAATAAAAGATTCTGGTAAGAAAAATTTACCTCCTCTACGCTTAAGGATTGGGATTCATAGTGGAAAAATTATCACTGGATCTATGGGAGGCGCTGAAAAGATTGAATATGCTCTAATTGGAGATAGCGTAAATGTAGCTGCCAGACTTGAATCACTAAATAAGGACAAGATGAACAATAACTGCAGAATTCTTGTTTCTGGAGATAGTCTTAAATTTCTAAAAAAAGAAAATTATAATATTGAAAATTGGGGAGAATGCAAAGTTAAAGGGAGAGAATCACTTGTGGAAGTTTATGAAATTCTTTAAAAATAGTTTGAGAAAAATTTAATAAGAATATTATTTTTTATTAGATCTTACTAATTTGTAACAGAGATTTTTAGCTATAAGTGAATTTAACTTTTCAAATAATTCTGGTTTTCTATCTTTAATCTTTTGAAGTTTTGATTTACTCCAACTTATTGCATGAATATCTTTTGAAATTACATTTGCGGAGGTCTTATCACCTGTTATAAATGAAAATTCTGAAATCCAATCCCCTTTTTGTAGAGAAGCAACTTCTTGTCCATTTTCTAAAGTAATAGACGCTCCACCATCAACTACAAATGATAAATATTCAAATTCACTATTTTTTTTAACTAACTCAAGAGGACTTTTATTTTTATGTTTTACTATTTCTGCAAAACTCAACATTTTTTTAAATTCAAATGGGAGAAAAATAGAAAAATATTTCTTATATGTTTCTCTCCAACCCAAAGGCAAGCATTTTATTGATCTTGAATAGTAGTAAAGACTGATCATATAAAAATTCAAACTAAAATGAAGTACAGCTAGAAATAGTATTGATAAATTTTCAGCCGAATCTAATCCCGTCCAAAAACAAAAAATAAAGTTTGCGATTGATAGAAATAAAATTATGAATCTTAAAGCTATTAATGATGTACAAATGAATGAAAGACCTTCGCAAGTGCCTAAAAATGCCTCCACATAATCAGGAGTAATTGTAAAGTTAATCATTTATAAACTTTAAAAATTTAAAGATCCTATTAATTAAAAGCATAAATAATTTTTTTAAAACTAGGTTAAAGAATTTACTTATATCAAGATTTACTCAAAATTATATTTTGAAATATAATTAAATATATAACTTATAAATAAACTAATAAATTTTAGAAATGAAAAATCTAAGAAAAGATTCAGGATTTTTTAGACCCGGATTATCTAATTTTTCATCTATTCAAACTTTATTTGGAGATTTCATAAACGATAGAACTTCCCCAAGTCTTTTAAAAAATTATCACGATGAAAAAGCCAAAATTCTTACTGAAAAGAAATGGGAGAATGGAGCACCTTACGAAAGAGTAATTGAAACCAACGAAGATCTAAAAGAAATTATTCAGAATCCAAACATCATAAAAAATTCTATTTGCATAATCGAACCAGCAGATCATGTTGGAAAGAATTTAATTGGAGAAGATGTAAGAGCTTCTTCTAATATTGCATCTCTATGCCAATTCATATCCGATTGCGACTCAATACTTATACCTCTATGGAAGACAGGAAAACTCGACAATAAATTATTAATTGATTTATTACAAAACTCTTTAGCAGTTTTTGTTGAAGGAGGTCATCCAACAGTAAAAGATGCAAATAGTTTTAAAGATTTAAATATATCATTAGATGAATTACAAGAATTAACTGAAGAAATAATACTTTCAAGAGGACTCAAAACTGCTCCATCTATATTTATTTGTCTTGGCCATCAATTAGCTGCTCAGGCTCATATTAGGCTTATAAAAAAGGCAGTTAATCAGATTGTAAATTTGATGAAGCCAGAAGTTGTCTGTTCTAAGTGTCATTACGAAAACCTTTTAAACACATGCAAAGAAATAATAAATACTGGAGAAAATTTATCTATTTATAAGGATGATGATACTCAAGATAATATTCCCGAAATAGAAGTGGCTAAAGGTTGGGATGATCCGTGCTTTGCTGTAGCTCTAAATGAAGTTCCTGAAGTTGGTCAAGTTGAATTATTACATTATTCACATAATGGCATTCATCAAAGTAAAGATTTCCCAAAATTACTTTTGCATCATGAAATAACGAGTGAACAAAATGTAGGGATTGTTGAACAGTCAGTAACTTTCGAAAAAAATTTAAATATAGTTATGTTTCATAGTGACGAGGTAAATGAAGAAGCAATATTATTTGCTAATTGGGCTTATGGGAAACTCCATAATGCAATTGCTCCGATAAGGAAGAATATCTCAGTTTCTGAATTTTCTTGGCTTTTAAGTTTACCAGATTCAATTGAAATTGTTTGTTCCACTAGTGCACAAGGTAAGCTATGTACACAAGTTTCTGCTACTTGCATTAACTACACAGATTATGAGACACAACATAAAAGAAGATCTTTCACCTTCCAATTTCATCCTGAATTACTTGAAGATCTTAGGGAATTTAATAAATCTGGAATGCCATCCTATGAAAAGCTAAAAAATGATGATGGGATAAGAATGTTGATTAGGGTTATATACGAATCAATCACCGATTAATTTTTATAATTAAATTGTTTGAATATTTTTTTACTGAGTAAAAAATCCTATTTATAAATTCTTGTATTTTTGAATACTTATCAAAGGTGTAATTAAATCAGATTATAGGATTAGTCGCATTTTCAACATGACTCAAACTTCCATGAATACTCCTTATGCAAAAAGAGTAGCTGAAAAATTTAGAGAGGCTCAAAACTATTTAAAAACGAACGGTTTTAGTAGATCAACTAAACATTTATTAGAAGATATTGAAAATTCTGTTGAAAAATAATAATGCCTATACCTCCTCACTTACCACAATTACAATACGGCTATGACGATGGCTTTACTACAATAGTTTTTGGGTTAATAGGAAGTTGCTTGGGATGTATCTTAATTTTATTAATTTCATTTTTTGAATATAAATTCAAAAAACAAAATAGTAAGCCTTAAGAGACTTACTAAACGTTAAATAAGAACTCCATTACATCACCTTCGTTAACAATATATTCCTTACCTTCACTTCTTAAAAGACCTTTAGTTTTTGCATTGGCAATTGAACCTGAATCAATTAAATTTTGATACGAAATAGTCTGAGCTCTTATAAATCCTTTTTCAAAATCAGTATGAATTACTCCTGCTGCCTGTGGCGCAGTCATCCCATCTTTTATTGTCCAAGCTTTTGTTTCTTTTTCTCCGGTAGTGAAATAAGTTTTTAATCCCAATAATTTATATGTTGATCTAATTAAAGAACTTAATCCCCCTTCTTTTACTCCTAAGCCAATAAGGTAGTCTTTTTTATCTTCTGGTTCTAACTCTATTAATTCAGATTCGACTTGCGCTGATATTTTTATACATTCTGTATTTTCATTGCTTGCAAAACTCTGAACTGTTGATGAAAAATCATTACCTTCAGCTAAATCATTTTCATTCAAATTAGTTGCGTAAATAATTGGTTTAGCAGTAAGGAAGCCTAATTGCTTAATTATTAAATTTTCTTCTTCATTCAAAGATATTGATCTAACTGAAAGGCCTTTCTCTAGCTCTTCTTCAATTTTTTCTAGTAAGGTATCTTCTCTAGCTGCCTCTTTACTAGTTCTAACCTGTTTTTTAATTCTTTCTCTTCTTTTTTGGAGTTGAGATAAATCAGCTAAATTCAATTCCAGATTAATTATCTCAATGTCATCCAGAGGATCTACTTTTCCAGAAACATGAATTACATCACTATCTTCAAAGCACCTTACAACATGAACTATTGCATCAACCTCCCTAATATTTGATAAAAATTTATTTCCCAAACCTTCGCCTTTACTAGCTCCTTTTACTAGTCCTGCGATATCTACAAATTCAATTTTTGTTGGGATAATATTTTGGCTAGAACTTAAATTACCTAACTCTTGCAACCTTTGATCTGGGACTGAAACTATGCCTTTATTAGGTTCTATAGTACAAAAGGGAAAGTTTGCCGCTTGGGCCTTAGCATTTTCTACAAGTGCATTAAATAGAGTTGATTTTCCAACATTTGGTAATCCAATAATACCTGCTTTTAACATTTGAAAAAACTTATGGAAAAATTATCAAGAAAACATCTTCTAGTAATATAGTATTTACTTAACCAATCTTGGATAAGTTAATTATAATCGTCTTGATTATTTATTTAGTTCCTAAATATTCTCTAATTCTGCTTTTAAAAAGAAATGTTTGATTTAATAAAAAAAAATATAAATCTAAGAAGTGGAATTATATTGCTTTCTCTAGCTATATTTTTCGTTTTTATAACCAATTCCTTCAAGAAAAATAAATCAAAAGATATTTCTAATTTTGTAGTTCAAGTCGAAAAAGGAATCCTCTCAGATTCAATTAATACAAGTGGTGAAGTAAAAGCAATAAGGACAAGCAATATTGGGCCTCGGAAGCAAGGCGTAATAAAAGAAATAAAAGTAGATGAGGGCGATCTTGTAAAAAAAGATCAGGTTTTAGCTTCTCTTGATGATGAAGATTTTATCTATAAAATTGAAGAACTTGAATTAAATGTAGAAAAACAAAAATCTGAATTTTTAAGAAGGGAATATTTATATCAAGAAGGGGCAGTAAGTAAAGAAGACTATGAAAGTTATAAAAATAACTACAACATTAGT
>QCCU01000020.1 GCA_003278855.1 Prochlorococcus sp. AG-347-M23 | reverse complement strand
ATCTTAATTGGAGGTTATTCGTTTGGACTTTTTCAAGCAGTTCAAAATGTCTAATTAATCTTTTCTTTAAATAAGAACTTCCTAAATGATAAATTAATATAAGACCAATTATTTTTTATGAGAGAATATATTAAGGCAAATCTTACAGTGATAAGAAAATATTTAAAAAAACGAAAAAAGTATACATCAAAATTAAATAATGCTTCGATAATGGAAGAATTCAAAGAATGGAGCAAAGATCCATTACCTGAGACAGAATCAATATGGACTTTACCTGATTTAACGAGGAATGAAAGACTAAAGAATTTTTGTCGCTCAATTAAGAAGGAAATAAGATAAGTTTTAACTTCCTAATTGTATATGATTTACCTTTAAGTAAAAATAACCCGCAAATCCAACTATATTCAAAATTACAACGAAAATCCAAGCTCCAATTGGCTGATTAGAATCAAATTTTTTTATTTTAACTTTTTCCTTTAGTCTTTCAATATATTTAGGCATAATTAAAAATATTAAAAAGAATATCTCTAATTATAGAGAGTTAAATTTTAAGGAATCTTAAATAAAATAAAATTTCTTTTAATTCGAATTTTTATTGTCAAGCCTGTTAATGGGATATTTAATTAACTCCTTCTTGAGATTTTTTAAAAGTTTATTGTGATTCAAAATTGTAAATTTCCTAGTAAAGGAATAATGCCATTTCATTGAATTAAAAAAAAACTTGCTAATTCATTATTAATAAAATTATAATACTTATTACGGTCAAACAGACCATAAATAATTTAAATAAGGACAAATTTTTCATGAGCTTAAAAGTAGGCCAAGAAGCACCAGACTTTAGTGCTACAGCAGTATATGATCAAGAGTTTAAGGAGATTACACTTTCAGGTCTAAGAGGTAAATGGGTTGTTCTATTCTTTTACCCACTAGATTTTACATTTGTATGTCCAACTGAAATTACAGCATTTAGTGATAGATACCAAGATTTCTCGGCACTTAATACGGAAATACTTGGTGTATCAGTTGATAGCAAGCACTGTCATTTGGCTTGGATACAAACCCCAAGAAATGAAGGTGGTATAGGTGATATTAACTATCCGTTAGTTTCTGACTTAAAAAGAGAAATTTGCCAGTCTTACAATGTTCTAAATGATGATGGGGAGGCTGATAGAGGTTTATTTCTTATCAATCCCGAAGGAGTAGTTATGCATACGACTGTTAACAAGGCTCCTGTAGGTAGAAATGTTGATGAAACGCTAAGGATTCTTCAAGGCTATCAATACGTTGCGGCAAACCCCGATGAAGTGTGTCCAGCAAACTGGACCCCAGGGGAAAAAACAATGTTAGAGGACCCAAAAGGTAGTAAGGAATATTTTTCTGCGCTATAGGAGAATTAGAAACATTTAAGTAAGTAATGAGTAGTAAATAATTATAAAAAAATAAAAAATAAATATATTCAAAAAGGGGATAACATCCCCTTTTTGAGGTTTGGGCACGATCCAATCGCTCAAATTAGTTTTATATGATAAAAAGGACCACGTATAAAAAGAAATTTCTATTGCGAATAGGATAAAAAGATTAATTAAATTTAGGTCATTTAAACCAAAATATCTATGAATATGAAACTGATCATAAACACTAATATTAATAATTTGAAGATGCCAAAGATAGAGAGAAATCAAAATAAAATTTACCAATATTATTTTTTTTAAAAGAAACCTAGATTTCTCAAAAATTAATAGGATAGAAATTAAAAATATGAAAAAACATTTCTGAGGAATATCCGGTTTTGGTACATTAATTCCTTCAAGAAATAAATTAATTATAAGATCAAAATTTATATATATATAATCAGCTATTAAGAAAGAGAGAAATATTAAATTTATTGCTACTAAGAATAATAATCTTTTTCCTTTAATTATTTTTTTACTATTGTTTTTATCCTTAGTAAAACTATAATCTTTATAGTTTTTTAAAGAGTTTATGTACACCAAAGATGGACATATTGCTCCGCTCAAATAGTAAAGGATTAAATAAAAGGAAATATCATTAATATTGAGTGAATACAAATTAAACCATTGTTTTTGTACAAATGGAAGAATAAGTAAAAATGAAAGTGTAACTAATAACTTCGTTGTATTGTTTTTAATTATCAAGAAAATATTTTTTTTAATTTAAAGCAATTAAATCAAACTTTCAACAATTTAGAAGTTGTTAATTTAAAAACTTTTTTATCTATAGTCTCTTGATTTAAAAGTATATCAACTAATTTATCTAGTAGGACTCTATTTTTTTTCAATATTTTTATTGAATTATTTAATGAAATTTTAGAAATATTTATGATTTCATTATCTATTCTAGAACTGGTATTTTCTGCTATGAGAGGCTTTCTTCTAAATAATCCATCTCCTAAATACATTTCATTGTTATCAGAATCCATTGAAATTGGACCAATAATTGAAAATCCATATTTTGTAACCATTTCCCTTACGATATTCGTCGCATAAGAGATATCATTTATGGAGCATTGTGTAATTTCACCTTCACCAAAAACTATCGTTTCTGCTGCTCTTCCAGCTAGAGCAATTTCAATTTTTGAAAATAATAATTTTTTTGAAATCAATCCACTAGAAATTACATCTTCGTCAGGGCATATTTTTGTATATCCTCCAATAGATCCAGATCTAGGTAAAATCGTAATCTTATCAACTGATTCAATTCCATTTCTCACAGCAGATACAATTGCTCTACCTACTTCGTTATAAGCAATAATTTTTTTCATATTAGGAGAAGTTATTAATGAGCTTCTCAGGCCAATGGTAATTTTATCAAGAGCATTTTCTATATGAAGATCACTGATTATTTTAGATTCGTCTCTTGCACAGTGAATAGCACTCTCGTTCATCAAGTTTGCAAGATCTGCTCCCGAAAATCCGACAGTTCTAGAAGCCCAATATCCTAAGTCAACTTCGCTTGAAAGTGGTTTGGAAAGTGAGTGAACTGAAAGAATTTTTTTTCGTCCATCTAGATCTGGGAGCATTACTTCAATTTTCCTATCAAATCTACCTGGTCTCAATAATGCTGCATCCAAAATATCTGGTCTATTTGTTGCTGCTAAAACAATAATCCCAGAATTATCAGCAAAACCATCTAATTCAGTTAGAAGCTGATTAAGGGTTTGTTCTCTTTCATCATTTCCACCTCCAATCCCAGAACCTCTTTGTCTACCAATGGAATCAATTTCATCAATGAAAATTATGCATGGAGATTTTTCCTTAGCCTTAGAGAACAGATCTCGAACTCGGCTTGCTCCAACACCAACAAAAAGTTCTACAAACTCAGATGCCGATATTGAGAGAAAAGGCACTCCTGATTCACCAGCAATTGCTTTAGCTAATAATGTTTTACCTGTTCCTGGTGGTCCTATTAGAAGAACTCCCTTAGGAACTTTTGCTCCAAGATTTTCAAATTTCTTTGGTTCTTTCAAAAATGTTATTACCTCTTTTAATTCCTCAGCAGCTTCAGGGACGCCAGCTACATCATCGAATCTCGTTTCTACATCATCAATAGTTACAAATTTAGCTTGATTTTTGGTAAAACCAAAAGCTCTGGAAGCCAATTTTGATGTACTCCTCAAGATTAAGACTATAGCTAATATGAAAATCAGGAAAAGACTTATTGAAACAAATGAATTAGCAGCTGAGGCTTCTTTTCTACTATTGTTAATAGTTAGATCTACCTTATTTTCAGTAGCCTTTTCAAGGATTAATTGATCGTTGTAAAGGATAGGTATTTTAAATTTATCCCCATTTTTATACAGAACATCAATTTCTCTCTGCCTTGGATAGAAAAATATTGATTCTATTTTCCCCGTCTCTATATCTTCTAGAAGATCCGAATAACTTGATTTAGAATTTGAATATGAGAATTTTGATCTAAACACTAATCTTTATAAGTGATTAATAAAGCATATATGCTTATTTAAAAAATTGACGTATATAAACAAAATATACTCAAAAGTTTTGGAGATAACCAGTTAAAGGTTATATTATTATATGGAAATAAAGAAACAGAATGGCTGTACCAAAGAAGAAAAAATCTAAGAGCAAAAGGAACCAAAGGCACGCTGTTTGGAAAGGAAAAGCAGCAATAGCAGCTCAAAAAGCTATATCTTTAGGTAAATCAGTTTTAACTGGGAAAGCTCAAGGATTTGTTTATCCTATTGAAGAAGAAGAAGAAGAAGAGTAGCTTTTAAGATCCTAATTTAAATGCTTCAAGTATTACGGCATAAATTGCACCAATTCTTAATTTATCAACTACGGTCCATAGATAATAAAATTTTGAACTTGCGGCAGGTTTAATTCTTATAATCATTTCAATAAAAATAATAATTATTGGGACCATTATCAACTCATTTTTACCTTCAGATATAAATTTTGTAACAAAATTTGCGAACAAAAAATAACCTGTCAAAACAGAAATTAGACCAATAGATTTCGTTCTCCAAGTATCATTTAGAAAACCAAAAAATAAATTATTTAGCTGGTAAGTAATTCTTGAAAAATTAGTTTTTTGCATTACTAAATGACACTAAATAATCACTTAGAAAGTGATAGTCAATATATGATTTTTTTAGTTTAGGGCCTTTAATTACATTTGCCACATTATTCTGATCACCAAGACTGTCTAAAATACAATCTAATTTAATATTTTCCTCAAGAACAATTGGGATATTTGAAGGAACAAAAATTGTTGGCAAGTTAGCTGCCAAGGAAGATTTCAATCCTGGATTGGAGTCTTCAAAAACAATTGAGTTGTTTTTGTTTATACCACTTAATTGGATTGCCTTTAAATATGGTAATGGATTTGGTTTCTTTGCTTCAACGTCTTCGCTTGAAATAATGAACTCAAAAGGGTTGAAGCCATTAAAAAGATAATCAACAAGTAGATTAACTTGAATTCTTGAACTTGAAGTAACAATAAATTGTCTTACTTTTTTTCTATGTAATTCATTTATTAATCTAAAAACACCAGTTTTTAAACTAACGCAATTTTTTTTTATATTTTCTAAATAATGAAATTGTTTTGTTTCATGAATCTTGAGAATTAAATCTTCTGAGAAATTATCATTATTGGATTTAGCGTAATAGGCAATCCTATTTTTGCCCCCATTTATTTTCAGAAGTTTTATATATGTAATAGTATCCCAATTCCAATTAATACCAAGGTCATTAAAAGCATTATTAAAAGCTGGCAAATGGGCCTCTAATTCAGTATTTGCGATGGTACCATCTAAATCCCAATAAACACCCTCCAGATAAGTCACCAAAAAGAATATCTTTTATTTACGGTAAAATACAAGAGCTATTATTGCTGGTCCTGCTAACGCAACTACAGCCAAGGGAATAAGTGTTGCCATGATTAATTAATATGTTTTGTGATACTATTTTTACAAATAAATGACGAAACTGTACTGATACGTTACAAGATTGAATTAAATTATGAAATCATGGACATGTATAGAAAATTGTGGAGCTTGTTGTAAATTCGACATGAACGAAAGAAGCAATTTAGCTAACAAACTGAACAAAGAAGATATAGCTTTGATAAATTCGATGACGGCTAAAGACGGTTGGTGTAAAAACCTGGACAGAGAAAATAAAAAATGCTTAATTTATGAAACCAGACCACATTTTTGCCGTGTAAGTGAATTTTCAACTTCATTTAAAGGATATTTGAAATCTGGTGATAAATTTTTAATAGATTGCTGCAACCAACATATTTCATCAATTTATGGATACCAAAGTAAAGAGATGAAAACTTTTAGAATTGCTGTTTCAGGAAAATGAATAGTAAATTAGAAAAAAAAGATAACAATCTAGAAAAAAGTTTTTTTTCAATTTTTATAACGACTTTTACAACAATTTTTATTGCTGAACTTGGCGATAAAACTCAGATAGCAACCTTAATGCTTTCTGCCGAATCGGGCAGGCCAATAGTTGTTTTTCTTGGAAGTTCTCTAGCATTAATAAGCTCCAGCATAGTAGGAGTTCTTATTGGTAAATGGGTATCAAAAAAAATATCTCCTAGTAAATTTGCTTTATCTACTGGTACTTTAATGATATTGA
Organism: Prochlorococcus sp. AG-347-M23; assembly: GCA_003278855.1. GTDB lineage: Bacteria > Cyanobacteriota > Cyanobacteriia > PCC-6307 > Cyanobiaceae > Prochlorococcus_A. The sequence continues at coordinate 8,387 of QCCU01000020.1, read as the reverse complement.
TAAGTATATTTTTAGCTTATGAAACATTCAAAAATTATTTATAAATGGTTTTAAGTTTATTACTATCAACATTTCTAACCGTTTTCATAGCTGAATTAGGTGACAAAACTCAACTAGCCACTTTAACTATAAGTGGCACTTCAAATAAACCTTTAGCAGTTTTTCTAGGATCTTCATCAGCACTTGTTTTTGCAAGTTTTCTAGGAGCTTTAACAGGTGGTTCTATTTCAAGTTTTTTACCCGAAGTAATTCTTAAGTCAATAGCGTCCATTACATTTTTCATCATTGGTATAAGGCTTTTTGTCAATTCATTCACTATCGAAAAAGAAAAAAAAGAAGAAAAAGAAAATAATTAGTTTTAAGCTTTGATATTAAGGTGTAATAATGAAGTGTATACCCCTAAATTAATTTATAATTTCATTTAGATCATGTTCACATCATCTTCAATAATTGAAAATCTTAATCAGTCAGAAGGGTTAGAATATAAAAAATTATGCAGATTATTAAAAATAACAAAGAAATCTGATAAGGATAAATTAGATATTGCTTTAACAGCGCTAGAAAAACTTGAAATAATAAATAAAAATGAAAATCATGAATATACTTGCATAAAGAATAATGATCATCTTGTCGCCAAAATAAGATGTAGTAGCAAAGGCTATTGCTTTGCTGTAAGAGGAAAAGACAAAGAAGATATCTACATTAAAGAAAATCTACTTAACTATGCATGGAATGGAGATAAGGTTTTAGTAAGGATAATAAAAGAGGGATATAGAAGAAGATCACCTGAAGGAATAGTTGATTGTATTCTTGAAAGATCAAATCAAATACTTCTTTCCAAAGTAGAAATAATAAACAATGATGTATATGCAATCCCAATAGATGATAGGATCCTTTCTAAAATTAAACTTCCAAGAGAGAATAAAAAATACACTTTCAATCCAGACAATAAGAATATAGTAAAAGTTGAGATTGATAGATTTCCCATAGGTCAAGAAGAAGGACTAGGTCATGTGATACAAGAACTAAACCTAAACAATAATGAAGACTATGATACAGACTTTGTTTTATCTAAAAGCAATATCATTAAATCATCTGATTTAAATCATATTGAATCAAAAATAATAGAACAAAGGGAGAGGATAGACCTTTCAGATAAAAACTCTTACTTATTCAAAAGTTGGAATTCTAATAATTCTCCAATGCTCCCAATGATTCAAATAGAGCATGGAAAAAATAAAAATACTAAGTTATGGATACATACAAATAATGTTGCAGAAAGAGTAGATCTAAATAGTAAAAAATCTCTAGAAATATTATTCAAAGGCTTTGAATCATTACCCTTATTAAATGATTGGCAAAACTACCTTGGTGAAGCCATAAGAAATGATTCTGAATTTAAATTTGGTAAAAAGAATGAAGCAATAAGCCTCTGTATCAATTTAAATAGTGATAATGAAATAATTGATTGGTCATTTCATCTTACTTTAGTAAAATGCACTTTTATTGTTGGAAGTGATCATACTGACGCGCTTCTATCTAGAAAAAGCAAATCAAGAATAACCTCTCGGTTATTAAAACCTATAAAGGAATATGTCGACGATTTAGATAAGATACTAGAAATTTCATGTTCATTCAGAGAAACCCATCTTTTGGAGGGTAAGGTGGAAATTCCTGCGCCACTGAATAAGATTGAAGCACTAGAAGAATTTTTTATTCACAATCCATCTGAATATTCAAAAGGATATTTTGAATCATTAAATAAAGATGATTGCCAAACTTACCTTTCACCAATACTATATGAAGCTAATTTAATATGGTTCAAACATTCAAATCAATATGGCTTAAAAAGTGCAGGATACATTTCAAATGGGATAGATTACGTTAATGCTAATGAAATTATCAAATATTCAGAATTTATTGACAAAGATATAGAGCTTAACGAAGATGGCAATTTGACATTTAGTCAAGTAATTAAATTATGTGGCGACGATAATAAAAAAAGAATCTTACATAAACTTCTAATTAATGAATTTAAGGACAATGAAATAACGCTGATATCTAAAAATTCTGATAATGATGAATCAGAAAAATCATTTATTTCTCCATGGACAATTCCTGGATTTGACTTCACTAATCTTATTAACCAGTACTGTATTTTTAATATGATAATAAGTGGTAAGAAATCAAAGAAAAATAATATTAATGCCATCAATATAACGGAAAGTAATTCATTAGAATTAGTAAATTGGGATATATTTAACTCATCAATTTCAAAGAATCTAGAAATTTTATTTAACAAGTTTGTAATAGATAAACTTAATGAATACAAGTACAAAGTTAACCAATATAAATCTAATATAATTAATATTAAAAAAGTAAGAAAAGCAGAAAAATTACTAGGTAATGTTTATAATGGATTTATCTTGTCAGTGCAAACTTATGGTTTCTTCGTTCAGATAACAGAACTAAATGTTGAGGGTTTAGTGCACGTCAGCACTCTTAATAATGATTGGTATGAATATAGATCAAGGCAAAATCTATTGATTGGAAGAAAATCAAAAAAATCATATAAAGTTGGAGATGCAATAGAAGTTAAAATCATAAAAGTCGATATTCTTAAATATCAAATTGATTTAGAATTAACATAAATAAATTTTCACAATATATATTATGAAAATATTAAACAAAAAAATTTAAGATAACTTTTTATAATTATGTTTAAGAAAAAGTATTTATTTTTATCTCTTTTTTTAATAGTAATTATTCAAATTTTATTATATACAAATAATAATCAAAAGACCTCATTTAGATACCTTAAATGGACTCTCCAAGAAGTAAGTATAGGTAAGTTAATCAGTATTTCGTTTTTTTCTGGTATATTTGTAAGCACTTTATTTAATACAACAATTACTAGTACTAGTTTCAGAAAAAAAACTTTCGAAAATGTTGAAGATGATTTTGTACCTAATAACAATGAGGAAGAAATGGAAACAAACGTAGAGATCCCGCCACAAAGGGATATTAGAGAAACTCAACCAACAATTTCTGTAAATTACAGAGTAGTCAAAAATATGAATGATAATAATTTAAAAAAAGATCAAAGTTATTCAAATCAAGAGATTAAAGATGACTGGGATAATGCTGATAATGATTGGTAGAAAAAAAATTAATTAAAAAATGTTTTTATAATTTATAATGGAATAAATAGTTTTTTTTATGGAAGAAAATTTAGACAAAAATAATAAAGTAAATAAAGATATATCTGACAACACTACTAAATCAAACTCTGAGGAAATAAAAGAACCTAAATCAGAAAAAGTTATCAATATGGATATAAATAATGATGATTCTGCTACAAAAGTTGTTAAAAAAAATGAAATTAGTACTACTGAAAAGCCTATAACAAAACCCAAAAAAGAACTCCCAGTAGAGAAAAAGCCTTTCCAAGAATTTATTAACATACACCTAATTCCTTTACTTACTGAGGAAATTAATCAAAGAGGATTAGAAATAAAAAATATTAACCTCACTAACACAAATAGACCTATTGCTGGAGATAAATGTTGGGTAATAAATTGTGAAATTAAAGATACATGTAACTTTTGGTTATCCTTTGAGAAAGATGACATTAGTTCATTAAAAAGTATTTCTTTATCAAAACCAAATCAAAAACCAAGTATTATTGAATCTTTTCTTATTGACGAAAAAAGGATTACCCTAAAATTAATTATTTCAAGAGTACTTCAAAGATTGAATGGACAAAAGTTAATAGGAGTTAATTAGAAAAACAATAACACCAAGTTAACTTTTCCCTCGAAAATACAAATCATAGTAAATAATAGTATTAACAAACCAATTAAAAAATGGCTCAATCAACTGTTGAATCAAAAAGTAAAAAAGATATTAATAATGGAAAGATACCGGCAAAAGAAACAATTTTGTCCCCAAGATTCTATACAACGGACTTTGAAGCCATGGAAAATATGGATTTATCAATAAACGAAGAGGAATTGGAAGCTATATGTGAGGAATTTAGGAAAGATTACAATAGACATCATTTTGTAAGAAATAGTGAATTTGAAGGCGCTGCAGAAAAATTAGATCCGGAGACAAGAGACCTTTTTGTTGATTTTCTTGAAGGAAGTTGTACTTCAGAATTTTCAGGTTTTTTACTTTATAAGGAACTTAGTAAAAGAATCAAAGTCAAAAACCCTCTACTTGCTGAATGTTTTGCTCATATGGCCAGAGACGAAGCAAGACATGCAGGTTTTTTAAATAAATCAATGAGTGACTTTGGACTTCAGTTAGATTTAGGTTTTTTAACAGCCAATAAAGATTACACTTATTTCCCTCCAAGAAGTATTTTTTACGCTACTTATTTATCCGAAAAAATAGGTTATTGGAGATACATAGCAATTTATAGGCATCTCGAAAAGAACCCTGATAGCAAAATTTTTCCACTTTTTAATTACTTTGAAAATTGGTGTCAAGACGAAAATAGACATGGGGATTTCTTTGATGCATTAATGAAAGCACAGCCACGTACTGTTAAATCTTTAAGCCAAAAAATTACCATTGGCGGCTCTACTTTTACACACCCATTATTTGACTACTTTCATAGGTTTAGATATTTTTTGAATAATCTTCCATTAACATCCAAGTTATGGTCCAGGTTCTTTCTATTAGCTGTATTTGCAACTATGTATGCAAGGGATTTGGGAATAAAAAAAGATTTCTACAGTTCTTTAGGTTTAGATGCCAGAGATTACGACCAGTTTGTTATTAATAAAACAAATGAAACTGCAGCTAGAGTTTTCCCTGTAGTAATGGACGTTTATGATAAATCTTTTTATGGAAGATTAGATAAAATAGTAGAGAATAATAAGGTTCTTTCCGATATTGCAAACAGTGATGGAAATAAAGTATCTAAAACTTTTAAAAAATTACCTAAATATTTATCAAACGGTTACCAGTTATTAAGATTATACTTATTAAAACCTCTTGATAGTAAAGATTTCCAACCTTCGATTAGATAATCTTTAATACAGAGAAGATTTATAGACACATATGCTTTCGTCACAAACCAAATCAAATGAAATCATTTTTGGTAGTTGCAATAAAGATTTATTAGAAGAAATTATTTTCTACGGCATTAGACTTGGTGCTGATTTTGTAGAAATATTTATAGAGAATACTGACAATTCAAGCGTTTTAGCTGAAGAAGATTTTATTACAAGTGTAAGTCCATCATTTGGAAGGGGTGCCGGCATTAGAATCTTCAAGGGAAAAAAGGATGGATTTGTAAGTACAAATGATTTAACAAAGAATGGCTTGATGAGATCGGTATCTCAAGCTATTGAGATGTTAGACATAACAGATAACAAAAAAGAAGTATTTAACGGTTTAAATAAACATATGGATTATAGTTTATCCAAGCAAAAATGGATTAATGAAGTCCCATCTATTCATGAGATAAGTGAAAAACTACTAGTCAGCACAAAGTCTTTAAAAAAAAATAATAAAATAATAACTAGAAAAGGAAGTTACTCAAGAAATCTTCAAGAAGTGATTATAGCGTCCAGTGACGGAACATATGTCTCAGATATTAGATTACATCAAACAGTTGGACTCAACGTAATTGCAAGTGATGCCCAATATAGATCTAGTGGAAGTAGAAGATTTGGATCGTCAGGAATGCCTAATGAATTCAGATTATGGGATCACGAAAAAGCAGCTAATGATGTGTTTGAAAGTTCAATGAACATGTTGTATGCAGATTATGTTGATGCAGGACAAATGCCTGTTGTATTAGCTAATAAATTTGGTGGCGTTATATTCCATGAAGCCTGCGGTCATTTACTTGAAACCACTCAAATTGAGAGAGGAACAACACCATTTGAGAATAAATTAAATGAAAAAATTGCACATGAATCTGTTACAGCAATAGATGAAGGAATATCAGAAGGATCCTTCGGTTCATTATCAGTAGATGATGAAGGTATGGAACCCGAAAAATCAGTTCTTATAAAAGATGGAATTTTAAAAAAATTCATATCCGACAGGGCAGGTGAATTAAGAACTGGCCATAAAAGAACAGGAAGTGGAAGAAGACAAAATTATTCTTTTGCTGCAGCTTCAAGAATGAGAAATACTTATATAGCCAAAGGTGAGCACTCGAAAGAGGATTTAATTAATAGTATTAATGAAGGTCTTTACTGCAAATCAATGGGTGGTGGAAGTGTAGGTGCTACAGGACAATTTAATTTTGCGGTAGAAGAAGGATATCTTATTAAAAATGGAAAATTAACTAGTCCAGTAAAGGGAGCAACATTGATCGGTGAGGCTAAAGAAGTTATGCCAAAAATATCAATGTGCGGAAATGATCTCGAATTGGCTCCTGGATTCTGTGGATCCATTAGTGGAAGTGTTAATGTAACTGTTGGCCAACCTCATATTAAGGTTGATTCAATCACTGTTGGCGGAAGATAGGATATGAATTCAAGAGAAATCACAACTCAAATCTCCAAAGCTGCAGATTTCCTAAATCTTAAAAAATGGGATTATGGAGCAAGCTTTTCTAATGATTATTCAGTGCAGGTAGATAAAGGAGAGGCTAAACAACTTAAGGCATCACAAAAGCAAATTTTAACTATAAGAGTTTGGAATCAATCAAATCTAGTTGGTATTACTACAACAAGTGATATTAGTGAATCTGGTATTAAAAAGGCCCTTAAGCAAGCAAATATAGCTTCTGATTTCGGCAATAAGAATGAAACCACAGAATTTTCACCACTAGCGAAGGATCCTATTACAGTTAAGGAAGTTAAAAAAAGAAATCCTGTTGGGATAAAAAAATTACTTACACTTTTAAGAGGAGCTGAAGTAAAACTAATAGAAAGTCATGAATCTATTAAATCTGTTCCATATAATGGTTTAACTGAGAGTTTCTTTGAGAGAGTTTATGCAAATAGTGAGGGTGCCTTTCGAAGTTATTCTAAAAGTCAAGCAGCACTATATTTATATGCAAGAGCAGAAGAGAAAAATAAGAAGCCTCGTAGTTCAGGTTCCGTAAAACTTGGATATGGAGCTGATGATATAGATATAGAGTCATGTATTAAAGAGGCTTCAAATAAAACAATTTCACATTTAAATTATTCATCTATTAAAACTGATAAATATTTAATATGTTTTTCCCCAGACTCTTTTTTAACTATCATTAACGCCTTTAGCTCAATGTTTAATGCTAGAAGCATCATAGATGGAGTAAGCTTATCTAATAAAAATTCAATCGGAGAGAAACTATCTACAGAAGCACTTAATATTTATGATGATGGCCTTCACGAAAAGAATATTTCTTCAACGCCATTTGATGGAGAAGGAACCCCAACCAAAAGACTATGTCTAATTAAAAAAGGGAGAATTGAAAATTTTATACATTCTGAATCAACTGCAAGAATATTTAAAACAACTCCCACTGGCCACGCTGGACTAGGATCTAAAGTCTCAGTATCTCCTGATTGGATCGTAGTTGAAAAATCAGAAGAAAACTTTGATCTAAAAACATCATTAGATCACTCTACTTATGAGGGAGAATTTGTTTATATCGAAGAGTTAAATGCAATCCATGCAGGTGTCAGAGCAAGTCAAGGTTCATTTTCTCTTCCATTTGATGGATGGCTCTACAAAAACGGTAAAAAAATCTCAATAGAATCTGCCACCGTAGCAGGGGATATCAAATATCTATTTAACAATATAGTAAATATTGAATCAAGCCAGGAGGTTACAACAAGTGGAATTTCTCCACATATATGGGTAGATGAATTATCAATAACTGGTGACGCGTGAGAATTTTATTCTGGGGAACACCTGAATATTCGATTCCTAGTCTTGATAGTTTTATTAAATCTAAGCACGAGGTAATTGCAGTAGTTAGCCAACCGGATAAAAAGAGATCTAGGGGAAATAAATTAATAGCCTCTCCTGTAAAAAGCATTGCTGAGCAAGAATCTATAAAAATTTATACTCCAGAAAAAATCAGGGGCAATATAGATTTTATAAATGAACTAAAATCACTTTCTTGTGATTTATTTATTGTTATAGCTTACGGGAAAATTTTACCCAAAGAGATATTGGAAATCCCAAAATTTGGTTGTTGGAACGCACATGCTTCATTACTTCCAAGATGGCGTGGTGCCGCACCAATTCAATGGTCCCTAATAAAAGGCGATGAATTTACTGGTGTAGGAATTATGAAAATGAATGAGGGACTTGATACTGGCGACATATTGTTGGAAGAAAAAATTAAAATCAATAATAACGATAATTTAAATACACTATCGGAAAAACTTAGTATTTTATCGGCAAAATTATTTTTAAATGCTACA
>QCCU01000019.1 GCA_003278855.1 Prochlorococcus sp. AG-347-M23 | reverse complement strand
AATGGGAATAAGCAGGCCCTCTTAAAATTTAATTTCTGTTCCTTTGACATATTTTTCCAATTTAAATATTCTTCCCATTGAAAAATCTTCTTCATTTTTTTACTTCTATTTTTACGATTAAACATAACTTTATAAACATAGTTTTGATGAATCTTATGCTAATAAACAAAATTAATCTACAATATCAAAATAAGTTTTTTGAATTAAATAAAAATATTTTTTAAATAAAAAATGAACTCAAAACCAGTTTGGAAAATAGAAAAAATTGTTTTGCCTCAACATGCAGATCATGCAGGCGTAATGTGGCACGGTAAATATTTTAATTGGCTTGAAGAAAGTCGAATAAATGCACTTTCAGAAGTAGGTATAAGTTATTTCGTACTTACTAAAAATGGCTTAGATTTACCTTTAATCAATACTTCAATAAAATATAAATCTCCATTATTTCTTGGTGAAAAAATAACAATCGAGAGCGAATTCAATATTGATAAAAGTCCTAGGATTAATGTAATTTCAAAATTTCTTAACAAGAAAAATGAAATCTTAACGATTGCTGAAGTCAATTTAGTTTTAATAAATAAACTTAATTTTTCTATAATAAGAAAAAGACCAGATTTTTTATCGGAAGCCTTTAGTAAGTTAAACGGTTGAAATTATTATCCGCCAATTGAATGATTTATTAAATTATTAATTATGAATATATTTCAAGTTATTGATTCTTATCAATATGAAATGGAATCAAGATATCAAGAAAAATCAATGCTTACAAATCTTTTTACAGAGCACAAATTTATAGGATGGTTAGGGTTGTTCATAGTATTTTTCTCTATCTTTGCAATTTTTGTTTTTCAATTTCTTGAGTGGGAAAGTAATGACAATAATAAAAGTTAAGAAGATTTAATGCTTATAATTCAACTGAATGACTTAAAAAATGGCTATCTACTTAAAAATAACTAACCCTACAGAGGTTGTAAAAAAAAAGACCTCAAAATGGCTTACAGATATTACACCTGAAAGAATTGATAGAAAATTGGTCGAGGATGAAGTAATAAAAGGCATTATCGAGCAATTAACATTAGAAGGCATAAAAGGAGAAATATCAGCAATTAATGGGTTTGAAGTAAATGAATCTTCAGTAATAACAAAAAATAATTTTGTTATTAGAAAAACAAAAACTTTTTAGATAGAAAATAAAAATCTTTAATGAAAATTTTTTTTAAATTAATTATTTTTATCATTTTTTTAATTTTTAAAATTGTAAGAGATTATCAAATTAAAAAGAAAAAATTAAAAATAAATAATGCCTTAAATTCCAATTTTTTTATTCAAACAATTAATAATTTAATAGACGAGAACAAATACAATTTGTTAGAGGAGAGGATCAGATTAAGAGAAACAGATGCTTACGGTAACGAGGATTATAAAAAATGGATTGGCAATCCACCTCTTGATCAAAAAGCCATTGAGAAAAATATATTTAACGGGTCTAAGAGATTTAAAGAGGGTATACCATACTTCTGGGAAAGAGTAATTTTAAAAAAATTTGGTAGTATGGAATTATTTTTCGAAAAGTGGAGATCATATTGTATTGAAAATCCTACTATTGATGATGAGATAGTTGGATCTATTAGAAAGCTCGAAACTGAAGATTGGTTTGTTTTCATAGCAAGTCAAATAGAGAAATCATGCTTAAACCTAATAGAAAAAAACTACTCAAGTAAAAGCAAGGGAAACTACAAAAAAGGTATTAGATTTGAAAATCATTGTATGGAAATTCTCAAACAAAATGGCTGGGAAGTAAAAGAAACCCCTAATACAGGAGATCAAGGGGTTGACTTAATTGCGTCAGTAAATGATTTGAGAATATGTATACAATGCAAAGATCATGAAAAAGCCATTGGAAATAAAGCAGTTCAGGAAATTTCAGCTGGTAAATTATTTTGGAAAGGTACACATGCAATAATAGTCTCAAGATCTGGCTTTACAAAGTCTGCGCATCAACTAGCAAAATCAAATAAAGTGGAACTAATCAATGAATATCAATTAAAAGATTTAGAAAAATTTATTGTTTAAATACTTTATATCAATTGAGTTAAGCCCTCTTTATAAAGCAAAAGAGTTGTAAAAATTCCTGATGCCCACATTAAACCTCTAGCTGTGGGGATATTAAATACATAGGCACCAATATATAAAAAACGAAAAATAGGATGAATCAATGCTGCAATTATTGCAATATTAGAGTCAGTTAAAGTAATCAAACAAAGAAGACATGCGGGTGCATGTAGGGAAATACTTTCCCAACAATTTTGATGACACCAAACTGCTCTTTTTCCAAAAGAAGGTAATTCATCGAATAAAGCCCTTGGAGCAGACATATTTTCAACAGAATATCCCGCTTTAACTCTCCCTATAGTTAATGGAATAATTGATAATAAAACAACACCAACTGATAGACAAAGGCTCCAGGCAAAAGCTACTTGCATATGATTTAAATAATATTATTAGCTTAATAATTGAAGCTCGTTATCGTGATAAATGAAAAATCATTACCATAGATAAAACTTTGCAAAAAATGTTGTAATTTATAAAAAAAACATTTATGGATATTTCAAAGATAGTTTTAATTTTTGGCATAAGTTTACTAATTTATTCTGCTTTTCTGTTTTTAGGATTTTTTCTTAAGAATAAAAATCTAAAGGCACAGAATCTAAAAAAAGAAGAATAGATTATTAATGCCAAGAAAATTTTCTATTTTCTCAATATTTTTATATCTTTTTGAATATATTTCATGGAAATAAAGTTTGATCCAAATAATAATTAGGGATATTTGAAATTAAATTAAGATAGTTGCTGGTATATGAAAAAATTTTATAAATTTCTTAAAAGTTTTCTATTTATATCACTTTGGCTTATTTTATCCTCATTTTTAAACCAATATTGGAATACCTTTCATTGGGAATATATTTACTTAAACTTCAGAATTATATTTGATAAAGAATTTTGGTTTGTTGTCGAAAAAATTCTTTTAGGATTTGATATTGGTTACTGGTTAGAAGAAGCACTAAAATTCTTAAGTTATGAAATACCTAAAGAATCATTTAAATATTTACCAATTTTTTTCGTATTAAAGTCTATTTGGATAAAGAATTAACTTATTTTTTTAATAAATTTTAATAAATTCCTTGAAATTCTTGAATAAAGTCGGTGAATTTATTTTTCTTAAAACAAATAAAGTTCCTTTATCACCTCTACAAATTCTAAGCTTATTACTTAAATAAGTTATTTCTAACCACCCTAATTGTTCATTATTTATTTCTTTCATAGCCTTTATATTTTTTCTTCCAAATTTAGGACCAATAACACCAGCATGTGTAAATTTGACCCCAATTTTTTTTTCATTAATGTAATTAAGTCTTATTAAAATGCCAGTACCAATAATTGATTTTATTCCTCTAGGTTTAAGTAAATTAAGACCATTTAAATTTAAGGGATCAAGAATTTGAAGGTTATCAATAAAAGGAGAATATTTTAAAAAAGGACTATTAGAACTACTCCACCTAAGCTCCCAAATACCCTGCAAATCATTTCTATCTTTGGTAAAGGAAAAATTATGATCAATTTCAAGTTGTTCGGCAATAGTACGAATACTCTCTGAATTTGGAGATTTAAGAAGTAAATTTAATAAATCATTTTCGGTTTCCATTTAATAAACCCTGGAGTATATAGCTAAGGATAAATACTTACCTCCATGTGCTATATTCTACCCAGAATATGTTGATTTGATGACAAAGAGCTATTGGCTAAAGAAAATCTCAATTCCAAATGCTGATTTATTTCTGGAATATATAAGGACAGTATTGCCTTGGATTAAATCCGTGGGAGGAGTAATAGTAAAAAGAGATTTAATACAAGAATCAACCTCAAATGAATGGGATGGAGGGCAGCTTGGATTAGTAATTGAATTCGAATCAAAATTTGCTGCTAAAAAAGCATTTTATTCTGAAGTATTTCAAAAATATCTGCAGTCCAGAGACTTAATTGAACTAGTTACTATAAGTACTCTTTAAAAAATCAACCAATAGCGATCTCACAAAACAATTTATAAGTATTTATTCCTATTAAATTATTTATGTAATATTTATAACTTCACTAGCAATAGCATATTTTGCAAAATTTAATTGTAAAAGTAATCCGTTAATCAAATGAACTATTCAACAGAAAAGGACGATTATTTGATGACAACTCCATATACAAAAAAAATTCAGCAAAAATTTGAAAAGGTTAAATCTTTTTTAGAGCAAAATGGATTTAATCCTTCATCAGAGAGCTTAATGCAAGATATAGTTAGCTCAGAAGAATATATTGCTAAAAATGGATTATAAAATATCAGAATATATTCAGAGTCCTTAAATAATAAAAACCGCCTATTAGAAAAGGTAATAATATTCCAATAAATAAAAATATGGATTTTTTTGATTCGCCTTCTGATATCGGGTTAATTTCTGGTTCAATTGCAAAACCATTTTGTCTACCACCGCTTTCGGTTGTATAACCTTTTTTATTCATAAGAAAAATAATCTAAGCAGATTATCTCATGTAAAAACTTATTTAAAAAAATTTTTTACATTTAGAATTAAACTAATTTTAAGATCTAATGATTGATTTCAATCTGAGATTTCAATTTGGCAGCTTTTTTTAAAAGACCTACAACTTCCTTACGGCCAGTAGCAAACTCAGCCTTGTTAAGTAAATCGCTATATTTTTTTGTGATTTCTCTGTGGTTCATTTTGAATGTTATCTTCCATAGATTATAAAGTTCCTAAAAAAAATTTTTGTATAAAAGATATCAAAAAAGAGTTTAAGTACCTTTACCTATTTAAACCAACCTTTTTTCTTTGGTTTAATCTCTTCTTTAATAACTTCTTTTTTTCTCCCAAATAGTTCCTTTTTTTGGACTGTTAAATTCTCTTCAACAGGTTTAGATTTTCTATTAAATAAACCTTTTTTAGGTTCTTTTTTAATTGATTCTTTTTTGTTGGAAATATTTGTTTTTTCAGGATTTGATTTTGAATTTTTTAGTTTGCTATCTGCGAATAAAGTTTGATATACAAAAAAACCAAAAACAGCAAAGAAGCCTAATGCCTGTACTAGAGCAGTTCCAAGATTATCAAACATTTAGGCCTCAACTTTGTATAGTGATTCTTTTTCTTTCGCTTCTATACATTTTTTATCATCAGACAAGCATTCAATTTCTGCCTTCTTCTCAATATGAGAACTGCAGCCACCTGCATTTACATTAGATATTGAGAACAAAGTTAGTACCCCTAAAATTAAGGCGCATGAGGTGTTAATAGGTTTCATGAGTTTTATTTTTATTATGGAAAAATAATTTCGCAATTGCGAAGATAATCTTCTCTTCTGCTAAAAGTATCCACTTTTTTTATATATCTATTTGTAGTAATTAACTAAATCGATAATTAATATTGCTAGTAATGAAAAACCTAAAATGAAAGGTAAATAAGGATATTTATTTAAAATTTTGTTTAGTTGATTTTTCGATGTTTGTTTTTCCTTTTTCTTTTCTCTAGGTGGTAAGCCTAACTCTTCCCTTCTCTTAGCTTCTCCCATAATTTTTAAACTATTTATGACTATTCTATATACCTAGTAGTAGTGATTTGTTCTAGATTTAAATTATTAACGGTTAATTTAATTTAAATTTTGGATATATTAAAAATATATAAAAAAATAACATGATAGAAGTAGTTTGGTCAGTAAATATAATGATTGCAATTCTTATTATTGGTGTTGCCTGGGTTCTTTATTACATATTTACTTATGATCAAAAATTTACTTCCTAGATAAATGTCAGATAAAGATCTAAGTAATTTTCTAAAAAAAATTGAGCAACTTAATCAAATTGCTGAGCTAATAAAAAATAATCCTAGTAAAAAGTTATCCCTTTCAAAATGCAAGAATCATGATGAAGTAATTAGATTAACCACTGAATGGGGTTTTGATATTGGTAAAAGGTGGGGAGAATATTAATTGATTTTATTACCAGCATTATTAAAATTGCCATCAAAATCAAATTAAATTTCTAAGATTAATTAGTATTTCTTGTATTGGAGTTATGAAAGAAATTGGAGAGATAAAGTCAAATATATATAAAATAGCTGCTGTTACAGATAGAGGGCAGAGATTAAATAAATTGATTTCTCCTATGTATGAAGAAAAAGCTAATGAAATGGATCAATTGATTGATGCTGTTAAAGACTTTAGTTTTGAAATATCAGAAAAATTATTGTCTGGAGAGTGGGAATTGATTTTTTCTAATGTTGAATTATTTCGAAGTTCTCCTTTCTTCCTTGCTATTGAAAAGGCATTAAATGATGAATTTAAAAGTAATCTTTTTTTTAAATTACATCAATTGCAAGTAGGATCCTTTGGCATATCAACTATTGGGAGAATTGCTCAAAAGATTGATTTTGAAAAAAAAGAATTTATATCTACTTTTGACACTACAATATTTGGGCTTACAACTATTCCTATCTTAGGTTGGTTCAAACTACTGCCTACTTTTGGTGGAAGAGTAATAACCCTAGCAAGTGATTTAGTTTTAAGAAATAATTTACTTGATATGAACTTACAAAAGACAAAAGTTTCCAAAGTTGATGGTCTTAATAAGATTCCATTATTTAGTGAATTACTTATGGATAGATGGTATCCAGTTAAAGAGGTATGGAATATGTTACCTTGGAATAAAGAATCGCCAAATTGCCAGGTTTCAATTTTATATTTAGACGATGAAATGAGAATTATGCAGGATATGTATGGGTCTATTTTTATTTATATAAGGCCTTCAATTTCCTTGTTGAATTCAAATACAATCTCTAATGATTAATAAAAACACTGAATAATAATTTTAAAATTTATAGAAAAAACAATTAAAAATTTAATTTAAAGATTAATTAATAAAAACATTTCACATCTTAAATACAATTAGGTTATGTTCATAATGAACATTTTTTTATTATGCTTAGAAATCAAGAAAAAAATTCTGTTGTTAGAGGAATATTCCTAATAGGAGGTTGGGGCTTAGGTCTAGACAGATTCTACGAAGGTGATAAAAAAGGTGGCTTTTTATCAATCATTGGTTGGAGTATCACATTTTTTAGCTTTATCTTTCTTAAATGTTCAAGTTATGAATATGTTGAGGGTGTGAAAAATTATTCAGATTATTCCCCTAACCCTTTAATAGTATTACCTTTACTGGCAGGAGCATATGGTGGCTTTCTAATAATTAAGAAGGCATTTAGATTAGCAAAACAATTTGAGAATGCTGAATAATAATACCAGCAGTTAATTCAAGATAATAATCCAGATCCTTTCAAATAAAATTTAAATAAAAGAATCACTAAAAGGTTTACTATTGCTAAAGCTACTAAACCATTTCTGTTTTTTACATCTAATTTCTTGACTAAATTAGAAAGATAAACTACTGGATTTTCTGGCTCTTTATTATCCAAATTTTTTTAAATATTAATTTGACAAGAAAATATCACAGTTTCATTTGAAGAATCAAAATTGTAAAGACGAATATCCAAAAAAAAATAAATAATTTTTAACCCATAATTCCTGCATTTCTTAAAAATGCTTTACCCATATTGCCAATTACAAAAAATAGAGACAGATTAATTAGAAGGACTATTAATAATGCCAACATTTTATAGTTTGGATTAGTTGAAATGCCATCAAATCCATTATTAAGAAATCTCTTAAAAAGTAACTTGTCAATTTTTAGTTTTTGTTGCTCAGAATCAAGTTTTACTCTTTCTTCTGAAGAATCTTGATTACTTGCTTTCTCTAGAAATTCTGTAAATGCCTTAACATTTTCTTCTTTATTATTCCCCTCATTAAGATCTTTATTGTCTTCATTCAAATTGGGGGACGATTCGATTGAATTATTTTCCTCAGGATTAAGTTTTGAATCTTCCAAATTAATAGTAAATGCTAGGAGTATATTACACCATAAAAAAAACCCACTCGATAAATTGAAGAGAGGGTTAGCTAAGGTTAAAGTTCTTAAATTGATAATAATTTATTTTAATTAAATTTGCGGTTTTAGCATAATGAAGTTTTAAATTAGATTATATTCAAGGTGATTTTTTCGTACATATGTTAGATGCAAATACCAAAAAAGCATGTAAAGATGATCCCTCAATAAGAGAAATTAAAATTAGAAATATAGAACATGCTATTGAACAAGCAGAATTGATGATAAAAGAATCAAAAATGAGCCAAGAAGAATTAATCTTTTTAAAAAGAAAAATATCGGACTCAAGACAAGATTTAGAGATACTTTATTTAATGAAAATTCAATGAATATAAATTTGTTAATCTTTAAAAGGATTGAATTTATACAAAGAAAATTAATTTGTATATTTGAAGACTTATAAAGTTTAAAGAGAATGTAATTATTTGTGTAAAGGTTCTAGTTATGTCTAAAAATAATCTATATATACCTTTAAAGGTTGTTCCATACATCTTCATTTCAATTACTGCCATAGCAATAACAGCAGCTACATATGTAATTACTTAGTTCTATAAGCTATGTAAAGTTTTCAGATATAAGTAAATTAAAATATTTGTAATAACTAATTTTATGAATAAATTCAAAATAGCAATTTTTACAATATCAATAATCATATTTTCCCTAATTGGCATTAAAAAATTAATTTATATAAATCAAGTTAAAGATATAAAAAATAAAGAAGAATCATTCTTAAATGAATCTATGCGTGTTTTAGATGAATGTTTCGATCTAGAAAATAAAAATAAAAGAACTCTTAATAAATCAATTGAATTAATTGAGTATTGCTTAGAGGAATATGGATATAAAAACTGATTTCAAAACTTGAATGATGAATTTCCTTAATACTCCACTAATATGCAAATAAAAATTTCTCGTCAATAATCTTGTTATGTTCCATAATTTTTTATTAATAATATTTTCCTAATTTAATTTTTTTAAAATGACTAAAGTTAAATGTTCTTATTTAGGAAATTTAAACTGTGAGGCTATTCATCTACAATCTGGAAGTCTTATTAGAACTGATGCACCTTTAGATCACTGCGGTAAAGGTGAAAGTTTTTCCCCAACTGATTTATTAGCAACATCTCTAGGTACTTGCCTTCTAACCATCATGGCAATCAAAGCCAAATCGAAAGGATTTGATTTGAAAGGTATATATTTAAATATTGAAAAAGTAATGACACAAAATAGCGAGAGGAAAATAAAAGAACTAATAATAGATATTTTCATACCAGAGAGCACTTCTAATGAAACTATTGAATTTTTGAAAAAAGCTTCCAAAGAATGTCCAGTTACAAGAAATTTATCTCAAGAAATAGATATTAAAATTAGTTGGCATTATGAATAAATCTCAAACATAGCAATTACATAAAAAATAATGAAATACTTTATTGGAATAATCATTCTTTTAGTTGGAATATATATAATGACAGACTTGGCATTAAAGACTAGGTATACAAGGAAAAGACTTTCAAAAGGAAAAAAATAAATCCTATAAATTTTAATACTGCAGATTAAAGAAATAGATTTATTTTTGTACTGAGAATTAAGGCATATTTTAGTTTTATTTTTTTACTATTTTTTGGTCAATCAAACTAATCAAAGGGATCATAAAATTTACATTTATTCCAACAGTGCACCATGCATAAATAATAAGAAAAAATATTTGTATAAATAAATTATGGGGTAAAGTGAAAAATATCTTGAAAAACCCTCCAATGAATAATACTAATATTCCAATTTGAAAAAGAGCTTTGATTATCCATTTGAGTCCATTTTTTTTAATGTTTATATAAAACCAGAAAAAAACAAAACTAAATAATAATAAATATATAAAGTTTATGACCATCTTTTTGGAGAAAATCTAATAAATTTGCCATTATCAATGGCATGATGATAATTATTACTTTTTTATCTGCTAATTTTTTTTAAAAAAAGAAAAGTTATACAAAAAACAATAAAAACAAATTATTTTTTAACTTCTTATCTTAAAACATTTTGGATTTTAGTAAATCAACTCTTTTTTGATTCACTCCCAAATCACTTTCTCCAACTCTTGATTCTGATCTTATTGATAAGATGTTTGACTCAGGGAGAAAGGATACTTCTAAGTCGTCTACATACTTCATCCATTTACTGGTTGCCTCAGCATGAAGATAATCGCCATCTATTTCTACAATCTCAGTTCTTGGAGTGTTTTCGATAAATGTTTTAATCTCTTCAAAAGGTTTCTCAATATTGTTAACCTCCCATTCTTCTCGTACACAATGAGCGATCTCTACACAAGGTTTTAGCTCTACATGTGAGGCAAATGATGAAGAAGGGAATAAAAAGCTTGAACAAATTAAAATTGCTAAAAAAAGTATTTTCATTAACAGAAGTATTTAATGAACCATAATCTAACGAATTAAATTACTAATTTGTAATGACATATCTAATTATTTTGGAAGAAAGCATATATGTTTTTATATTCAGAATTTAATATGTATTGCTAAAAATCCCAAAAAAAAAGACCCCTCAGAGAGAGATCTTTTTAAAATTGATTTATATCAAGTGTTTCCTTGTTTCCACTGAAATAAATCAATTCCTCCTACACACAAACTAAATATCACACTTAATTTCAAAATATGTAATGCTTAATAGACCTCTATTTTAACTGTCACATCGCAAGAAATACAAAAAGTACTCAAACATTGAGGTCGAGTACTTTTAAAGTTATCAGAAAAAAGTGTGTGAGGAGTTTCTGATTTATTTAATTTACTCCGTAGGTAATTTAAAAGGCTACAGTATAAATTACTAATTATTTAATTCTTTCAGAAAAATTGGACGTTGATGAAAAAAATAATCAAAAACATAAAAAATTAATGAATAGCATTTACAAAAAAATCATTTTTCTTATTTCGGCAATTGCTCTTTTTTCAGTAATAGTCGGTATTGTCAAATATTCGCTTACTTATATTGAAAATAATCCCGAAAAATACTTACCTACACAAAAGTAAGACAAAATTAAGTATAAATTCACTTCAAAAAATCTATAAAGTGTCTTAAATATGTTCTACATAGACAGCTTGAGTCATGAAAATCAAAAATACTTCAGTTCTTAATCAGAATAATATTTATTTAAGTCAATTCAAAAATAAACATAATTATCAAATACTTGAGAATTACTGGAAGAAAAGAAAGAAAGAATGTGAAAAAAATCTTTCAGTATTTTGCTAACCGATGAATATGAATTTTATTTTTTCTTTTTTATTAGCATCTGTAATGTGGGTACAAGTTCCACAATGGGAAGCTGACTGGTCAAAATGTGCTGTAGATGTTCCCGATTCGTCATGTCACTGGTACGTAGCTGCTCCCGATAATACTTTTGGGGAAGGATTTAATTGGGAAAACGCTCCTTGGTTTGATGCTAATGGATTACAGGATGTAGCTAAGATTGAGAAAGAATCTGTAGTAGAAAAACTTCAGAATAACTAAAGTTTCTATTTCATCAATTAACTTTTAAAAGTATTTAAATCTAGTTGCTTAGTGGTTAACTTTTGATTAATTAAATAATTTTTATGCGTTTCAAAGTAAGTCTCAAAAAAAATGGAAAGGAATTTGATGAAGTTGTTATAGCTAATAATAAAAAAGAAGCTATGGAAGTAGCTTTAAAAAACAATCCAGAAGCTCAAGCATTAAATTCTGATTGGACATTTAAGATTTAATTATTTGCGAAGCTTAGGAATTAAAAGGGACGCAACACAAATAACGCTAATTGCAGGTCCAGGCGAAAGATTAAAGACTATAGAGAGAATAAATCCAAGAAGTGAGATACATAATCCAAAAAATGAAGACCTCATCATTGCAATTCTTAAACTATGAGCCTTATTTAGCCCTAACAAAGTTGGCGTAGAAAGAAGAGCAATTACAAGAATTACTCCCACTGCTGACATTGAACTAACAATTACTAATGCCGTCGTAAAACTCAAAGCAAGATTTAATAAAGAAACATTTATACCACTAGCGGATGCACCTTCTGGATCCAATCCCACATAAACAACCTTTTCATATCCAAAAGTCATTAAAAGTATAAATACTAAAAAAGCAATTATTGTTCTAAGTAAATCCCCAAAATTTGCTGTCAATAAATCGCCAAATAATACTGCCTCCAAATCAATCCTTATTCCCAGTAGAGGGATTATAAGGACCCCAAATCCAAGCATTCCAGCGAGAATAGTATTCATAACTGCTTCATAATTTTCGCTTTTTCTATTGGTTAAACTTTCCGCAATTACCGAGCCTAAAAGACCACTTATAACACCACCAATTGAAGGGTGAATTCCAAGCGCTAATGCGAGAGCAAGTCCAGGCAACACGCAATGAGAGATTAAATTAACTTGTAATAATCTCTTATGGGTGATTAATACAGTTCCCATCGCTGGGCATAAGATCCCAGAAAATATAGTTATTATTAATGGAACCAACCACCAGTTGTTATTAATAAAAGACATTATTCGAAAGATTCGGTATGATCAAAAATACGAGGCAAAAAAAGATTTTGGAAACAATGGTAACTAAATCTGACATTACCAAAAGACAAGAACAACTTCTTGAAGAACTTAATAAATGCGAGGATGAACTGAGCGGTCAAGAGTTGCATAGACAATTGATTGAAAGCGGAAAAGCTATGGGACTGACAACTGTTTACAGGAATCTTCAAGTTCTTATAAAGCATGGTTTAATTCGTTCTAGACATCTCCCAACAGGAGAGGTTCTTTATACTCCCGTAGATAGAGACATTCATCATTTGACCTGCGTTCAATGCGGAGAGACGTCGAAAATGGAAGGTTGTCCTGTTAAAGATATTCATGCCCCTAAAAAAAATCCAAGAAAGTTTCAACTTTTGTTTCATACACTCGAATATTTCGGCCTTTGCCAAAACTGTTATCAAGCTCAAAATTAATAAGGAACATTTTCTAATCACAGAAATTATTTTCCTTTATAGAGCTTATGTTTATCGCATCTAATTTATCTTTTATTTGATCAGGACTACCAACTGCTAAAACACTTTTATCAAGAACGATTACTTGATCGTAGTTATTTAGAGACTCGCCCCAATCATGGCTACTTACTAGCAAAGAAAGTCCCGCATCTGCGAGTTGACGAACAATTTTCAGGAAGTCCTCTTTTGCGGGGGGATCCAATGCCGCACAAGGTTCATCAAGAAGAAATATTTTTGCAGGGGACATAAGAGTTTTTGCTAATAAAGCTCTTTGTTGCTGTCCTCCCGAAAGAGAATCAAGTCTTCTATTAGCCAAATTAGCAATTCCTACTCTTTGCATTGTCGCTTCTAATTCACAACATTTATTAATCCAAGAATTAGGATATTCTAGAAGAGCCTTGATTTGAAAGGGGTTATTACTTCTTGATTTTGAATACTTTATTTGACCAAGAGATACCAATTTTTCAACTGTAATGGGAAACTTCCAATTCATAGAACTTCTTTGAGGCATAAGTGCCACTAGAGCTCTAGATCTATATAAATTTTCACCATCAATTTTTATTTCGCCTTTATCTGGAGTATTTTGTCCTTGCAATATCCTCAAAAGAGTTGATTTTCCGGCACCATTTGGACCTACTAGCGCTGTTAGAGTTCCAGGTTTAATCTCAACCGATACCTTATTTAAAGCTGGCTTACTTTTTTCTGTGTATGCAAATGTTAAATTTTCAGCGACTAAAGTAGCCATTAATTAATCTTCATGAAAAAAGTCACTTTACAAGCTTACCAATAATACAAGCTGCGTATTATTTTCATAACATTTGATACCTTTTCTTGTCAGGTGTAATGAAAATGATTATCATTTTTAAGTATTTAATAATTTTTTTATGTCAATTTTTAAAAGACTTTTATCAAATAAAACATGTTCAAGTAAGTCAATTATTAAAAATTCCGTAATCGCTGGAACGATTATATTTTCTGGTTTTGGGCAGGATGTAATGGCTAAAGGGAAGTCGTACGTAGCAGTAGAACCACTAGTTTGTGATTTAGTTAAATCTATTGCGTTACCATCTGACGAAGTTACATGCTTAGTAGATAGAAAACAGGATGTTCATGACTTAAAGATCAATCCAAGACAAGCTCAATTACTAAATAGCGCAGACAAAGTATTCACTCTTGGTAAAGAAATGACTCCAAGTATGAGAAATTGGGAAAGTAAAAAGAATACTATTGTCGTAGGTGTTAGTGCAATAGACGTAGATGATCATTCTGATCATGAAGGTCACGATGACCACTCAGACCATGGCGGACATGACGATCATGCTGAACATTCAGCTAAGGTAGATGATCATTCTGATCATGGAGGTCATGATGATCATGCTGAGGGTGCTTTCGAATGGGCAGGTAAATTCCAGCTTTCTAAGGGTTCATACAAATGGTCATTTGAAAAAGTCGATGGCGAATATGCAGATCCTGCAATGAAGATGGTGATTCTCAAATCTAATGACATAGAAGGGTCTGAAGATTTAGCCAAAGAATTATTAGGATCTAAAGACTCAATAAGCAGAAAAAATGATGGAACTTTGATAGCAAGTAATAAAGCTTTTGTTCTTAACTTTGATCAAAGAAAAGAAAGTACTGTTTTTAACGTGGATATCAAAGAAGATGGTGAATATATATTTTTTACTGAACACATGCCTTTTGAGTTTGAAGCAACTCAACACTTTTTTAAAGACGTTTCAAATAGTGATGTAGAACCAATAGCACAAGTTCCAGACGAAGGAGAGGGGCATCACCATCATGACCATGGAGGTCTAGATCCACATGTATGGCATGATCCACATAACATCATAAAAATGGGAGATCTTATAAGCAAAAGTTTAAAGAAAGATATTTCAGTTTTTAATAGAGGTGACAGAAAACTAATTAATGAAAGATTCGAAAAAGCTGATTCTCTCTTAGAAGGCTTAGATAGTTGGATCGTCGAACAAGTAAGCTCTATTCCTGAGGAAAACAGAGTAATTGTCTCTAAACACAAAGCAATGGAATACTACGGGGATGCATTTGGTTTTGAAACCATTAGTTTACTTGACTTTCTTGGAGACTCCTCAAGCTTAAGGCCAGACAACATTAGTTCTACTTTAAAAATGTTAGATGAAGAGAAAGTTCAGGCGATATTTCCTGAACAAATTCCAGCATCTAAGTTATTAAGGAACTTAAGTAGACAAAGTTCAGTTCCTTTAGCTTCTAATCAAATATTCGTTGATGGATTGATGATGGATGGTAATACGGTTTCAGTAGCCGTTCACAACACTTGTACAATTGTTGATTCATTAGGTGGAAGCTGTGATAAAGAATCTGGCTCCAATCTTGAGTCTGAATGGTATAAACTTTCAGATTAAATTTTTCTAATAAAAACGGTTTTCATTTCTTATTATTACTATTATTAAACTATTGTTTATTTGGTAAAAATCAGTAAATGAGCATCAAAGATAAAGTTCCAGTTACTATTCTCACTGGATTTCTAGGTTCAGGGAAAACTACTTTACTTAATAGAATACTAAGTGAAGAGCACGGGAAAAGAATAGCCGTAATTGAGAATGAATACGGTGAAGTAGGGATAGATCAAGGGCTCGTAATTAATGCCGATGAAGAAGTGTTTGAGATGTCAAACGGGTGCATTTGTTGTACTGTTCGCGGTGATTTGATAAGAGTCCTTGGAAACCTTATGAAAAGAAGAGATAAGTTTGACTATGTTTTAGTAGAAACGACCGGATTAGCAGATCCTGGGCCAGTCGCGCAGACATTTTTCATGGATGAAGAAATTAGTTCTGAATTTACTCTTGATGGAATTGTAACTTTAGTTGATGCTGCTCATATTGATCAGCAGCTAGGAAGAAGTGATGAAAGTTCAGAACAAGTTGCGTTTGCAGATGTTCTTGTCCTTAATAAAACTGATTTAGTCTCTGATGATGCACTAGATACTCTTGAATCGAGATTGAGAGATATGAACCGAATGACTAGAATCATTAGAGCCGAGAATGCCCAAGTACCAATCGAAACAGTCCTAAATCTAAGTGCATTTGATCTCGATCAAATCCTTAAACGCAGACCAACATTTCTTGAACCAGAATATCCTTTTGAATGGACAGGTGTTTACGACCTTGCTGCAGGTAAATATGAATTAATGCTAGAAGAAGGTCCCGATCCAGAAATGTCATTAGTAGCTTTCGCTAATCAAAGTGAGAGTGAAGAAGAACTTAAAGATGGTGCTGAATCCTGCGTAAGACTTTATGCAGAAAAAGCTAAAAGCTTAGAACCTGGTAATATCATTCCATTTGGAAAACATATAAACCTTAAATTGGAGGATAAAGGAAATAAATCATTTATATTAAATATCGAAAAGGGATCAAAGATAGGTTTATATACACAGCACACTGCTGAAGAATTCAATATGAAAATCATTAAAAGTGAAGACAATAATTCAAAAGAGATCCCATTTAATATTGAAAGATTCTGGCAAGCCGAGCACGAGCACGATGATGAAGTAACGTCCATTGCAATTGAACGATTTGGAGATGTTGATCCAGAAAAACTTAATACTTGGTTGGGCAGACTTCTTTCTGAAAAAGGGGTGGATATATTTAGAACTAAAGGTTTCATTAGCTACTCAGGCAACCCACAGAGAATAGTTTTCCAAGGGGTACATATGTTATTTACAGCGCAACCTGATAAGGAATGGGGTAACGAACCTCGTAGAAACCAACTTGTTTTTATAGGTAGAAATTTGGACGAGAAAGAGATGAAAGAAGGTTTTGAAAAATGCCTGATATAGAATCATTTAGCCCAAGAGGCATGTTCCACGAGGGATGGACAGCTGAAGTTAATGATTATGCCATAGTTTGTGGTTGGGCTACTAAAGGAAAGTTATTCATTGTTGGGGATGTAGCAGGAGGTATTTTTGCCTTTGAAGGAGATACTGGGAAAATTATTTGGAAAAAAGAAAATACACACTCTGCTGGTCTATTAGCAATGTCCATTCATCCAGAAGGAGAGATTTTTGC
>QCCU01000018.1 GCA_003278855.1 Prochlorococcus sp. AG-347-M23 | reverse complement strand
TAACCATTTTCCCTAAAATATTTTCTTCCATAAACCGAGCAATCATTTTTGGTAGTTCATAAGTTATTGCTAAATTTACCGTTGTGATTTGATCAGTTTTACTTTCGAAAACTACTGATCCCTCAGTTGGTAAACCTCCTATTGATTTCCATTTAAGTTTGCTTTTTTCAACCCTTTCTATAATTTGAGCTTTCCATTTAAACCTGAAGCCATTTGCAGCTAAAGTCCATTCTGTTAAATCTGGTAATGTATTAGTTTCTTCGTCAACTGTTTTTACAGATTCAATCCAGCTCATCCAAAGTGACATGGAGTCTAAATCGCTCCATGTGTCCCATACATTTTCAAGAGGCGCATTAACAACTGTTATTACGTCATGTTTTAGCCAAGTACCCATTAATTAACTTACTGCAAGATTTTTTGCTAATACGGCTTTCTTATCTAAAATTGCCGCAGCAGCTAAATGACCACTCATTGTAGCCCCCTCCATAGAGTCTATATAATCTTGTTTTGTATAACTACCAGCCATGAAGAAATTAGATATTGATGTTTTTTGATCGGGTCTGAAAGGTTCCATACCGGGAGCTTCTCTATAGAGTGATTGTGGAATTTGTACCACGTTACTCCAAAGCAATTTTAGGTTTTTTGAGGATGGAAATAGACGGCGAACCTCTTTATCAATTTCTTTTGTAATTCTTTCTGTGGATCTTCCCATCCATCTATCGCCAGGAGTTAAAACACATTGGAGAAGCGATCCCATATCTTTTTTTCTATAGTCTGCTGGACTTGCTAGTGCTAAATCAGCAAAACAACTGAAAGAGGCATCAGCAGAATAAAGAAGGTTATCTAGTCCAATTGGTTCGTTTCCAGTATTATCTTTTTGTAATTCAGTAACCCAACCGTCATATCTTAATTGGATTGTGGCAACAGCTACAGCTCTAAGTTTTTTTAAACCTTCAAATTCTTTAAATTGATACCATTCTTTTGGAATTATTTTTTTTATTCCAGGCACATCACAAGCAGCTAGAAATTTATCTGCAAACACTGCCTTAATTCCTTCAGGATAAGATATTTTTAATTGATTTACTGAATAAGAGGAAGATTCTTTTTCATAAATGATTTCTTCTACCTTATGGTTAAGATATATTTTTGCTCCTTTGTTTGTGATGTAGTCGACGATAGGTTGCGTTAACCACTTATGTGGGGAACCTTTTAAAAGATTAAGTTTTGAGGCTTCTGTTTTTGAAGTAAACATCATAAATATAGTTAGCATGCATCTTGCTGAAATATCTTTGCAATTAATAAAACCTAATGCATATGCGATAGGATCCCACATTCTTTCTAAACTTTTTTCACTTCCACCATGGTTTAAAAACCATTCTTTAAAACTAATTCTATCTAGATCTCTAATTATTTTCATTGCGCCTTCATAGTCTATCAATCCTCTAACGATTGGACTTGTCCCTAAAGCTAAGGCATTTCTTAACTTATCTACCCAAGTAAGTTGTTCGGTGGTAAAAAAAGCTTTAAGTCCGTTAAATGGAGCACCTAAAGGGAATCTGAAGTCTAACGATTTTAAATTTCCACCATTATTGATAAATAGATGAGTATGATCTTTCGGGAGTAAATTGTCTAGAGCTCCCACTTTTTTCATTAATTTAAAAAGATTTGCATAATTGTAAAAAAATACATGTAAACCCATTTCTATGTGGTTACCATCCTTATCTTCCCAACTTCCTACTTTACCTCCCCAAAATGACCTGCTCTCGTAAATTTCTACCTCGTGGCCTTCATCAACTAAATTGACAGCTGCTGTAAGACCAGCTAATCCAGAACCAACTATTGCAATTTTCACTTTTTCTTAGAATTATAACAAATCAAGTTTGGATAACGTTTGTTCTATGCATCCTATCGATTAAGTTTTTATATTATAAATAGTAGAAATCGCTTGTTTATGGCAAATGTAGAAGTTAAACAGGAAATTAAAAATTCTGATGATGGCAAAGGTATCTTAATTACGAATGATGCTATAGAACAAATTTCAAATTTATTGAAGGGCCAAAGTGATAAAAAAGCACTAAGGGTAGGAGTAAGATCTGGCGGTTGTAGTGGGATGAGTTATACGATGGATTTTATAGGAACTGATGAAATAAATCCCGATGATAAAGTTTATGATTATTCATTAAAAGCTGATCAAAGCTTTCAAGTTGTTTGTGATCCTAAAAGTCTTTTATATATTTATGGAATGCAGTTAGATTTTAGTAAAGAATTAATTGGAGGTGGCTTTAATTTTGTAAATCCCAATGCCTCTCAAACTTGCGGGTGTGGAAGCTCTTTTGCAGTTTAATAAATAATGAATAACGAAATTAATCCCATCGAAGAGGATTTTAATGCAGCTTTATCAAGGTATAAAGCAGGGCAAGATTTAATTCCAATCGTTCAAGATTTTCAAAAAATTATACAGCAAATTCCAAATCATTTTGCTGCTTGGACTTGTTTATCATGGCTTCAATTACTTTTGAAAAATAATCAAGAAGCTTTGTCAGCTGCCAGACAAGCTGTTCGATTAAATCAGCAAGATCCACAAGCAAGAATGAATTTGTCTTTAGCTCTTTTGGCTACCAATAATAAAGGTGTTAGGGATCATATTGAGTTAATAAAAAAAATGTCTATGATGATGCCAGATGTGAAAAGTGAGTTGAAAGAATCTGTTGAAGACGGTTTAAGTAGATATCCAGATTGGCCTGAGTTAACCAAAGTAAAAAAATGGTTGGAATTTTAAATTGTTTAAGATTTTAATTTTAAGTAATGGGCATGGAGAAGATCTATCTGGCAGTTTAATAGCTAAACAATTCGTAAAAAGTGGTTATTCTGTTCATGCTTTGCCAATTGTTGGTATGGGAAACCATTACGAAAAAGAAAAAATTAAGATTATCGGTAAAACTAAGGAATTTAGAACTGGAGGAATTGGTTATAATTCTTTTAAGGGAAGACTTACTGAGATATTAGAAGGAGAAATAATTTATCTTCTAAAAAGATTATATTTAACTTTAAAAATAAGAAAAAAATATGATTATTTTTTTGTAGTTGGAGATATTGTGCCAGTTTTTTTTGCATGGGTTTGTAAGAAAGATTTTTTTACATATCTAGTTGCTTATTCCAGTCATTATGAAGGGAAGTTGAAATTACCATGGCCCTCTAAATTTTTCTTGCTATCACAAAAAGCAAAAAAAATATATACGAGAGATTCCCTTACAGCTAATGATTTAACTTTGCAGTTAAAAAAGAAAGTGTCTTTTTTAGGCAACCCATTTATGGATAAGTTTTTTCCTAGAAAAAAATTTAATAAAGATGAATTTAGTATTGGATTATTTCCAGGAAGTAGATTCCCTGAGATTTTAGATAATTTTGTTTTGATTTTAGAGGTATTAGAGGCATTGTCAGATTTAAGATATTTTCAAAAAATTCAGTTTAATTTTGCAATAGTTAATGCTCTATCTTCATCAAAAATAAAGGGGATATTTCAAAAAAGAGGATGGTTAAAAATAGAAAATATAAAAGATAATAATCTCTTGAAATTCCAATATAAATTTTTAGAAGTGAATATATATTGGAATAATTTTGACAAAATATTATTGAAAAGTAGATGCTGTATTAGCATGGCAGGAACAGCAGCAGAGCAAGCGATTGGATTAGGAAAACCGGTTATTCAGATTGAAGGTAAAGGTCCACAATTTACAAAAACTTTTGCAGAAGCGCAAAGACGTTTACTTGGAAAATATGTTTTTTGTGCCAGTAATTTTAAAGACAAAAATGATCAAATCAATCAGACAATTAAATTGCTTATAAAAATAATATACCTTATAAAGCTAAATAAGAAGTTTATGATCTCATGTAATGAAAATGCTAAAAAAAGACTGGGTGAAAACAAAGCTTGTCTTAAAATGGTTGATGATATGAATATTGTTATAAAAAATGACTAAGGAGAATAATCAAAATAAGTTAAAACAAATTATTGATAATTTGTTATTAATAAATTTATTTACAGTCATTTTTTTTGCAATATTTTTTATTTTTGCAATCATCATGCAATTTAATGGGATATTTATTTTTATTAATTTTATTCAGATAGTTTGGAATCCTCTTGTAGTTCCATTGATAACAATTCTTATTATTGGTGCTTTAGTAAACGGTATCAATTCGTGGTGGAGGCGTAAATTGCTTTCTCAAGAAGAGGATATTTAAAATTATAATTTTTGATTTTACTGCTAATTACTTTTTGTCCTTCTAAAACAACTTTCGCTCCATCTCCTAACAATATTTTTAAAACCGCTCCAGGCACTGGAAGTAAATTAGGTCTATTCAGACATTTGCCTAAAGTCTGAGAAAATTCTCTCATTAATACTGGATTTGGTGCAACAGCATTAAATACTCCCGAATACTTTTTGTCAACTAATGCTTGAATAATTAATGCACATAAATCAGTTCTATGAATCCAACTCATCCATTGCTTACCATCTCCAATAGGTCCACCTAATCCAACTTTAAATATAGGGAGCATTTTTCCTAATGCGCCTCCGTCTTTCTCTATAACAATTCCAATTCTAAAAATAACTAACCTTGAGAAAAATGGTTTTTCAGCGGCGACCGCTTCCCATTTTTTGCAAAGATTAGATAAAAAGTCTTTTCCTCCAGCACTATTTTCAGTGAATTCACTAGACAAACTTGTACCGTAATAACCTATAGCTGATCCATTTATAATGACTTTTGGGTTTATTTTTAAATTTTTAAGGGTATTCATCATAAATTTCGTGGTGTTAATACGACTATTTTCAATCTCCTTTTTTTGTTCAGAAGTCCATTTTTTTTCTGCTATGGGTTCTCCCATCAAGTTAATAATTCCATCTATCTCTCTTAAAATATTTTGAAGATTTTCGTTATTCCAGTTTTTTTCTCTAGATAAATCTATTTGAAAAAATTTAAACTTATTGAAATCTAAATCAAGCTTTAATTTACTAATTGGTTTTCTACTTACAATGTATATTTCGTGATTTTCATTGAGTAGTGTTGGTACTAATTCCTTACCAACAAATCCAGTGCAGCCAAGTAGTAAAAGACGCATATCTTATAAATGTTTATCATTTAAGGCTATTAAATTTTTTAGACGTTTGTAATTATTATTCCGGTATAAATTTTTTTCAATAGTTTTCAAACAAGTTTTTGTATAATGAACTTCAAATAACTTTCTTGAATTTATTATGACAGATTCTATTCCAAAGAAACCTCTCAAGAAAGGAAGCTTAGTTTTTGTCGATAGAGAAAATTATATAAAAAGTATCGAAGCGCTAGCCAGTGATGATGATCTACCTAATTATGTCTTTGAAGGTCCTGGAGAGATTCTTTCAGTCAAAGACGAATATGCTCAGGTTCGATGGCGCAGACCTGTTCCAGATGTTTGGTTGAAATTAGATCAACTTAAAGAATATACTCAATAAAATTTTTATATCTAAAAGTTTTTATTTTTTTTCTCTATAGACATCTTTGATTGTATTCTTTTTGCTTCTTTGATCATTTCTTTGCCATCAAATAAGTAATTATCTACGTATCCTTGTGTATATCTGTCAAATTCTGATAGAGCATCTTTAACTTGTGAAAAACAATGATAAAGATCGAGGCCTAAAGCTGAAATAGACTTTGGAACTATTTTTTTGTTATAAATTTTTTCAACTTTTTCTATTTTCTTTTGTGAAAGAATAATATAACTGCAAAAATTTTCCATTAGTTTGTCATCATATGGATCCGCAGATAGTTCTTTTATTTCGTTATTCAAAGGTTTAATGATTTGACTAATTAATCTATTTATCGGACTGTAAATTTCTTTAATCCATGTTTCAACTTCTTTGTCCTTAATTGAAGAATTATGTTTTCTTGAATTAAATTTCTCTTCCCAATTTTCATTTAATGAATCTAATGATGAGCTGGAAAAGGAAAAACTGCTATCGTATTGTTTCTTTTTGATAGGGTCATTTAGAGTTTCCCAGGCATTTTGTATTGCAAGAAATCGTTCTTTCTTGCCGCCTGCATCAGGATGATGTTGCTTAACTAAAGAGCGATATGAAGATTTAATTTCACTTCTGGTTGCATTTTGTTTGAGACCTAATTCTTCATATAAATTTTTTTCCATTTTTATAAATTATGCATTAGAGATAACCATCTTTTCTGGCTTGAATTGAAGTATTAGATTCAAACATTGCTGTTGATAAATATCTTTCTCCAAAACTTGGAAGAATAACTATCAATCTTTTATTCATTAGTTCTTTTCTTTTGCCGATTTTTATAGTTGCTGCTAAAGCTGCACCGCTGCTGATGCCAGATAAAAGGCCTTCTAATCTAGCTAATAAACGCCCATAATAAAATGCTTCATCGTCATCTATTTTTATAATTTCATCAATTAATTTAGTATTAAGAACTTTTGGTACGAAACCCGCGCCAATTCCTTGAATCGAATGAGATCCTGCTTTTTCTCCAGAAATCACAGCACTTTTTTTGGGCTCTACGGCATAAATTTTGCAATTTGGATTAACTTTTTTCAAAAAACGTGCACAACCAGTAATTGTTCCTCCTGTGCCTACTCCTGTAACTAGTCCATCTAAATTGTTATTAGATTGGGACCATATTTCTTGAGCCGTCGTTCTTTCATGAATATCTGGATTAGCAAAGTTTTCAAACTGATTAAATTGATAGCTATTTGTAATGGTTGAAGACAACTCATTAGCTAAATCTAAAGCTCCTTTCATTCCTTCTTTTCCTGGTGTTAGCTGTAATTCAGCTCCATATGCTCTCAACATTGCCCTTCTCTCGATACTCATAGTATCAGGCATAGTTAATATCAATTTATAGCCCTTTGCTGCAGCAACCATTGCTAATGCGATGCCAGTATTCCCACTAGTTGCTTCAATTAAAGTTGTTTTATCTGGAGTTATTAATCCCTCTTCTTCAGCTTTACATAACATTGAGTAAGCGATCCGATCCTTTACGGACGCTGATGGATTGAAACTTTCTAGTTTGGCTATTATTTCTGGATAACAATCAAAATACTTTTTGATTCGATTTAATTTAACTAATGGGGTATTTCCAACTAGTGAAGTTATATCATTTGCTATTTCCATGCAATTATTTTTTAAAATGCAAATTAAATTCTCCTAATATTCATAATAATTGTATTTAAAGATCTTTTATATAATTTTCTCAAAAGAATTTAATTTAAATAACTTCCTGAGAAAAAATATTTAGTAATATAAAAGGAAGTTTTTATTATGATTATGTATTCGCTAGAACTAAGTCTGAGATATTCACCTTTTCCACTTTCAATTCAGAAGAAAGAATTTGATGATATTAAACGAATTTATGATGAAATAAAAAGTTCTATGAATGAAACTTTAGAATCCTCAAACTTGATCGAATTAAGGTGCGATAAAGTGCAAGATAAATTAATTGCTGTAAGAGCTAAAGAAATCATTTCTGTTCAGATATATGAAAAATCATCAGTAGCAGGAGGAGCTAAAAGGCCAGGATTTTCTCTCAACATTGATTGATAGAATTAATGCGAGATTCCCTTAAAAATGAAATACCTCATATTAAATTCAAAGATGTTTCTTTTTCATATCTTGGAGAAAAAGAAAATTTAATTTTTAAATGTAATTTCTCAATAAAAAAACCTGGATTTTGGATGGTGGTGGGTAAAAACGGAAGTGGAAAAAGTACTCTTTTAAAATTAATTAATGGAATAATCAAACCCCAAAATGGCGTTATTGACTCTAATGCAAATATTGGCATGGTGTTTCAAAACCCTGATCATCAAATATTGATGCCAAATTGTAGGAGTGAACTTCTGATTAATATTAATCAGAATATAAGTCAAAATGAAATTAATAAAAAAATTGAATATGTGCTTGATCAGGTTGGAATGACTGGTTTTGAAAAAAGGCCAGTTCATACTTTGAGCGGTGGACAAAAACAACGCTTAACTATTGCCTGCGCTCTGATTAGTAATAGGAATTTTATTCTTTTAGACGAGCCTACAGCGTTACTTGATCAAACCAGCCAATTAAAAGTTTTAAAAACTATTCAAAATCTTACAAGTGACCGTAAAAAACCTTTATCAGCTTTGTGGATTACTCATCGTTATGAAGAATTACCTTATGCTGATGCAGTAGCAGAGTTGAAAAATGGTTATTTATCCAGTTGGCAAGAACCATCAAAATTTCAATATAATTAACCCTTTTACTTGTCATAAGGTACTTTAAAGAGCTAAATTCATTTTATATTCCTCGGTAGCTCAGCGGTAGAGCGATCGACTGTTAATCGATTGGTCGCAGGTTCGAATCCCGCCCGGGGAGTTTATATGTCTTGAAAAATCATGCAAAGTCACCTACTCGGCGACTTTTTTTGCCTATGACTGCCTTTTCAATGAAAAATGTCTAGACGAATAATGACATCATAGTGCAATTTTATTCGTCCAGTATTCGTCTTTTTATTCGTATTTTACGTTTTTACTAGTCCATCCAGAACCACCTCATTATTAATGAATTAATTAATCTATTGAATAAGTTTCGTTATAAATATCTTGAAGATTTTTACCTTTGAAATACCAATAAGGCGATCCATTCATAGGACCAGTTCTATCTAATAACTTATTAGTTAAATTTGATAAAAACCAAGATTCTCCTTTATAGGTAACTTCTCTCCCACTTAAGACTGTGCAAAATTCTTCATTTCTTCCAAATTTTAAAATATCTCCTTCTTTTAAACCCATTTCAAAATAGTTTAATGTTGGTCTCCTTTTCTTTTTAAATTTTTCAGCAGAAGCAGATGCTTCTGTATCAATTGTTTTTGCTTTTTCTTGAACGCTTGGAGTAACATCTTCAATTGCCATTAGTGATAAAACAGCAATTGCTTGTTCTGGATTGATATTAAAAAATTCTCTTTTTGGATTAACTCTGCTTGGTTCAAATGCTGTATGAAATGCTTTTTCTGTTTTATCTACATCTTTCACTTTCGCTGCATACTCACATTCAAAAGGAAGAGGAACACCAGTTGAATACAAGTCAGCAAGTCTAAGTTCTACATCTCTTGTCGTCTTACCAATCTTCACCATGTTCGGCATTGCTGGATTAGTTAGAACATAAACACTTCCTTCCATCAGGTGATGATCTCAAATTTTGATGTGACCTAATGATAATCCAATAAGCAGAATTTCCATAAAAACTAAACTATCAAAGTAGAATGTGAAGCAATTAGAAGAAAAATAATCCTTGATATTTAATGTTGCGACTTCTTCCGTTACCTATTTTTATTTGCATTTATCTATTCTCTTGGTGGAGATGTAAAAAAAATATTATCGCTAGTGATAAGCAACTTAAACCTTGCATTGATTGGGCATATATAAAAAATTTACCTCTCCCACCAAAACCTTCTTTTGTCGAGTTTTATATTGTTTATGTTTCTTCTTTTTTTAAATTTCCCTTCGGGATAATTATTCAACAACTACCTTTTGCGAAGAAAGTAAGATACTACGAAAGAGAAATGAAATTAATATTTGATAAATGGAATCTAGAAAAAATTAAAAAAATAAAAAACTAATTTATTCGTCAAAATATTCGTCCAATTTCTTATTTCTTACAAATATGTCACGACAAATCGTGTCATATAAAGACATATTTTGTTAAATGCTAGACCGCCCGGGGAGTTCAATTTATAAATTTTACTTTCAGGAGACTTCAATTGAGGTCTTTTTTTATTGATTTAAAAGTTTATGGTGGTGAAATGGTGGGGAAAATAGATTGTGATGGTGGGGAAATAAAAGGTTTTAAAATTTAATTCTGGGAGAGATACCTACACTCTTTATAACTTTGGTAATGCACAAAGTTATTGAAACTATGTTGTATAAATTACTGGAGTGATTGGGATTTGGTGTAATATTAAGAAAATATAAAATTTCCTTAAATTGGCAGATTCATATTCGCCATTTAATATTTTTTTGAGTAATGATCCCAAGGTTGAATGGATTAAATTACTTGGTACTGTTAATGATGAATTTGTAAGTGATTTAATAAGGCATGAAGATGGATCAATTGTAATTTCCGGTTCTACAAATGGAAATTTTGAGGATATAGATACTTCTTCAATTTGGACAAATAAAAAAAATAATGGAGGTTTTGATTCATTTGTAGGGAAGTACTATCTTTCAAGTACTTCTAGAGTCTCAGAATCAAGAGATGGTTCGCTTGAATGGTTAGATTTACAGGGAAGCGAGTTAAATGATTATGGTTATTCATTGGCGAACACAAATGACAGTGGTATTTATTTAGCGGGAGTTAATCAAAATCAATCTGATAATATTTTTGATGGATTTGTACGGGAATATAACGCTTATGGTGGAATTTCATGGGAAACTGATTTAAATATTTCTGGACTAGATAATAATTATTTACTTGATATTGATGCAAATTCAAATAAAAGAGATCATGTTTATGTTATTGGTACTTCGACAGGAGACTTTGATAGTCAGGTCAATAATGGATTAACAGATGGATTTTTAACCAAAATAGATGTTGATTTTGGTAATAAAGAGTGGACAAGAATTTTTGGTACTGATGATATTGATATTGCTTCAAAAATTGCAGTAAGGGGTATTTCAAATCTTGAAGGAGATGATCAAATTTATGTATTAGGTGAAACTTATGATTTAAACAGAGAAGACGGATTTGATAAATCAGATATTTTTCTGAAAAGATTTTCTAGTGATGGAAATCAAGTTTGGACTAAATACTTGCGGTTCTCTAAGGATTTCGGAGATGTAACTTCAGATTATGCAAGTAATCCTCAAAGTTTAAAGGCGGAAGCATTAGCGGTAGGTTATGGTTCTATTTATTTTGCAGGGAGTTACGATACTGGGGTTTTTATTGAGAAGTGTGATGATTCAGGAAATACCCTTTGGCGGAAATTTATTCAAAATGCCGATAGAGTTGGGCAATTATTAACAGGAGGAAATGGATCATTATATTTAGTAGGTGATACTAGAACTTCAGTTGATGGAAATGTTCATCAAGGAGGAAGTGATATATTTTTGACAAAATTTGATGAATATGGAAATAAATTTTGGACTAAACAATATGGAGGTTCTGGGGATGAATATGTAAAAGGAATCGAATTTACAGGTCATGAAAATTATGATGGTACAAATGGGAAAACTGCGAGATATGAAAATTACGAAATTTTCATAACTGGGGAAACCAATAATGACTTATATGATGAAACTTATAACGGTGGCAAAGATGCGTTCTTAATAAAAATTACTGATACCGGGATAACAGATGAAAATAATTACTCTATTTATAAAAACTATACTAAAGATTCATCAGCACCAGTTTTATATTTAAATTCTTGGGATGTCAGTACTGACGACTCTTATACATATCATCTAGTTAATGATCCATATGGTGGCACATCTGATGATAATAATGATTTATTTACAATTGAAGGAAATAAATTACAAATGAATGGATTCCGCTCTACTGGCGGGACTGTGAAAAGTGATCACAGAATAAGGATAATGACCATTGATCAAAATGATCAAAATTTTAGCAAAGAGTTAATAATAAACGTTAATTTCGAAGATCATTTAACACCTACAGATATAACTCTATCTTCTACAAGTTTTAATGAAAATATAAATTCTGATTCAGTTGTTGCCAAATTAACTTCTTCTGATTTTGATGCCACGGAAACAAATACTTATGAGTTGGTCGCAAAAGGGGAACATGATGCTAGTAATGCTTTTTTTATTGAAAATAACTATTTAAAGATATACTCTCCCCCTGATTATGAAAGAAATCAATCCTACGAGATAAACATAAAAACAACAAATAGTCATGACTTAACATTTGAAAAATCATTCACATTGAATGTAAATGATTTAATAGATGAAACGCCAACTGATATTGCTGTATCAGCAACAAGTTTCAATGAAAACGTAAATTCTGGATCAATAGTAGCAACATTATCAACTACAGATGCGGACGCATCGGATAGTCATACTTACACGTTGGTAAGTGGGACGGGTGATACAGATAATGCTGCTTTTACGATTGAAGGGAGTAATTTAAAGATCAATGCTGCACCTGATTATGAGACAAAATCAAGTTATTCCGTTCGTATAAAAACAACAGATAGTGGTGGTGCATCATATGAGGAAGCAATAAGTTTTTCTGTCGGAGATTTAATAGATGAATCACCTTCAAATATTTCTTTATCAGCAACAAGTTTCAATGAAAACGTAAATTCTGGATCAATAGTAGCAACATTATCAACTACAGATGCGGACGCATCGGATAGTCATACTTACACGTTGGTAAGTGGGACGGGTGATACAGATAATGCTGCTTTTACGATTGAAGGGAGTAATTTAAAGATCAATGCTGCACCTGATTATGAGACAAAATCAAGTTATTCCGTTCGTATAAAAACAACAGATAGTGGTGGTGGATCTTTTGAGCAAGAGATTTCTTTAAATGTTTCTGATATTGATGAGACTCCCCAAAATATTTCTTTATCTTCTCTTTACTTAAATAAGAATATAAGTAGTGGTTCTGAAGTTTCCAATTTAGGAACTGTTGATATTGAACCTACTTCAACTCATACTTATGAATTAGTAAGTGGACCTGGTGATTCTGATAATTCACTATTTTTAATAGAGGGAAATAAATTAAAAATTAACTCATCAATTTCTGAAAGTAATCAATCTAAATATGAAATAAGAATTAAAACTACCGATCAAAATAGTCTTAACTTTGAAAAATCTTTTGATTTGAATGTAACTGAAAATAATATTCCAGAGGATATAAACCTTACATTATTAACCTATCAATATGAGAAAGATTGGACAAAATTTTTTGGTGATATAGGTAATGATTATGGTTATGGAATTAAATTTGATAGTAAAAATAATTTTTACCTTAGAGGAAACACAGACGGAAATATAGGTGGAGATTTTAATAGAGGTTCTTTTGATGGTTTTTTATCCAAATTTGATAAAAACGGTAATATGTTATGGACAAAAATAGAAGGAAGCAGCGAAGGGGAATCTTTAAGTGGTTTAGAAATATTAAATGATGATTATTTTTACGTAGCGGGTGGAACTTCTAGTGATTTAAATGGAAATTCGTTAATTGGAACTTCAGATGGATTTTTAAGTAAATATCAATCTGATGGAACAAGACTATGGACTAAAACAGTCGGCACTCCCCTTTCTTCTATTTCTCGTGGCACTTTTGCTACTTCTGATTCGCAAGGTGGTTTAGCAATTTCAAGTGAGGGATTTATTTATGTTCATGGAAATACAATAAGTCAAGTATCCAATTTTGAGAATGGATACATTAACATCCCAAATTTATTTTATGGACAATCTCATCAGGGTGGAAGTGACGTATATGTTGCTCAATATGATTCAGAAGGTACTAGGAATTGGGAAATTCTTTTAGGTTCTGCGAGTAATGATTATGCGAAACAGATTATTACCGGAAATAATGGAGACATTTATATAACAGGTGAAACATGGTCAACTTCATGGGACCAAACTGATTATTGGGGTGGCAGGCATCAAGGTAGTGTGGATATATTTTTAGCAAAAATAAATTCTAATGGTGTAATTGAGTGGAAAAATTTAATTGGCTCAAATGTTGAGGATTATGCCCATGAACTGATTATTGGAGAGGATAATGCGATATATCTCGTCGGTGATGCAGGTGGAGAAGTTAGTGGTCTTGATAATAAAAATGGTGGGAGATTTATAAGTAAGTTTTCTGCAAGTGGAACGCAAGAGTGGATTAAAAGTTATGGAGATTTTAATTTAGGATCATTTAATTCAACCCCAAGGAATATAGGGATAGATGAGAATTTTTTCCCAAGTGGGATTGCTTTTAATACTTTAGATTCATATTCACATCTAATAAAAATCGATTCTTTTTTGGAAAATATTGAGAAAGATTTAGATACTTTTAATCGCCAAAATCATAATTATGAATATTTAAGAGATTTAGAAACTGACTCAGAGGGTTCAATATATCTAACTGGTTTTTCAAGGAAAGAATTTGATGGGCAAACAAATAATGGAGGTTTTGATACTTTTATAACTAAATTTAGTATCAGAGAAAATGGTAAATTTTTTGAAAATCGTTCAAGTGATTCAATTATTGGTAAACTCTCGACAGTTGATCAAAGTAATAATACTAATTATATTTATCAACTAGTAAATGGGAGTGGAGATGATGATAATGATTCCTTTGAATTAAGTGGCGATTATTTAATACTAAAACACGCTCCAGATTATGAGACCAAATCTTCTTACAAACTTAGAATACAATCTACTGATAATTCAGGTGTATCGATAAGTAAAAATTTTTCAGTAAATTTATATGACTTAAATGAACCTACAAATATTGCTCCTTCCGCCTCTACATTTAATGAAAACATAACCTCTGGATCAGTAGTAGCGACGTTATCAACTACAGATTCGGATTCATCTGATAGTCATACTTATACCTTGGTAAGTGGAACCGGAGATACAGATAATTCATCTTTTACGATTGAAGGGAGCAATTTAAAGATCAATGCTTCGCCTGATTATGAGACCAAAACTAGTTACTCTATTCGCTTACAGACTGTTGATAATGATGATCAGATTTTCAGTAAATCTTTTATTCTGGATGTTAATAATCTGATAGATGAGATCCCCTCGGATATATCTATATCTGCAACATCATTTGACGAGAATTTAATCAAAAATACCACCATAGCGACATTATCCACAACAGATAATGATTCCTCAGATTCACATACTTACTCATTTGTAAGTGGAGAAGGTGATACAGATAATAATTCTTTTTTAATTGATGGGAATAAACTTAAGATTAATTTTTATCCAGATTATGAATATAAGTCTTTGCTGAATGATCCAAATAACTACTATATTCGCTTAGAAAGCAGGGACAGTGGAGGTAACTATTATCAAGAGGCATTCACACTAAAACTTAATAATTTAAGTGATACTTTCCCAAGTGATATATCAATCTCTTCAAATAAATTTAACGAAACTATCACTTCTGAATCAGTAGTAGCAACATTATCTACTTCAGATGTAGATGCGTCTGATACGCACACTTATACATTTGTCAGCGGATCAGGAGATACAGATAATTCTTCTTTTTCTATTGACGGAAGCAATTTAAAGATCAATTCTTCACCCAATTATGAGACAAAATCTAGTTATACGGTTCGTATAAGGACAACAGATAATACTGGCAGAAGTTTTGATAAGGATTTCCAATTAACTGTTAATGATTTAGTAGAACCTTTTTTGTTAATTTCGGATACAAGTTTTTATGAAAATATTGATCCTCAATCAGTAGTTGCTACCTTTTCAACTTCTAATCAATTGGCACATACTTACACATTGGTAAGTGGAGCGGGAGATACTGATAATTCTTCTTTTTCTATTGAAGGAAGCAATTTAAAGATAAATGATTCTCCTAATTATGAAATTAAATCAGAATATTCTTTAAGATTACAACCAATAGATAGTGAGGGATTTACATATGAAACGAAAGTTTTAACCCTAAATGTTTTAGACATAGTTAATGAGAATCCAACAGATATTCTAATTTCAAACTTAACTATTAAAGAAGATGCCTCTTTAGGATCGATTATTTCAACGTTCTCCGCTGTTGATGAAAATTCAGGAGAGACTCATAAATATCAGTTACTTGATTTATACGATAGTTCCTATTTTTATATCTATCAGAATCAATTGAGACTGCGTCAATCATTAGATTATGAAAACGAACAATCAAAATTAGTCAGTATAAAAGTTATAGATAGTAATGATTTAACTTATGTCAAGGATTTTACTTTTACTGTTGAAGATACAATAGATGAATCACCAACTGAAATAAGTTTATCTGCCATAAGTTTCAATGAGAATATAACTTCTGGATCAGTAGTAGCGACGATATCAACTACAGATGCAGATGCTTTTGATAGTCATACTTATGAATTAGTGAGCGGAACGGGAGATACAGATAATAGTTCTTTTACCATTGAAGGCAGCAATTTAAAAATAAATTCTTCTCCAGATTATGAAACACAATCAAGTTATTCAGTACGCTTAAAAACAATAGATAGTGGTGGTGCATCATATGAGGAAGTAATAAGTTTTTCTGTTGAAGATTTAAGTGAGGCATCGCCAACAGATATTTCTTTATCAGCAAATAGTTTTGATGAGAATATAACTTCTGGATCAGTAGTAGCGACGATATCAACTACAGATGCAGATGCTTTTGATAGTCATACTTATGAATTAGTGAGCGGGACTGGTGATACAGATAATTCATCTTTTTCTATTGAAGGAAGCAATTTAAAGATAAATTCTTCTCCAGATTATGAAACTAAATCTAGTTATTCAGTACGCATAAAAACAATAGATAGAGGTGGTGAATCTTATGAGGAAGCGATAAGTCTTTCCGTTAGAGATTTAGTAGAGACAACGCCAACAGATATTTCTTTATCAGCAAATAGTTTTGATGAGAATATAAATTCTGCATCAGTAGTAGCGACATTATCAACTACAGATTCAGATGCATCTGATACGCATACTTATTCGTTGGCAAGTGGAACTGGAGATACTGATAATAGTTCTTTTACGATTGAAGGAAGCAATTTAAAGATAAATGCCTTTCCAGATTATGAGACAAAATCTAGTTATTCAGTGCGTATAAAGACAACAGATAATAGTGGTAGAAGTTTTGATAAGAATTTCCAATTAACAGTTAATGATTTAAATGAAATTGGAACTTTGGAATGGACAAGACTATTAGGGAGTGCTTCTTCAGAAACTTTCCGCATAAATGAAT
Source organism: Prochlorococcus sp. AG-347-M23 (assembly GCA_003278855.1). Taxonomy (GTDB): domain Bacteria; phylum Cyanobacteriota; class Cyanobacteriia; order PCC-6307; family Cyanobiaceae; genus Prochlorococcus_A. Next base: position 1,404 of record QCCU01000018.1, on the reverse strand, counting down.
GGGGAACTGCCATAACAACCGGCAGTGATGGATCTATTTATGTTGCTGGTATGACAGCAGGTAATTTAGGTGATCAATCTCTTGAAGTAGGTTTATTTATAACTAAATTTAATCCTGATAGAACACAGGAATGGACAAAAAATTTAGGAACTCGTGAAAGTCATTTTGTAACTGAATTGATAACTGGCAGTGATGGATCTATTTATATTGCTGGTTATACATCGGGTCGAAGTGGTTTACATGATCAAACTGCCATTGGAGGTGATAATGCTGCATTTATTATTAAGTACAACCCTGATGGAACAAGGGATTGGACAAGACTGATAGGAGCACGTGGAGAAGCATTAACAACTGGCAGTGATGGATCTATTTATCTTGCTGGCAGCACAGTTGGTGGTATGGATGGTCAATATTTCCAAGGAGGTAGAAGCGATGCTTTTATAAGTAAATACAATCCTGATGGAACAAGGGATTGGACAAGAATTTTAGGAACTGGTGAGGATGATTATGCATATGCATTAACAACCGGCAGTGATGGATCTATTTATATTGCTGGTAGCACAAAAGGTAGCACAAGAGGTAATCCTACTTGGGGTCTCGATAATCCTGAGACTAATACTAATGCTGGGACTTATCTGGATTACGGTGGAGATCTTGATGATGCATTTATTAGTAAAATTTATCCTGATGGAACGCGGGGTTGGACAAGACTTTTAGGAACTCCACATCATGAATATGGAGAAGCATTAACAACCGGCAGTGATGGATCTATTTATATGAGTGTGCGCACATATATTAATCTAAATTTTAATGATGTAGTTAGTACTGATGCATTTCTAAGTAAATTTAATCCTGATGGCGGAGAGGAATGGAGAATATCTCAGGGGTCGGGTGATTTAACAACAGGCAGTGATGGATCAATTTATATCGGCGGTGGGACATCTGATGCATTGATTAATAAGTTTAATCCTGATGGAACAAAGGATTGGTCAAGAATTTTGGGGACTTCCGCTGAGGACTGGGCAGGAGCAATAACAACAGGCAGCGATGGATCAATTTATATCACCGGTGCGACATATGGTGATTTTGATGGTCAAACTCATAATGGTCCCCCATCTCGTGATTTTAGGCAACCTGGATATTTAGATAGTGATGTTTTTATAAGTAAGATGTCTATCTTATTTCTTCCATCAGACATATCTTTAACTTCAACAAGTTTTGATGAAAATATTAATGCAGCAAGCACAGTTGCAATATTATCAACTACAGATGCTGATTCAGGAGATAGTCATACTTATACGTTAGTAAGTGGAACAGGAGATACAGATAATGACTTATTTACGATTGAGGGAAGTAATTTAAAGATAAATTCTTCGCCTGATTATGAGACCAACTCGAGTTATT
>QCCU01000017.1 GCA_003278855.1 Prochlorococcus sp. AG-347-M23 | reverse complement strand
ACTCAAAATCACTCATTGCTCTTAAGCCTCTAAGAATAAGATTAGCTTTTAGATCATTTGCACAATCAACAGTTAGACCAGAATAAGAAATAACTTCAATATTAGGTAAATGAGAAAGAGAATTTTTTATTTGTATTATTCTTCTTTCAAGATTAAATGTTGGTGTTTTAGAGGTATTTTCTAAAACAGCAACTACTAGATTGCCAAATATTTTTTCAGCCCTTTCTATTAAATCTAGATGCCCATTTGTTAAGGGATCAAATGTACCTGGATAAAGAATTTTCATGAATTTATTATGATCGAATAAGAAATTTAGTTAAAATAATATTATTAGTTAAATCAATTATGACATTAAATCTAGAAGCAAAAAAAATCTTATTAAGAAAAATACCTCACGGATTATTTATTTGTGGCGTTAGAGACGAGGATAAAAATGAAGTGAATGGATTTACTGCAAGTTGGGTGACTCAAGGTTCTTTCACCCCACCATTAGTTGTAATGGCTGTTAGAGCAGAGGGTTCTAGTCATGAAATTATAAAGTCAACCAATAAGTTCTCATTAAATGTGCTCAAAAGTGATCAAAAGGATCTAGCGGCTGTTTTCTTTAAACCTCAAAAAGCATTAGGAGGTAGATTTGAATCTGTTGAATTTAATTTAGGTGAGCTTGGATTGCCTATTTTAGTTGATAGTGTTGGTGGTGTTGAATGTAATGTTGTTGGAAGTGTTTTGCATGGAGACCATACCGTTTTTGTAGGAGAGGTGCAATCTGCTTATCTGAATAATGATGTTGACTCACTAAATTTATCTTCAACTGGCTGGAATTATGGAGGTTAACTACTATAAATGAGTAATTCCTCTATCGAAAAAATAAATAACAAATATAATTTTAAAATTGAATATAAATTAATTAATAATAAGGAGTTATTAAAATCAAGATTATCCGAAATTCCAAAGTCATCTGGTTGTTATCTTTTTAAAGATATTGATAATAACTTACTTTATATCGGTAAATCTAAAAAACTACGCAGTAGAGTAAGTAGTTATTTCAATAATTATTCAGATTTAACTCCCCGATTAAGTTTGATGGTTCGTCAAATAACTGAAATAGAAATAATAGTGACAGATAGCGAATATGAAGCATTAAATTTAGAGTCAAATTTAATTAAAACAAACAAACCATATTTTAATATTCTTTTAAAGGATGATAAGAAATATCCATATCTTTGTATAACATGGAGTGAAAAATATCCTCGAATATTTATTACAAGAAGAAGAAGAAATAGAAATAATTTAGATAGATATTATGGACCTTATGTTGATGTCGGATTATTAAGGAGAACATTATTTACGATAAAAAAAATATTTCCACTTAGACAAAGACCAAGGCCAGTCTATAAAGATAGAACTTGTTTGAATTATTCAATAGGAAGATGTCCAGGTGTTTGCCAAGAAGTTATATCATCTGACGATTATAAAAAAATAATGAAACAAGTATCTATGATATTTCAGGGAAGAAATGATGACTTAGAAATATTTTTACAAAAAAAAATGCTGCAATTTTCAAATGATTTAGATTATGAGAATGCAGCAAAAATAAGAGACCAAATTTCAGGTTTAAAATTATTAACTGAATCACAAAAAATATCAATACCAGATTCTTCAATTAATAGAGATATCTTTGGAATAGTTTCAGAAAAAAATGTAGCTAGTATACAAATTTTCCAAATGAGATCAGGTAAGCTCATTGGGAGAATTGGCTATAGTCAAAAATTAAATAATGAAGATGAAAATTTTATTTTACAAAAGATATTAGAAGAGCATTATATGAATGTTGAACCTGTAGAAATACCATCAGAAATTCTTATTCAATATAACCTTCCAAAACAAGCAACCATAGAGGATTGGTTAACGGAGCTAAGAAAAAAGAAAGTAAAAATCCTAATCCCAAAAAGAAATAAAAAACATGAAACTGTAGAAATGGTTTTAAAAAATGCGAAATTAGAATTAGATAGAATATTAAATGGGATACAAGATAATGAATCATCAATTGAGGATCTTGCCCAAATACTTGAATTAAGCGAACAACCTAAAAGAATTGAAGGCTATGATATAAGCCATATTCAAGGTAGTGACCCTGTAGCATCACAAGTCGTTTTTATTGATGGGCTTCCTTCTAAACAGCATTATAGGAAATATAAAATTAAAGATCCAAACGTTTTTATAGGACATAGTGATGATTTTGCTTCGATATATGAAGTAATACTAAGAAGGTTTAAAAAATGGTCAAGATTTAAAGAAAGCGGAGGAGAATTTTCAATATTAAATGATAAAACGAACAGTAAATTAGACAATGAACTTCTATCAGATTGGCCTGATTTAATAATGATTGATGGAGGAAAAGGACAGTTAAATGCAGCTATTAAAGCATTAAAAGAATTAAATCTTGAGGAAGAAGTAACTATATGTTCATTGGCAAAAAAAAATGAAGAAATATTTATTCCAGGATTTACTAAGTCTCTTGATACTGATGAAAATCAAAAAGGAGTTCTTCTATTAAGAAGGGTAAGAGATGAAGCACATAGATTTGCATTATCTTTTCATAGAGACAAAAGATCTAAAAGAATGAATAGATCTCAATTGTCCCAAATCAGTGGATTAGGACCATCAAGAATAAGAGAATTGCTTGAGCATTTCAAATCAATAGACGCGATAAGAATAGCTAGTAAGGAGGATTTATCAAAAGTTAAAGGACTTGGAAAAAATTCAGTTAACGATATATATGAATATTTTAACGAGTTATAAATATTAATTAAATTTTGAAAAATAGATTTCTTGATATTGTTAAATATAACTATATTAAAAACATATATTTTTAAATTAATCTAGTAATTTGGCAGCTGAAGCATATCTCTGGTTTAAATCACTTCACATCATTGGTGTAATCGTTTGGTTTGCGGGACTTTTTTATTTAGTAAGACTTTTTATATATCATGAAGAATCTAAAAATATGGATAATGAATTAAAAATTGCCTTTAATAAACAATACACCTTGATGGAAAAAAGGCTGGCGAATATAATCACAACACCCGGGATGATATTAGCTTTAAGTATGGCTATTTGCATGGTTATTATGCAACCAAGTTGGTTAAGTGAGAAGTGGTTGCAAATTAAAATTTCTTTTGTTTTGGGATTAGTAATTTATCATTCTTATTGTTATAAAATAATGTATTCATTACAAAATGGTACTTCAACCATTTCAGCAAAAAACCTTAGATTATTAAATGAATTGCCTACTTTATTATTATTTATAATTGTACTTTTAGTTATTTTTAAAAATAATTTTCCAACTAGTATTGCTACATGGAGCGTAGTTGGACTAATTATTTTCATGTTGGCTTCAATTCAATTATATGCAAAATTTAGAAAGAAAAATGAGAATTCATTAAGTAATGAATAGGGAAGACTTAGTAAAATTAACTTCCAATATTAATAAAAATAGTTGTCCAAATAATATTAATTTTCACTGTCATACAAAATTTAGTGATGGAAGTTTAGAACCATATGAACTTTTAGATCAAGCTTATAAAAATAACTTGAAATTTTTATCAATAACCGATCATCATACAATTAAAGCTCATGAATATATAAAAAAAAATAATATACTCAAAAATTATCCTAAAGATTCCTTTACATTAATTTCGGGAATAGAAATTAATTGTTTGATTTTAGGATGTTTAGTACATGTAATTGGATTGGGAATAAATATAAAAAGTAAATACCTAAATCCCTACATCCTTGGGGAGTCTCCAATAGGTAATGATTTAAATATTAAATCAGTTATAAAAGCAATAAATTTAGCTGGTGGTTTATCATTTCTTGCACATCCAGCGAGATACAGGATTCCCTTTTATAAATTAATTCCAGAGGCAAAAATACAAGGTATTGATGGAATAGAGGTTTGGTACGATTATGAACTTAATGAAGTATGGAATCCTAGTTTATTTGTATGTTCAGAAATAGATAAATTAGCAGATAAATATTCAATGCTAAAAACATGCGGAACAGATAGTCATGGACTTTCTCTATTAGGTAGATAATTTAGAATTCATTTTTTTCAATTATTGAATCAGTATTAATAATTATGTTCTTTAAATTTTCAATGACATCTGATGAACAATTATTCCACATTTTTCTATTTACAATTTCAAGAAATCTTTGTGCAATATCTCTTAAAGCCCATGGATTATTCTCTAGAAAGAAATTCCTAAGATCCAGATCACATAACCATGATTTATAAACTTCCTCATAACACCAATCTGAGACTACTTCAGTAGAAGCATCAAAAGCATATAAGTAATCTAGTGTAGCTGAAAATTCAAACGCTCCTTTATAACCATTATCCTTCATTCCATTTATCCATTTAGGGTTAAGTATTCTTGATATAACAACTTTATTAATTTCATCTTGTAATTTTGAAATTTTGGATAATCCAAATTTTGATAAATCACCATGATACATTTCAGGAAATTTACCGCTCAATTTTTTTACTGCTGAAGATAAGCCACCCTGAAACTGATAATAATCATCAGAATCTAAAATATCATGTTCCTTATTATCTTGGTTATGAACAACTAACTGAACATTTTTAAGAGCATTTTCTAATGATTTTTTATCCTCTATAGGTTCAAGATTATCACTGTAAATCCACTTACTCCAATTAAGAAAAGATTCTCCAAAATCATCAATATTTTCCCAATTAGAATTAGAAATTAGTTCTTGTAGTCCAGCTCCATATGAACCTGGCGCTGAACCAAATATACGATTAATTGAATCACCATCCCTTGATGCCCCAGCAAGAGGGTTAAATTTATCATCCTCATTAAGATTAGAAACAAGATTTATTGCTTTAGAAGTTAATTTAACTAACTGTGGAAATGCATCTCTAAACATTCCTGAAATCCTTAAAGTAACATCAACCCTTGGTCTTTCGAGAACAGATAAAGGAATGATTTCTAGATCTACTACTCTTCTTGAGGGCCCATCCCAAATAGGCTGTACTCCTAATAAATATAGTATTTGACAAATGTCTTCACCACCATTTCTCATTGTGGATGTTGCCCATACAGATATTGCTAAATTTTTTAAATCTTCTCCATTATCTTGTTTGTATAAATCAAGTATTTTTGAGGCGGATTGACAACCAACACTCCATGCTGATTCAGTTGGCAGTCCTCTCGAATCAACTGAAAAGAAATTTTTACCAGTGGGTAAAGCTTCAGTTTTACCTCTCGTAGGGGCTCCAGATGGACCACTTTTTACATATTGTCCATTTAATGAATTAATAAATGATAATTTCTCATTATATGAAGAATTAATGATTGGATATAGAATCTCTTTTTTTAATAATAAAAAATACTTATTATGTTTTTTTTCATTAAAGAAATAGTCTATTATTTTCTGATTTTTATATTTCTCAAGATTTTTTATATTGGTATTCTTTTTGTAAAAAAACAAATATATTAAATACTTTGCTTGTTGTTCCAAAAAATCAATAGCCATTCTAAAGTTTAAAATGTTTTTGTTGGAAAAAGTCAATAATATTTTTTTATCCTTTTCACTTAACTTTTGATCATATATATTTGTCCAAGGATCCAAATCTAGTTTTAAATGTTTTGCTATATATTGAACAATCCCAATTCTATTGGCATTTGGCACTCTAGCGACACACAAGAATAAATTTATTTCATTAATGTCATTCTGCCTATTACCAAAAATATGCAAACCTGTCCTAATTTGAGATTCTTTAATTTTGCAAAGAAAAGAATCAATCTCTGCAATTTGATTATTTTTATTATTTAAAGTTATTTCGTTAAAATCTTTTTTAATTAATTCAAAAATGGATTTTTCTATAATTTCAATCCGATGAGAATTTAATAATTTTGCTTCAAAATATTCGTCTAAATAATTTTCTAATATTGAATATTTTCCATATAATTCTGACCTATCCAAAGGAGGGGTTAAATGATCAATAATTGTTGCAGCAGTTCTTCTTTTAGCTTGGGATCCTTCCCCAGGATCATTTACGATAAAAGGATATATGTTTGGTATTGCTGGACAAATAATATTTGGAAAACATTTATTACTGAGACCTATAGATTTGCCAGGTAACCATTCAACAGTCCCATGTTTACCAATATGGCAAATAGCATTTGCGTTAAAAACTTTTTCAATCCAAAAATATTGTGCTAAATATCTATGGGGAGGTGGAAGATCGGGAGAATGAATATCTCTATCAGTGAAAGAGTCATAACCTCGTTGAGGTTGAATCAATAATGTTATTTTTCCAAATCTAATACCATTTATTGAGAAGCCTTCATTATCAAGATCGATCGCTTCTGATGGTTTGCCCCAACGGTTAACAATAATATTTTTTGGTTCAAGTTCTAAATAATTCCAATATTTTAAATATTCACTAAGTGGTAAGTAATCTAATGGTTTATTATTTTGAGATTCAATATCATTAGTTCTAGTTTTTATAAGTATTGACATTAATTCCGAAGAATCTTGAGGATAATTACAAGATCCAAGATCATAACCTTCTTCTTTTAACCAGTTAAGAATATTTATTATCGAAGATGGTGTATTAAGACCAACACCATTACCGATTCTTCCGTTCTTTACTGGATAATTACTTATTATTAAACAAATTTTTTTTTCAAAATTATTAAGTTGTTGAAGTTTCACATAATTTGTTGCGAATTTTGAAATCCATTTAATACCTACTTGATCAGCTTTGTAACTGGTTATTTCACTGTAGAGTGTATTTTTTTTAGAAATTATTTCTTTAAATGCTGAAGGACAGGTAGTAATCCTTCCATCAAATTCAGGAATAATTATTTGCATCAATAAATCAGATGAATTCATTCCAATGGATGAATTTAACCAATTTTTTCTTGATCTATTTGAAGAGAGAAGCTGTAAAATTGGAATTTTAAGAGAAGTAAAAATATTTGTAGAATTTTCAATTAATTCGTTATTTTTGATTTGAGATGAAGAAAATGAAGTTGTGGTAATTATTAATTTAATATCTTCCTTTTTAAAAATTTCTATTAATTTCTTTTGAATAATATGATCTTTTAGTGTTGAAATAAATAACGTTTTAGGCGATAGTCCGCATCTTCGTAACTGCAAGTTAAGTTTTTCGTTTACTTCAATTTCATTAGCCAAAAAAAGTGATTTATAAGATATTATTCCAATCTTTTCTCCTTTTTCAATTTTCCAATCATATAAATAAGGATCTGGATAAAAACTAATATTCAAAAACTCATCAGGAATTAATGTTTCATTTACCTTTAGATAATTTAAACAATTAAGAAATTTTCTATAATTCTCCATTCCTCCCGATCTTAGTAATCTAGAAATATTTAATGCAATATTTTTATCTATACTACTTATTTCACTTAAGGACACTTCCTGATCAACGGTACCTGATAGGATTACTAACTTCCTTTTTTTATTGACTGCTTGCCAATTTAAAAGTTGTTCAATTCCATAGTTCCATGTACCTTTATCGCCAAAAATTCTTAGTATGACAACTTTTGCATAATTAATTGTTTTTAAAAAATAATTATCTATTTGAGCTGAGGAATTTAAATTAGAAATTTCTAAAGCTCTTATATTATTTTTTAATGAAGCAAATTCTTTTTCTAACAATAATTTTGATATGAGATTTAAATCAGCTTTTACACTTGTAATAAAAATAAAATCTGCCGCTGGTTGCTCAATTAAATCATCATTATTCTTTTCATTTCCTGCTACATTTAATATCCTGTGCATTTTTATATATAAATAAGGTTTAGAATACGTAAGTAGGATAAAACAAGTTTACCTTAATTAAATAAATTGAATATGCATGAATTTCTTCCATACGCCTGGTTCGAAGGTAAATGTATTCCATTTAAAGAAGCAAAAATATCAATAGCTACTCATGCACTACATTACGGTACTGCTGCATTTGGAGGAATGCGAGCGATACCTAACCCTACAAATAAAGAAGAATTCCTTTTATTTAGAACTGATAAACACATAAAAAGATTATCTCAAAGTGCAAAATTACTCTTAACTGATATATCTGAAGAATATATTTTTAAAGCCTTAGAGGAAGTTATAAAAAGAAATAAGCCACAAAAACCTATTTATATTAGACCATTCGTATATACAAGCGATTTAGGTATAGCTCCAAGGTTACACAATATTGAAACAGATTTCTTTATGTATTGTATTGAACTAGGAGATTATCTATCCCCAGATGGGGTTTCATGTAGAATGAGTAGTTGGACCAGACAAGAAGATAGATCTCTCCCATTGAGAGGAAAAATAAGTGGAGCTTATATTACTAGTTCATTAGCTAAAACAGAAGCTAGTTTATCGGGTTTTGATGAAGCCCTGCTATTAAATTCAAGTGGTAAGGTAAGCGAAGCTAGTGGTATGAATTTATTTATTGTAAGGAATGGAGACTTAATCACTCCTGGTGTTGATCAAGATATCCTTGAGGGTATTACTAGAGCTAGTGTAATTGAATTAGCAAAATCATTTGGAATAAATGTAATTGAAAGGCCTGTTGATAAAACAGAATTATTAATAGCAGATGAAGTTTTTCTAACTGGTACAGCAGCAAAAATTACACCAGTTAAAAAAATTGAATCAAGTGAATTAAATGGTGAAAGACCAATAATGAATAAATTAAAAAGTAAGCTTATAGAAATAACAGAAGGTCGTTCTCAAGACTATGATAATTGGGTAACAAGAATTTCTATAAAATAATTTTCACCTAAAAATGGAATCTTTCAGAACCTATCTAAATAGAGATGAAAAGCCATTAATAATTTTTGACGGAGGTACTGGAACATCATTTCAGAACTTAAATCTTACAGCAGACGACTTTGGAGGAAAAGAATTAGAGGGTTGTAATGAAAACCTTGTTTTATCCTCACCAAAGATAGTTGAAAAGGTCCATAATTCATTCTTAGAAGCAGGTTGTCATGTTATAGAAACTAATACTTTTGGTGCCTCATCAATAGTTCTTGATGAATATGATATTAAGAATAAGGCATATGAGATAAATAAAAATGCTGCTCTAATAGCAAAAAAAGCTGCTGCAAAATATGCATCAGTTGATAAGCCAAGGTTTGTTGCTGGTTCAATTGGACCAACCACTAAATTACCCACATTAGGACATATAAATTTTGATGAATTAAAGGAATCATATAAAGAACAGATATATGGTCTTACGGATGGAGGAGTTGATCTACTTTTAATTGAAACTTGTCAAGATGTATTGCAAATAAAATCTGCCTTATTAGCTTCTAAAGAAGTACTTGATAGTAAAAATATAGATATACCTATAATGGTATCTATAACAATGGAAACAACAGGTACTATGCTTGTTGGATCTGACATTGCCTCTGCATTAACAATATTAGAGCCGTTTAATATAGATATCCTTGGACTAAATTGTGCTACTGGTCCAGAACAAATGAAAGAACATATTAAATATTTGTCTGAAAATTCTCCCTTCGCTATAAGCTGTATTCCCAACGCAGGACTTCCTGAAAATATTGGCGGTATTGCTCACTACAGATTAAAGCCAATAGAATTAAAGATGCAGTTAATGAATTTTATATATGACTTTAATGTTCAATTAATAGGTGGATGTTGTGGGACAACACCCGAACATATTAAATATCTTTCTTCAATAATCGATGAAATTATTGATAACGAAATGCCAAATAAAAATGGTAAGAACAATTTAAGTGGCTATATTCCTTCTGCATCATCAATATATAATTCTGTACCGTACAAACAAGATAATTCTATTTTGATTGTAGGCGAAAGATTAAATGCAAGTGGATCTAAAAAGGTAAGGGAGTTGTTAAATAACGATGATTGGGATGGACTAGTATCAATTGCCAAGCAACAACAAAAAGAAAATGCACACGTTCTTGATGTGAATGTTGATTATGTAGGGAGAGACGGAGTGAAAGATATGAAAGAAATAACATCAAGACTTGTTACCAATATAAATTTGCCATTAATGATTGACTCTACAGATGCTGACAAAATGGAAAGTGGATTAAAGTCAGCTGGTGGTAAATGTATTATAAATTCAACCAATTACGAAGACGGTAATGAAAGGTTTGATCAAGTTCTAAATTTAGCCTTGGGGTATGGTTCAGGTCTTGTTGTAGGAACTATTGATGAAGATGGAATGGCAAGGAATGCAGATAAAAAATATGACATTGCTAAACGAGCAATTAATAGAACCAGGGAATGCGGTTTGTCTGATTATGAGCTCTTTTTTGATCCATTAGCTCTTCCAATATCTACTGGGATAGAAGAAGATAGATTAAATGCTAAAGAAACAATTACTGCTATATCAAAAATTCGTGAAAATTTTCCTGAGGTTCACATCATACTTGGGATATCAAACATTAGTTTTGGTCTTTCACCATTATCCAGAATTAATCTAAATTCAATATTTTTAGATGAATGCATTAAAGCAGGATTGGATTCTGCTATCATCGCACCAAATAAAATTTTGCCATTATCAAAAATTTCTGAAGAAACCAAAAAGCTTTGCTTAGATTTGATATATGACAAAAGAAAATTTGAAGATGATATTTGTATTTATGATCCATTAGTAGAATTAACAAAAGCTTTTCAAGATTTATCTATTCAAGATTTCAAAAAAGCATCTTCAGAAAATAAAAACCTAACTCTGGAAGAAAGCCTAAAAAATCATATTATTGATGGAGAAAAAATAGGTTTAGAGGATCAACTAAATAAAGCTTTAAAAAAATATAAACCTCTAGAAATAATTAATACCTTTCTACTAGATGGGATGAAAGTTGTAGGTGATTTATTTGGCTCAGGTCAAATGCAATTGCCATTTGTACTCCAATCCGCCGAAACAATGAAATTTGCCGTTTCAATTTTAGAACCACATATGGAAACTGTGGAAGAAAACATATCAAATGGAAAACTCTTAATTGCAACAGTCAAAGGCGATGTTCATGATATAGGAAAAAATTTGGTTGACATAATACTTACAAATAATGGTTATGACGTAATAAATCTTGGAATAAAGCAAGATGTTTCAGCAATTATAGATGCACAAAAAAAGCACAATGCAGATTGCATCGCTATGAGCGGATTACTTGTTAAATCAACTGCATTTATGAAAGATAATTTAGAAGCTTTTAACAATGAAGATATTAGTGTACCAGTAATATTAGGAGGTGCAGCCTTAACCCCAAAATTTGTAAATGAGGACTGCAGCAAAATATATAAAGGGAAAATTTTATACGGAAAAGATGCGTTCACTGATCTTAAATTCATGAATGAATATATGGACAATAAAAAAAAGGGTAATTGGTCAAATACAGAGGGATTCATCAACAAGGAGGGAATAGATATTAATTTAGCCTCATCAAAGTCCAACTCTCAAGCTGTTAAAAAATCAATATCTATAGATATAGAGACTTCTAAATTAAATTTAAAAGAAAATTTTATAAGATCTAAATTTATAAATGAAGAAGAACCAATTCAAGCTCCTTTCTTGGGAACGAAAGTCTTGAACGAGATTGATATAGATTTAAATAAGTTAATTTTTTATTTAGATACAAAAGCTCTATTTAGCGGACAATGGCAAATAAAAAAAGGAAAAAACCAAAGCTTAGATGAATACAATAACTATTTGGATTCTTATGCTAAACCATTGCTAGATAGATGGTTAGAGACAATTGTAGAAAAAAAACTTATTTCACCCAAAGCAGTTTATGGATATTTCAGATGCGGTAGAAAAGATAATAGTATTTTCTTATTTGATGATAAATCATTAAATAAAATTTCCGAATTTAATTTCCCAAGACAAAAATCTGGGAATAATTTATGCATAGCTGATTTTTATTGTGATTTGAAAAAGGATAAACCGATAGATATATTTCCTATGCAGGCAGTAACGATGGGCGATATTGCCAGTGAATATTCTCAAAAATTATTTAAAGAAGATAAATATAGCGATTATTTATTATTCCATGGACTTACAGTGCAATTAGCAGAAGCTCTAGCTGAGTATGTCCATGCATTAATTCGTATTGAATGTGGTTTTAGGACTGAAGAACCAGACAAAAATAGAGAAATATTAGCTCAAAAATATAGAGGAGCTAGATATTCATTTGGTTATCCTGCATGTCCAAAAGTATCTGATTCAAACATACAATTATCATTGTTGGATGCAAAAAGAATAAGCTTGACCATGGATGAATCTGAACAACTTCATCCAGAACAAAGTACTACAGCTATCATTTCACTGCACTCAAAAGCTAAATATTTCAGCGCTTAATCTAAATCTTTAGTTGTTTTCTAAATATTCAATAATTTCTTCTTGAAGTTCTTCCATCGTTTCATTATCACCTAGATCAAGTCCCTCACCCGCCGCGTCCTGTGTTAGCTCAAGATAATATGAAGCGCCATCACTAGATAAAAATTCTAATGCGGAAGTTTCATCACTATCTTTAAAAGCTTCATAAAGAGCTTTAAATGCTATGTTTTCAGTAAAGTCCCAATCCATAATGAAAAAAACCTTATTAGAATTATTACCTCCTTACCCCCCATACTCGTCAACCTTTTTTAAAGAAATGTTGGTGTTTTATTATTATTAAAAAAATCTATGAACATAAATAATCAAAATCAATTAAATGTCCTTGGAGAAAAAATTGAGATTTGTAGTTGCGCACCTATGACAGGGTGGTTCAGGGATGGATTTTGCAACTATGACAAGAATGATGGAGGGAATCATTCCATATGTTGTGTGATGGATGATAATTTCCTGAAATATAGTAAATCACAAGGTAATGATTTAATTACTCCTATGCCTATTTATTCCTTCCCAGGACTAAAGGATGGTGATCATTGGTGTATTTGTCTTGATAGGTGGAAGCAAGCATTATTAGACGGTCTTGCACCAAAAGTCATATTAGAATCAACTAATATTGTAGTCTTAGAATCAGTACCTCTAGAAAAATTGAAAGAATATCAATTTAATAAAAAGTAACTACAAGTTTATTTTTTTTTTTAAAATGGTTATGATAAATTTTTTTTAATGAGTTTAGAAATATATTGGAAAAAAGCATTAGAACAAACTCGATTATCAATTGATGATGAATCTTTATATCCTCTCAAAACTGATATTATTACAAGAGATTTATATGAAAAAGACGACTTCATAATTAGGAAACTCGATACTTCAAAATTTATTAAAAAAAAAATTTATGGTCCTAAGCAAAATCCGTTTTGTCCTTGGGAAAAGATATTAGAAATTGATAAAATTGGTGATAATCATCAACTAATATTAAATAAGTACCCTGTACAAAAAGGTCATATTTTACTTATTACAAATAAATGGAAACCTCAAAATGGATGGTTAGATATTAAAGATTGGAGAGCGATCCAACAAGTTAATAATGATACTAGTGGATTATGGTTTTTCAATAGTTCTCCAATAGCGGGAGCAAGTCAACCTCACAGGCATTTTCAACTTCTGCGTAGATCTAAAGGTGAGATATCATGCCCTAGAGAAAAGTGGTTTTTAGAGATGAACTCATATCAAGATCTAGATAGTAAGCTTAAAAAAAATATTATTGTATCCAAATTTGATTTTTTAGAAAATTCATCATGTCTTTTTGAGTTTTACTTAGAATTATGCAAGAAATTGGGACTTGGGGA
The DNA here is from genome assembly GCA_003278855.1 of Prochlorococcus sp. AG-347-M23. Classification (GTDB taxonomy): domain Bacteria; phylum Cyanobacteriota; class Cyanobacteriia; order PCC-6307; family Cyanobiaceae; genus Prochlorococcus_A. The sequence goes on along the minus strand of QCCU01000017.1, from coordinate 5,670 downwards.
TCCTATTAGTGATAAGAAACCGATATGTCCCTACAATATTTTAATAACTAATAAATGGATCGCTATTATAAAAAGAAAAAATGATCATATTCATGGTTTCAGTATTAACGGTTTAGGATTTGCAGGATATCTACTAGTAACTGAAAATTCAAATATTAATTATTTAAAGAAATTTGGCCCTGAAAAACTTCTAGAAAGTTTTGTTTGAATACTAATTAGTTACCTCAACTTCCTTATCCCTGCTTATTTGGCTTTCTAGAACTTCTATAGATGCTGTTACTGATGCAATTTTACGTTCAAGTGAATCCTTAATATAGTTGAGCATTTCTAATTTCTTGTGTTGATAAAAACTCTTTTTTTCTTTAGATGACTTGGAATAACAATTAAACATTTTTATTTTTATTATAAAAAGATACTTAATTGACTTGTGACAGAAAAAATAAATTGGTTTTAATTTAAAAACAATATTCCTTATGGACTTTCAATATTTTTTGAATAAAATTAAATAAATTCCATACTCTTCAAGAAAATATTATTGAATAGTCCTGAAAATTCAAATACAAAAAGAATTTCAATTGATTTACCTGAGGAACTAATTTCCAGGTTTGATCAATTACGAAAAGAGTGGGGATTAAGAGCAAGAGGACCTGTAATAGAAAAGATACTTAAAGAACTTCTTCAAGAAGATGATTTACTACCTAAAAACCAACAGCAAGAAATAGACTTTAACGATAAGAATACTAATGAAAATTTAAATATTGATGAAGATACTGCATTGGTATTAATTAAATCAGACGTAAAAAAAGAAGTTAATGAGATATCTCTAAATAAAAGATCTACAAATAACAATCAATATAAAGAAACAGCCAACTCAAATATAAGCCTTCCCAATTTCGTTGAAAAAAAAGTAAAGAATCTAAGAAGAAGTATTAATAGTGAAAAATTAAAGGAGAATATTAATGATATTCAAATTAATACAATCAAAGAAACTGAATTAATAAAATGTCGAATTGAGTTAATTAGTCATTGGAAAACACTATATGGATCAGTTCCTAATGACCATGTAGTAGAAGCTTCAATGGATTGGTTTGAAAAGGATATATGGCCAAATCTTGATGGGACTGAAAATCTACCCTTTACTTGGAGTGCAGCCAATAAATTAATGTCAGAATTATGCCCATTTTGGATAAAGAAAAATCCATCACTTGAAATTGTTTTATTAATGATTGGCGTTTTAGAAGACCCTTTTGCAACATCAGATCTGATAAATAGAATACCAACACTTATGAGAAGGTTTGTAAGTAGATTTAAGCGAAATAATAGATCAAATTCATTTGAAACTTTGGACTCAACAATGACAGTACATGGAGCACTTAAATTATTGAATTTATCAACATCAGCAGGATCAGCTCATACATTCCGCAAAATTAGGGAGGCCTATAAATCAATAGCCTTAGAGATACATCCAGATGCTGGAGGATCAACAGATCAAATGAGAAAATTAAATGAAGCGTATCAATTGCTTAAAAATCTATATAGAGACTAGTATAGTAATTCCCATATAAGACTAATAACAAGTCTAATTAATAGTCTCACATAAGATAGCTGTTAAGCTAATAATTTCCAATTTTAATCAATTATTTTTATTCAAATTTTTGTAAGCAAAAAATATGTATTAATGAAATTAAGACAAAATTTGCTTTTAAAAAATAAAAATTTCTTTGTATAGCCATTCTCAAATAAGACTTATTATAAGTCTATTATATAGTCTCATAATAGATAAGTAAGATATATAAATTAATCGATTTGAATGAATCATACCCAAACTGCTTAATGCCTGGGAAAAATTAAAAATTGAATAATAAATCAATAAATTATGTCCTTTAAATGTCCAAGAAATTAATAAAGGCTAGAAAGCATTGCTATAAGGGCTTTTTATGTGCCTCCGAACTGCCTTAAAGACAGTACTACTTATTTTGAAGCTTCTCAATGGCAGTTTGCCTATCAATACTAGGGACATCACTTAATCCATTAGCATCGAACCAAGGGGCACTAGCCCAATCAAAACCTTCGCCAAAAGTATTATCTGGTGCAGTTATATACCAGTGACAGGATGCATCTGGTATATCAACAGCACATTTTGACCAATCATCTGACCACTGAGGGACTTGAACCCACAACACTGAAGATAGAAGTAGAGATAGCAGATTGATCATGAGCTTTATCATACAACATTAATTACTTTTGTAGGATTATTATTTATCTAATATAAGAATCATATATAGACTTATTTATAGTCCTATTTGAGAATAGTAATACATTTAATTCCTCAATTTAGTGTTAAAACATTTTTCAACATTAGAAATGATATTTGAATGTATTGATGTAATGTCAGAGTCCAGTAATGTTTTATCTTTATCTCTATAAGATAATCTAAATGTATAACTTATATGATCATCTCCAAATTTAGTATCTTCAAAAACATCAAGTAAATTTACATCCTCTAAGAGATTTTTTCCTGTTTTTTTTATTTGTGATGTTATTTCGCTAATTAAAAATTTCTTACTGAAAACAAAATTTATATCCCTTTCCATTTTTGGAACAATTGGGTATTGCTTATATATTGGAATCCATTTATTTTTTCTTGTACTAGCTCCCAAGAGGTTAGAAACATTTATGTTAAATAAATAAACTTTTTTTAATGACTTCTTTTCTAATATTAGTTTGGGATGTATTTCACCAAAATAGCCTGAATCTTTCCCTTCAATAACTAATTTTGCAGTTCTTCCTGGATGAAGAAAATCAATTGAATCAGTAGGTTTATCTTCAATTTTTATGTTCAAAGATGATAAAGCCTCCTTTAACTTTCCTCTGGCCTGGAAATAATTAAGATCGTTATCTTTACCCGAATTTATCCATTTTCCAAATTTCTTATTTCCAAAAATCACACCATTGAGAACTTCTTCTTGAATGAACTCAGTTTTCTTTTGAAAAACATTTCCAATTTCAAATATATAACAACTTGCTTGTCCAGCTTTTATATTACGGTTCACAATCTCCAAATGTTCTTTCCAGATATTATCTCTGAGACAGCTTGTTTCTAATAACAAAGGATTAGAAATCTTTATAAGTTTTTCATCATCTTCAGGAACAAGAGAGTAGCTTAGTACCTCATTAAAACCATTTTCTATAAAACCATTTTTTACTTTTCTCAATGCCAACTGTTCTGATGACAATTTTCCGGGCTTAATTGGATTAGGAAGTTTTAAGTCGAATCTGTCATACCCTATTAATCTTGCTATTTCTTCAATTAAATCTATTTCTCTTGTCAAATCATGAGATCTATTTGGAATTACTGCTACATCCCAGCCATATTCTTTATTCTTTAAAGTACAACCTATGAGTGTTAATTTATCAACTATTTCATTATCAGATAAATTTCTTTTATCAAATTGATCGTTAATTATTAATGGACCAAGAATTTTATGTATTCGATTTCTCCGTAGTTTAATAAAAATATCCTCATTACTTATTAAATTTGAAGTATTGATGATTGGTGAATTAATAGAAAAATATTCTTCTAAAAGATTAAACGCCCTTGTTACTGCACTTATTGTATTTTTTGATGATATCCCTTTTTCATACCTGCTGCTAGATTCTGTTCTTATGCCAGCCGCCTTTGAAGATTTTCTTATAGTAACTGGATTAAAAACAGCGCCTTCAAGGTAAATAGATGAGGTAGTATTACTTACAGATGTCTCTAAACCTCCTATAACCCCTGCAATAGCTACAGGTTTATCACAACAAGTAATAACTGTAATATTGTCATTTAAGTCATATTCTTTACCATCTAAGCAAATAAGGCTTTCGTTATCTTTGCCTTTTCTTACAGAGAAATCTTCTGGAGAAACTTCCTTACCAATTAAGTTTGACAATTTATCTTTATCAAACGCATGCAAAGGTTGACCTTGTTCTAATAAAATATAATTTGTCAAATCAACTAGAAGATTAATAGATTTTATACCTGATTTTTCTATACGATCTTTAAGCCAATTTGGCGATAATTTCTCACCATTTACTCCATCAATGCAGCTTATTGTATAAATGCAATTAGATTCTATAGCCTCTGGACAAAGTTTAATTCCCTTAAGTAAATGAATATTGTATTTATGGTTTAATTCTGGAAAATTTAAGGTGGATTCTAAAAGTGCAGAAATTTCACGGGCTATACCCATAACAGACATTCCATCAGGTCTATTAGCTGTAATTGCTAAATCATATATAAAATCATTTAATTGAAGCAAGTCAGACCCTGGAGTGCCCAATTCATGTTTTAGGGCCAAATCTTCATCAATGATCTCTATCCCTTCGCTAGAGTCCTCTAAACCAAGTTCCTGCAGTGAACATATCATTCCTTCACTCATGACACCTCTAATTTCACTTCTTTTAATAGTTAAATCAACTGCATTTAATTTCGCGCCGACAGTAGCAACATAAACATAAATATTTGGTTTAATATTTCGCGCACCACAGATAATTTGTAAATTCTTTGAATTACCAATATCGACTTGGCAAATTGAAAGTTTGTCAGATCCTTCGTGTTTTAAAACAGATAATACCTTTCCTAAAACAACACCATTTACATTTTTTGAACAATCTTCTAATGATTCAACCTCAAATCCACCAATAGATAATTTCTCAGAGAGATCTTCAGGAGTAGAAGTAATTTCTACTAAATTTTTCAACCAATTTTGAGAAACTTTCATATATATTATTTAATCAATGATGATAAAAGAAATAAGTATATCTTCAAAAAAGTTTGTTGAAGATGTACAATAGAAAATTATACAATAAAGTATTAATTAAAATGGCCAAAAAAGGGACAAGAGTTGTAGTGACCCTGGAATGTACTGAAGCTAGGACAAGCACAGATCCTAAGAGATCAAATGGTGTCTCAAGATATACTACTGAAAAGAATCGCAGAAATACAACAGAAAGATTAGAACTAAAAAAGTTTAATCCTCATTTAAACAGAATGACTCTTCACAAAGAAATTAAGTAATCAAATCAAATTAAATCATGGCTAATTCAATTTTCAAAAAACAATTATCACCTATCAAACCAGGAGATCCTATTGACTATAAGGATGTAGAACTACTAAAAAAATTTATAACTGAGAGGGGCAAAATCCTACCAAGAAGAATGACAGGTTTAACCTCTAAGCAACAAAGAGATCTCACATTAGCTGTTAAGAGAGCCAGAATTGTAGCTCTTTTACCATTTGTAAATCCTGAAGGATAATTTTATATTGAATATAGTTGGCACTATAATTAATATTTCGAATATTTGAAAGATTTAACTGATTTAAAAACATATATTATTGACTCTGATGATCCACATGAGGTTGATGACGCTATTTCATTAGAAATAAAAGAAGGAAATAAAAAAAAATTATGGATACATATTAGTAATCCATGCAAACTCTTTTTGCATGACTCTAATGTTGATTTAAATGCAAGAAAGAGAAATAGCAGTTTATATTTAATTGATCAATATGTCCCAATGCTTCCTAAAGATATTCTTGAAAAGGCAAATCTAGCTCAAAATAAAGTTTCAGAAACTATTAGTGCAGCAATAGAATTCAATGACGATGGATCAATAAATAAATAT
>QCCU01000016.1 GCA_003278855.1 Prochlorococcus sp. AG-347-M23 | reverse complement strand
TGTTGTAGCAGTTGTAGTAAGTGATGTTGGTGCATCGGGCTCAATATAATCTTCTAATTTAATAACTCTTGCATATCCATTAAAGTAACCTGCAGAACTTGCAGAACCATTTGCTCCAATAATGATTTGTTCAGCATTTGAACTAAGGCTTAAAGATGATCCAAAATTACCAAAAACGGAGTCTCCTAAAATATTCTCCCCTACTTGATTCCATGAGGAATCTGAGTATTTAAATAAACGAGTTCTTCCTTTCGAGTCAGTACCATCGTGATCTCCAACAGCCAGAATTTTACCGTCACTTGAGAAATCTAATGAAATGAATCCTTCAAGATCTAATGTTATGCCGTTAAGGACGGTATTACCCCAATCGGATTTGCTTAGTCTCCCATTTAAAACCCATTGATTATTTTGAAATTCATAAATATCAACTGCTCCAGTAATATCATCCTGGTGAAATCCTCCATAAGCGAGCCATTTCCCGTCAGAAGAAAGAGTAATATCTGTAATTCTTGACATATAGTTGAACCCATATTGACTATCGTTGTGATCAAAATCCAAATAACCATTATCTCTGTATATTTGATTCCAAGAACCATCAATATACTTATATGTTCTTACCTCTATATCCTTAACGTAAATAGTCCCCGCAACCCTACCTCCAGAGGCAACCGCAAGGGTATTCCCATCTTCTGAAAGACTTACAAATTCTCCAAAATATGGATAATTTGAATCGGCTAAAAAAGTAACACCTGAATGCTCCCAAGTGTTGTTTGAGTTTTTATAGATCGATAAGCCTTCACTATCTCCAATAGCGAGAGTTTCTCCATCACCAGAAAGACTTATAGATTCCCCGCTAAGTTCTAATGTTTCACCAAGCGGTACCCAAGCATCAGCAAAATTTTCCCATTTATAGGTGCTTATATATGATTTTTTTTGGTTATTTGAATTATATCCGTGATTAAACAAAACTAATTTCGACCCATCTGCTGAAAGAACAGATTTATAATCATCAACTGAGGAAATTCCGTCTGTAATATCATCCCCAAGTTGAGTCCATGAATCAAAAAACTTGTAGACACTTACGTGCGGTTCAACATTAGTTGCTAAAGTAATATCACTATGCTTTTCAGTGATTAATAGTGTTCTACCGTCTGAAGAAATTCCAACATTTCCTGATTGTGAATAAAAGCTATCAGAAGCATCCAGATCAAATAATGAATTAATATTATTATCTAAGTCGTTTGCTATTGATATAGAAAGTGGCGAGGAAAGATAAGAAGTATTATTTGCACTGTCTGTAGAAGTCGCATAAAGATTATGATCCCCATAGGAAAGTAACGATGAATCAATAGAGAAATCTCCATTGTTATCTACGCTTGTAGTACCTATAAGTTCACTGCCATCAGATAGATTGACATTTAGGTTTAATCCTCCTGAAACCATCTCTACAGTATTTAAAGCTGAGGCAGTTATATAAAATTTGGACTCATTAAGGCTTATAGAATCTACTGAAAAACTTCCATCTTCTCCTGCTAAAACTGTTGCGGATGGAGTAGGATTTCCGTCAATATGAATACTTACAGTGCTACCAGCTTCAGCGACACCTGAAATAATTGAAGAATTAATATCAACAGATAAGGAACTAACCAAATAAGAGGTGTTACCCTCAGAATTTCTATAAGAACTAGATCCTGAAGTGTCAGTAACAGTTGCTTTTAAACTTTTAGATGCATCTTTTAAACTTTTAGAAGTGATTGAAAAATCACTGGAGCTATCTCCAACTGCATATCCTATTAGATCTGAATCATAATAAAATTTTACTGTCGTCCCCTGATTTACATCACCATTTATAGAAGTAATTCCTCTGTAAAGATTTAATGTACTCCCAGCTTCTGCACTTCCTGTAACAGTCGGAGTTGTATCACTTGTCGTTGTAGATGTTGTTGTAATTGATGGCGAACTTGGTGCTGTTGTATCAATAGTTATTAATAATTCAGAAGAAGCAGAAGATGTATTACTCGCAGCATCAGTTGCAGTTGCTGTTAAGGAATAATTTCCTTCAGATAGATTTGAGGATGTAATAGAAAACGTACCATTACTATCAGTTGTTGCAGAACCTAAAAGAGTTGTTCCGCTATATAGTTTGACTGTGCTATCAACTTCTGCACTACCAGTAATTGTTGGAGTCGTATTACTTGTTGTTATAGATGATGTTGTTAATGATGTTGGAGCATTGGGAGCGGTATTATCTGGAGGTCCAACGAAATAAGAATGATCAGGTGTACCATATACTCCTTGTTCAGAACGCATTGCATAAGCGCCATCAAACATTCCATTTATACTTGCGTTTGTATTTATGTCCCAAATACTTAAATCATTATTGAAACTTTCAGCGGAATGAAACATGTCACTAAAAGTAGTTCCTGAACTTACATCCCAATTTGTAATGTTTTGGTTGAACTCGGTTGCACCATAAAAAGCCCAGCTAAAGTTGGTGATATTTGAAACATCCCAATTACCAATATCTTGATTAAAAGAACTTGCACCATAAAATAAACCGTTAATATTTTCAACAGAACTTAAATTCCAGTTACCAATATCTTGATTAAATGAAGTAGCTTCCCAAAATAAATACCTTAAATCGCTAGCTGAACTTAAATCCCATCCCCCGATGCCCCCGTTAAAATTTGTGGCTTCGTAAAAAACCCATTTGAAGTCGTTAACTTTACTAACATCCCAATTACTAATATCCTGATTGAATGCTGTTGCTCTAGAGAAAATTCCTCGTATTTTAAGAGCGGAACTAAGATCCCAAGACCCTATATTTTTGTTAAACGAACTTGCACTATAAAACATGTAACTGAAATCAGTTCCATTGCCTACATTCCAAGAACCAATATCTTGATTAAATGAGTTTGCGCCACTAAACATGTAGCTGAAATCAGTTCCGTTTCTTACATCCCATGAACTAATATCATCATTAAATGTCGACTTTCCACTAAATAAATTTGAAAAATCTGTTATGTAATAAACATCCCAATGTGAAATATCACCATATTTACTCTCAGCAGCATTTTTATCGCCTATCCAAAGATTTACAGCAGTTTTTAATTCTGAATTTTCTCTGAAAGTGAAATGACTCACTTAAATACTAAGGAAAAGATAAATATACTTTATCTTTTTTTGCTTGCAATATTCAAGATTAAATTTGAACGGATAATTACTTCTGGATGCCAGAGTTACTGAGCCAAAATGGTAGTTATAACGGGCGAGCTAACCTCCAAAGTTATCCAAAGCTATACAAATCCTCGCCAATTCCTCGCCCGCAGAGATTTTAAGACAAATGAGAAATAAAAAAGCGAGTCGGGAAACTCGCTAGTATAACTTGGATTTAGTAGAGTCGGGGCGACAGGATTCGAACCTGCGACCTAGTGCTCCCAAAGCACCCGCGCTACCAAGCTGCGCCACGCCCCGCTCATAAGATCTTAGTTCATAAAAGACATCTATAAAAGACCAAATTGCTAAATATTTTATAAAAAATCACTTTTGAGGCTAAAAATGAGTTTTTGACTATTTTGTAATTTAATTTTTTATTATTTACTCACTATATAGTTGCTATAAAGTTAGGTCAAAAAGTTTTTTAGTTTTTATAATTATCACCCTATGGAAATATCCGATTATTAAATTCTTTTGAGGAATTAGTATCATAAATAGTTTTTGAATTTTGAAGGTATGAAAAACTTAGAGAGTCTGATTAAGACATATAATGATTTCCCACAAAAAGGTATTGCTTTCAAAGATGTCCTTGGAATAATTCAGGATCCTGAAGTTTTTAGGGAACTAATCCTTAAGATGTCTTCAAACAAAGTAATAAAAGATGCTGAGGCGATTATCTCAATAGAGGCCAGGGGTTTTATTTTTGGTTCGGCAATTTCCCTTCAAGCATCTAAACCAATGTTAGTGGCAAGAAAGCCTGGAAAACTTCCTGGGGAAATCATTAAAGAAAACTACTATCTAGAGTATGGTAAGAGTAGTCTTTCCATACAAAAGGAGTCGCTTGAGAAATTTAATTCTTATGCAATTGTTGATGACCTGCTTGCTACTGGAGGAACAATTAATTGTGTAGCTAATTTGATAAAGAAGAGTGGTAAGGATGTAATTGGATTGGTGACAGTAGTTGAACTTTTAAAACTGAATGGAAGATCAAAGTTTAATTTTCCAGTAGAATCATTTATTACATTTTAAAATAAGTTTTAAATTTAAATATAATTACTTTGAAATTTAAAAAAAACTAAAAAATTATTGAAATTAAACTATACCTAAAGATCCTGCAGTAAAACCAACTATCAAAAAGAAAACAAATTCTGCTAATTCTCTAGGCATAGAATTAACAAATAAATTTAATTGAGTCATTTGACCTTGTGCTCCTCAGGTTTTTAAATTTTTAAAACTATAACCAAGAAATATTTTTATTGAGGTGAAATCTAGAATATTTTTCTTTTTTCTAAAGATTTTAGTATTTAATTAAAAAAATTTATCGCATTAGTAATTTATTTCATATGAATTTTGTTATCATGACTAAGTGATTAATCCTTTTGATGGAATATAAGAAAAAGTCATTAGCAAATCTTGATATAAAGAAAGATTATGAAGAAATAGATACTCGATTAGCTTCTGGCTGGTACGTCGATGATATTTATACGTCAAAAAAGAAAATTTATAAAACAAATAAAACTACTTTTAAAATTTCAAAAAAAATTAATCCTTAAAGAAATTATTTTTAAAATCTTAAATGAAGCTTACTAGAGTTTTTTTTTAAACTATAAATTGGTTTTCCAAACCCCCCAGATAAAAATCTAATTTAATTAATATTTAAAGTAACTTTTCCACTTATCAAGGTACTTTCTGGAATTTTTAAAATACTTTTCGTAATTTTTCCACTTATCTATTGATGATTTGTAAAGTGGTTGCACAACTTGTGAAGAGGAGGGAGTATTTATTTTTCCTCTTTTATGTGCAGTGTTTCTATAGTTTTTTATATTTTCGTCCCAACTAACATCTAAAAAATTTAAAATTTTTAAAATATGGTTATCAAAGTCTTCTATTAAATCCTCGTATTTGGAAGTTACATAATTTATTTTTAATTTTTCCTTATAATCCAACCAAACACTCATGGTCAAATCATAAATTCTCGAGGCTGATTCAATGCTACAGAAGTTTGCCATTGCATTGTTTGGTTCAAACGCTTGTTGGAAGCAAGATAAGACAGAATCATATGGGTTTCTATGGGTGAAAATTATTTTTGAGTCTGGAAATAATAAATTTATTAGAGGTAAGCAAACAGTTTGAAACGGAAATTTATCAATTAATGTTTTTGCACTTTTTTTAACAGAATTATTTTGCAGTATTTCCAAATAGTGATTTCTCAAAAAATCCAGATCGTCGATACTTAATTTATGGAGTTCATTGAGGGAGTATTTAAATTTTGATTTTATAATTTCTTCAACTGAGTTAATTAGAGGTTTTTCTTCTAACACATCAATTTCTGGATGACTTCTTAATATGGTGTCAAGTAATGTAGTGCCTGATCTAGGAAATCCTATTAGAAATACGGGTGATTCTTTGGATATTTTTGTAGGTTTGGTTTTTGCTAAAAAAACATCGTTATCAATATTTTTTCTATATGTAAGAATGTAATCTAGGAAAATTTTTGGATTGGTATCCTCATATTTGAAATTTAATTGACTTTTTTCAAAACATTCAAAGGCTTCATTATAGTTTTTAACTTTTTCTTCAATAAATGCTTTGAAAGACCAAAAAAGGAGATTTGTTGAATGATCAGTATTTATTATCCATTCACTTGAAACTTGGTCAATAAATTTTTTTGCCTTAATGAAATTCTTTTCTCTAAAAGAGATTCTCGCATTAAACATCAATATCTCATTAATAATATTTTTATTTCGATTTAAATTTTCTATTTTATTTTTTAATTTGTTTATCTGGTTCGTTTTCTCGTAAAGTCTAAAAAGATTTATGTATGCATAGTTATAGTTTTGATTAATTTTAATTGCATTAAGAAATAACTCTTCTGCCTCTTTTAACTTATCTAAATCAATTTTAATTGTCCCTAAGTTAACATAAGCCAATTCAAATTTCGGATTTAAATTAATGGCTCTTTCAGTAAGCTTTTCTGCCTCAACGAGTTTGCCCTGTTTTGATAGAAGGGAAGCTAAATTACTATAAGCAAGATAAAAATCTGATTTTATTTCAATAGCTTTTCGGTAACAGAGTTCTGCCTCCTCGTTATTTTTTTTGTTTGAAAGAATGTTACCTAAGTTATTTAACGCCATTGGTGAAGATGTATTTACATTAAGCGACTTCCTTAAGTATTTTTCTCCTTCATCAAATTTCTCTAGTTCATTTAATACTGCACCAAGATTAGTAAGGGCAAAATCATAACTGGGATTGATTTTAAGAGCATCTTTTAAAAATATTTCTGCTTGATTAGGATTTCCTGAATCTTTTAAAACGCAGCCTAAATTGACTAAAGTATTAATATCTTTTGGATTTATTTCTAAACTCTTTTTTAAAAAAAATTCAGCTTTTTTAAAATTACCTTCTCCTACCCATAATCCAGCCAAGATTGAATAGGGCCTTAAATACTTTGGATTTAATTCAATAGCTTTATTCAAAATATTTTTAGCAGTATCACTTCTTCCTTTGGCAACTAGAACATTGGCTAAATTAGGGTAAGCTTCTAGACAATTTGGATATCTTTTTATTGATTCATCAAATAACAATATCGCTTTATCAAACTGCTTTAATTGAGAATAAATGCTACCTAGATTATTAATAACCCTTGGGTCATAGATTTTATTTTGAATTAAAAAATTATATATTTCTGAGGCTTCTTTAATTTTTCCACTTGAGTGTAATGATAAAGCATTTGAAATTAATTCATCTTTTTGAAAACTCTTAACTCTCTTTCCTGTGGATCTCTTATTTGTCCTATCGTTATTTCCAAATCCCTTCATTGATTGTGATTTTGATGATTTAAAGACCATATAAATTAAACCTAACTTTGAATTACTAAAATGTTGCTTGAAAATTAATAATCCTTATGAATTTCAACAAAAATATTTAAAAATAATTTTTCAGGGACACAATTATTACCGTCACATGCTCATAATAATTTTTTTACCCTTTCTAATGAGAACCCCAAACCCCTTTTGTATCAACTGATTTCACGTATTGGGTTTAATTCTTTTTTAAAAAGAGATCAAAAGTTTAAGTTGTAGACAAAAAAAGTATCGGTTGATACTTGAATTTATAATAATTTTTACGTTATTCTAAGATGTCCTTTAAATTTCGTGTGAGGAAATTTATGAAGCTTTTTAAGAGCTTACTTGTGGCTCCTGCAACATTAGGTCTTTTAGCACCGATGTCTGCAACAGCCAGCGAAGTCACTATTAATGATTTCAACGCTGCAGAAGAAATTGCAGTTACAAATAGCCGTGTAGACGGTCTAGAAGCTAGATTCAATAATCTTGAAGCTGGTTCATTCTCTGAGACAACTACAGCATCTTTCGGTGTAGATTTTCTTGTTGGTGCTGTTGATGGCGCAAGCAATGAAAAAACAACATTTGATTATCAAATGGGTATCGGCTTAGAAACTAGCTTTACTGGCGAAGATGCTTTAAGCGCAACTATTGACATAGGTAACGCTTCATCTGTTGTTGGTGGTACTTCCGGTTTAAACTTTGATGGTACTTCTGATGCACTAAAACTTGATGGTCTTACATATACATTCCCATTAGGTAGCACAACAGTAATGGTTGGTGATAACACTGACATTAGCGCTGTTTACACTGGAGCTTGTGCTTACAGCTCTTTCACTGACTACATGGGTAACTGTGGTACAGGTAACTCTGTTGGTGTAGGTGGTAATGGTGTTACTGCTGCAATGTCATACGCTTTTGATAGCGGATTCTCACTAGCTGGTGGTGTTTCTGCAACTCAGATTACAGACGCTGGTGTAGTAACTGGTCTATTGACTGAAGAAGGTTCTGATGTATACGGTATCGAAGCTGCTTACACTGCAGATTCTTACGGAATAGCAGTTGCTTATTCAGATAATGAATCATCAACTTTCTGGGGTATCAATGGTATGTATGCCTTTGATTTTGTAACATTAAGTGCTGGTATTGAATCTGAAGATACTGGATCTACTACAAAGGAAGGTTTCTTTGTTGGTTTAAGTTTCCCTGAAGTTGGAAGTGGTTCTTTTGACATAGGAATGGGAACAACAGGTAACTTTGCAGATAGCGATCCTGAATACTACATTTACGAAGCTTCATACGCTTATCCAGTAAATGATGGAATGACAATCACTCCTGGTATCTATATCAGAGAGGGAGGCACAGACCAAACTGGTTTCGCAGTTAAAACTTCATTTAGTTTCTAATTAAATTAATTTAATTATTAATTAAAACTACACACATAAAAAGGCCTACCATTATGGTAGGTTTTTTTTTAGAAATTTAGTGAAAGAAAAAAATGTATTATTGATTAAATGCTATTTATTCTTTTGAATTAATATGGAAGAAAATTCATTAGAAGTTGCAAAATATATTCAAATTGCAAAAGAAAATTATAAGCAAGGGAAAATATATCAAGCAAACGAAATTTATAAGAAATTAATCAACCAAAGGATTTACACATATGATCTACTCTTTTCATACGGACTATTTAATAAAAATATTAATAATCTAAAGATTGCTAAAAACCTATTTGTTTTATCTATAAAGAAATATCCTTTAAAAATCAATTCATATATATTGCTAGCTGAAATTTTAAGAATAGAGAACAATGTTAGTGATGCTATAAAAGCATTGAATGCAGCCAAAAAAATAGATGAGTTTAATTCTGACATTGATTATAATTTGGCAATTTCATATAAAACAATCAAATCATTTAGGGAGGCATTAGTCTTTATTGATGATGCGGTAAAAAAACAACCTGAAAATAAAATTTATAAAATATTAAAAGCCGATATACTTATTGATTGCTTTCAAGATGAAAAGGCACAAGAATTATTGTGTAATTTAAAATTAAAAAAAGACAGTCTTTTACATTTTCAGAGTGAAATTTTAATCTCAAAGATATTTATTAATCAAAAAAATTATAAATTAGCCGAAGAAACCCTTTTAGAACTAAAAAAAATATTTAGTAAACAGAAAATTTTATATCTTAATCTTAGTGATCTTTATTTCAAGAGTAAAGAATTAGAAAAAGGAATTTCAATATTGAAGGAGGGCATTGACCATTTCCCAAAATTCATTCCATTAAGGTTTAACTTGGGAATTATGTACAGAAATTTAGGTTTGATAGAACTATCCATTAAGACGCATATAGAAATTTTATTAATCGATAAATTGAATTCAAATAGTTTTTATGAGTTATCAACTATGTATGATTTCGCAAGTGATGATCAGCTCCTAAAAACTCTTCTAAATTGTGAGATAGGAAACCTTTCTCCAAAGGAGAAAATATACCTTGGGTATTCAAAAGCTAATATCTATCATCAGAATAATGAATATAAAAAAAGTTCCTATTTTCTAAAAATTGCAAACGAAGAAAAATTAAAGATCCAACCATCTGATATTAAAAGAAAGTTGAATACTGGAGAATACTATAGAAATTTAAGAATAGATAGGAATCTAAACATAGAGAGAATAACGAATAATTCAAGATATTTGTTTATTGTGGGGATGCCAAGATGTGGAAGCACATTGCTGGAGAGCATTTTAAGTCTTAATCCTCAAGTTCAAGATCTTGGAGAGGTTTGTTTTTTAGAAGAATCTCTTCAGAAAACTGATGATTTGATTGAAGTTGAAAATCTATACGCAGAAAAAGTAAAGCTCATCAACTCGGAAAAGAAAATCTTTACAGATAAGAATTTATTCAATTTTTTATATTGTCCAGTAATCTACAATTTTTTCCCAAATTCAAGAATTATTCACTGTACTAGAAATCCACTTGATAATATACTTTCAATTTATAGGACTAATTTTTTAAATCAAAGTTTCTCGAGCTCATTAATTGATATTGCTGATTTATATTTATACCAGATGAAGCTTATGAATGAAAACAAAGATAAATTTGGATCAATAATATATAGTTACGACCATGATAAGGTTGTTAAAAACCCTCAAGACAATATTAAATGTTTAATAAATTGGCTTGGTTGGGAATGGAGCGAGAAATATCTATCACCTCAAAAAAGTAAAAGAAGTGTATTTACCGCAAGTAGTGCACAAGTAAGAAAAAAAATTAACTCTGACTTTTCAGGTTATTGGAAAAATTATGAGGATTTACTCAAGCCTATTAGTAAGTTATTTCCCACGTACAATTAAATAAATGGCTTAGTTGTTTTGCAATTTATTTATATTACATTAAAATAAAACAAATCAATTCTGTGTGAGGAATTTTTATGAAGCTGTTCCAGCAATTGTTGGTAGCTCCAGCTGCTCTTGGTCTTTTAGCACCATTAACGGTTAGTGCTTCCGAAATTAATCTTGATGCTATTTCTAATTACTCTGAAGGTGATTTAGAGATAGATGCAAATACATTTAATCAAAAATCTTCAAATAATATTCTACTCTCAGGTGGAGAAGGTTTAGTTGATACTGCTGATTTTACAGGTGGTTTCTCTGAGACAACTACTGCATCTTTCGGTGTAGACTTTCTTGTTGGTGGAGTTGACGGAGGAGCTTCAGGTGTAAGCGAAGCTACAACCTTTGACTACCAAATGGGAATCGGCTTAGAAACTAGCTTTACTGGCGAAGATTCTCTAAGCGCAACTATTGATATAGGTAATGCTTCATCTGTTATAGG
Source organism: Prochlorococcus sp. AG-347-M23 (assembly GCA_003278855.1). Lineage (GTDB taxonomy): Bacteria > Cyanobacteriota > Cyanobacteriia > PCC-6307 > Cyanobiaceae > Prochlorococcus_A. Next base: position 10,242 of record QCCU01000016.1, on the reverse strand, counting down.
TGGTACTCAAGGTTTGAACTTTGATTCAACGTCTGATGCCCTAAAACTTGATGGACTTACATATACATTCCCATTAGGTGGAACAACAGTAATGGTTGGTGATAACACTGACATCAGTGCTGTTTACACTGGAGCTTGTGCTTACAGCTCTTTCACTGACTACATGGGTAACTGTGGTACAGGTAACTCTGTTGGTGTAGGTGGTAATGGTGTTACTGCTGCAATGTCATACGCTTTTGATAGCGGATTCTCACTAGCTGGTGGTGTTTCTGCAACTCAGATTACAGACGCTGGTGTAGTAACTGGTCTATTGACTGAAGAAGGTGCTGATGTATACGGTATCGAAGCTGCTTACACTGCAGATTCTTACGGAATAGCAGTTGCTTATTCAGATAATGAATCATCAACTTTCTGGGGTATCAATGGTAATTACGCCTTTGATTTCGCAACATTAAGTGCTGGTGTTGAATCTGAAGATACTGGATCTACTACGAAGGAAGGTTTCTTCGTTGGTTTAAGTTTCCCTGAAGTTGGAGCTGGTTCTTTTGACATAGGAATGGGAACAACAGGTAACTTTGCAGATAGCGATCCTGAATACTACATTTACGAAGCTTCATACTCTTATCCAGTAAATGATGGTATGACAATTACACCGGGTATTTATATCAAAGAATTACCAACAGATGTGACTGGTTTTGCTGTTAAAACTTCATTTAGTTTCTAATTAAATTAATTTAATTATTAATTAAAACTACACACATAAAAAGGCTCACCATTATGGTGGGTCTTTTTTTTGAATGATTTTAAAATAATTGATAATTTTGTAAATTTATCTATTGACTTAAAAAATTATAAATTTTAATTTGATAAAGTTAACCTACTCTTTATGTACCATGTCGCCAATATTTAAGTGTTTGGTTTGTAGAAAAGATATTGAGAGATCTACAAAGACATTTTGGGTTAAAAAAGGTCACTTATTATGCTCTACATGTTTAGATAATATAGATAAAAAAAGTCCTAAGCCATTAGGCTAGAAAAAAAAGATTTGGTTAATTGTAGTATTTTTAAATAAACCAAGAGCTATCATCCTAAAAATATATTTTGTTATTCCTAACATAAAAATTCATTAGGTGAATTTCTTTGTTTTTTTTACTTTTAGTTAATAATTTTTGGAAATTTAAGGGACTGGAATTTTGAAAGAAAAAAAATTCTCAAGAAGTGAAAATTGAAAAATTATTCAATTTCAGTATGCTTGAGAATAGTTATTATATAGACCTTATTTATAAGGTATTTACCAAATAATTAATTTTTTTGTTGAAAGTTTTAATTCTGAATGGTAGAAATTTAAAACCAACCAGGAATAATTTGCCCAGTAGTTACATATGCACCAACTGCTGCAACGAAACCTAACATTGCTGCCCAACCATTAAAACGTTCTGCTTCAGGAGTCATGATAAAAAATGAAATTGTATATGAATTATTGTAACAGGAAATATGAATCTTTGTAAAGCAATTTTTACTTTTTTTACGGGATTTTCGCTTTTTGTGAAAATCTTCTTTTTATTTTACAGTAATGATACAAAAATGTGCTTAATATTTCTTAGCCCAGCAAGTGTTAAAAGAAGAAAATTCAGATAAATAAAAATTTATTCATTTTGTTTTAACATGAAATTACATAGTTACATCCAGGTTCTAAAAAGTATAAGTTTGTTTTACTTTTGATCTTCTTTGATGAAAATTCTAGATTTTATGTTGGGGAGAACGTGCTTGAAATTAAACTCAAATCATTTAATAAATGAAAGCTAAATGATTAAAATAAGCTTATTTTGAAATATGAGATCTATTTCCCTTCACTTTTAAATAGATGAACTCAATAAATAAAATGTGGGTCGCCTGAGATTCGAACTCAGGACCAGCCGGTTAAAAGCCGGATGCTCTACCGCTGAGCTAGCGACCCATTTTGTAAAATTGAGTACATAAGAAATTATCCCTTTTTAAGGTAAAAAAAACAACTTTTTATCTCAAGTTAAACAATAGAAAAACAATTCTTAACTTATGAGTAGAAAACTTAAAAATTCTCTCTATATTCAAAGTTGAAAGGTAATATATTGGGTAGATAATAAAATTTCCAAAATGCTTAGAACAATCGTAGTTTTTGCACCCATTATCGCTGCTTTAGCTTGGGTTATATTCAATATACAAAAACCAGCAAGAGAGCAATTCAATAGGGACTTTTTAGGCAAGGATTAATCCAATTTGTTAGATAAAGAAGTAATAGTTATTGGTGCTGGTCTTGCAGGATCAGAAGCTGCATGGCAAATAGCTAATTCTGGTGTGCCTGTCAAACTAGTTGAAATGAGACCTATCAAATCAACTCCAGCTCACCATACTGGTGAATTTGGAGAATTAGTTTGTAGTAATAGTTTTGGAGCTTTAAGTCCTGACAGAGCTGCAGGTTTATTACAAAAAGAACTTAGAATATTTAAATCATTGATTGTTCAAACAGCAGACAAATTTGCTGTACCAGCGGGAGGCGCTTTGGCAGTTGATAGATCTAAATTTAGTTTTGCTTTAACTGATGCTTTATCTAAACATCCTTTAATCGAAATTAAGAGATTTGAACAATTGGACCTCCCAAGCAAAGAAAATATAACGATCCTCGCTACTGGTCCATTAACTGCAGGTGAATTGTCTAATAAAATTCAAGCTTTTACAGGTATAGATGCCTGTCATTTTTTTGATGCCGCTAGTCCTATTATTTATGGAGATAGTATTGATCAAGAGATTGTATTTAAAGCTAGTAGATACGACAAAGGAGATCCGGCATATCTTAATTGTCCTATGAATAAAAATGATTACATTCATTTCAGAAATGAACTCATAGATGGAGAACAAGCCAATTTAAAAGACTTTGAGAAAGAATCAGCTAATTTCTTTGAAGCTTGCTTGCCAATTGAAGAAATTGCTAGAAGAGGAGTTGATACAATGAGATACGGCCCATTGAAATCTATTGGATTGTGGAATCCAAAATGGGGAGATTTATTTGATAGGGAAAATAGATTAAAAAAGCGACCTCATGCAATTGTCCAATTAAGGAAAGAAGATTTAGAAGGGAAATTGCTAAATATGGTAGGTTTTCAAACTAACCTCAAATGGTCTGAGCAAAAAAGAATATTTAGGATGATCCCTGGTTTAGAAAAGGCTGAATTTGTTCGCTTTGGAGTAATGCATAGAAATACTTTTTTAGAATCTCCAAAATTACTTTTACCAACATTGCAATTTATGAAAAGGGTAAATCTTTTTGCTGCGGGTCAAATAACGGGGACAGAAGGTTATGCAGCAGCAGCAGCAGGGGGCTTGCTTGCAGGAATAAATGCATCTTTATTAGCTAAGGGTAAAAAACCAGTATGTTTCCCTGACGAATCAATAATTGGTTCTCTAATAAATTTTATTAGTAACAAAAATCAAATATTAGCTAATCAAAAAAAGAATAAATTCCAACCAATGCCTGCTTCATTTGGTTTAGTCCCAGAACTAACTAAAAGAATAAAAGATAAAAGATTAAGGTACAAAGCTTATCAAGAAAGATCTACAGAAGCCTTGAATGACTTTAAAAATAAACTAGATTCTTGTTTTGAAAAAGACCACTTACTTAGCAAAATTTACTAAGATTAATTATCAAAGATCCAAAAAATGGAATTTAATAAGGAAAATTTCGATGCAATCATTATTGGCTCAGGAATTGGAGGCTTAGTAACAGCCTCACAACTAGCTTCTAAGGGAGCTCGCGTATTAGTCCTTGAGAAATATATTATTCCTGGAGGGAGTGGGGGCTCTTTTAAAAGGAAAGGCTATACCTTTGATGTTGGTGCTTCAATGATTTTTGGATTTGGAGATAAAGGTTATACTAATTTGTTAACTCGTGCTCTAAAAGATGTAAATGAAAAATGCGAAACTATTCCTGATCCTGTGCAATTGGAATATCACCTTCCAAATAATTTTAATATATCTGTAGATAAAAATTATGAGCAATTTATAAATAAATTATCAGACGGTTTCCCAGAGGAAAAAAAAGGTATTAAGAAATTCTATGATACTTGTGCAAGCGTATTTAAATGTTTAGATTCAATGCCTCTTTTATCAATAGAGGATCCAAAATATCTTTTTAAAGTTTTCCTTAAATCCCCATTTTCTTGTTTAGGATTAGCTAGGTGGTTACCAGTAAATGCAGGCGATGTAGCGAGAAAATTTATAAAGGATCCTGAACTTTTAAAATTTATTGATATCGAATGTTTTTGTTGGTCTGTAATGCCAGCTCTCAAAACCCCTATGATTAATGCGGGAATGGTTTTTACTGATAGGCATGCTGGAGGTATAAATTATCCAAAAGGTGGAGTGGGAACTATAGCTGAAAAGTTAGTTACTGGGATTCAGAAATTAGGAAGCAAAATAAGATACAAAGCTAATGTGACTGAAATCCTCTTAAATGATGAGAAAGCGGTAGGAGTTAAGCTCTCAAATGGGGAGAAGATATATTCAAATATTATTGTATCCAACTCCACTAGATGGGATACATTTGGATTAAAAGATAATGCTAAAGGGTTAATTTCTAGCAAAAACGTGCCACAAAGTGAATATAAGTGGTCAGAAACTTATAAACCCTCACCTTCTTTTGTTTCGATTCACCTTGGAGTAGAAAAAAATCTAATATCAGATAATTTTAATTGTCATCATATAATCGTTGAAAATTGGGATGAATTAGAAAGCGAAAAGGGAGTTATTTTTGTTTCTATACCTACTTTGCTTGACTCGTCTTTGGCTCCAGAAGGTAAACATATCGTACATGCATTTACTCCTTCATCGATGAGTGAATGGGAAGGCCTATCAAGGAAAGAATATTTGCAAAAGAAAGAAAAATATTTTTCTTTCCTTGTTGAAAAAATATCAACTATTCTTCCTAATCTTGAACAAAATATTGATCACAAAGAAATTGGTACTCCCAAAACTCATAAAAAGTTTCTTGGTAGATATGAAGGTAGTTATGGGCCAATTCCTAGTAAAAAGTTGCTTGGACTTTTGCCAATGCCTTTCAACACTACAAAAATTCAAAACCTTTATTGTGTAGGGGATTCATGCTTCCCTGGCCAAGGTCTAAATGCAGTTGCTTTTAGTGGGTACGCATGCGCTCACAAAATAGGTGCAAAGTTAAACATAAACAGTTTTAAATTGCCCGATTAAAAGGATCCTTCTGAAATGATAGAAAAATTTAAAACTCTTTTTTTTGTGAAAAGTTCATTGATTTCCCTTTATTTAGCGCTTACAATTCCTTTACCATTTATTTCAATCGAAAAATTAAAAATTCCATCTATTATAATTTTTGCCCTTGGACTTTATTTGATAATCAATATTACTAGTGATTATGTAGAAACTTGCGGTAATAAAATTTCATATAAAACTAGCTTTATTTCTAAATTCTTAGGGAAAAAAAATTGGGAGATTTCTTGGAAAGATATTAAATTAATCAAATCTCTGCCAACCAGTCAGGGTAGTAAAGTTTATTACTTTAATACTTTTCAAGGTGATAATATTCTTGTCCCACAAAGAGTAGAAGAATTTGAAAAATTTTTATTAATTGTTTCAAGTAATACTGGGATCGATATTAATGAAATATCTTACATATCACCACTATGGACATATAAATTACTGACATTACTATCAGTTTTAATGATTATCGGTGAACTTTTTGCTTTTCTAAATTAAATATTATCAATACTGAATCTATAACCTTGTTGTCTAACAGTGGTTATTCCCCCACCTTCTCCCAATCCAGCCTGTTCTAATTTTCTCCGCAAAGTCAATACTTGGGTATCTACAGACCTAGGGCCACCACTGAAGGGCGGCCAGGCCATCCTTAAGAGCTCTTGACGACTTCTTACCATTCCAGGTGGCATCAAAAGAGCGCAAAGCAGTGCGAACTCCCTAGGGCTTAATTCTACGGGCTTCTCGCTTAGAGTAACTTGTCTTAAAAGAAGATGAACTTCTAAAGGTCCAACCTCAACTTTTTCTTGTAATCCTATCCTTCCTCTTTTTAAGAGTGTTCTGCATCGTGCTGCAAGCTCTTCGAGTCCAAAAGGTTTTCTGAGAACATCATCTGCCCCTTCATCTAATAGATTTACTAATGCTTCAACACCTGATCTTGCCGTTAATACTATGACTGAAGAACCCAGTTGTTGGGCTAGTCTCATTGCAGTATTCTGATCGAGGATTTCTGCGCTAACTAATAAGTCAGGTGATTGTTCTCTGCATAAGTCAATAGCTTCTGCAGATGTGCCTACTGCTGCAGCTAAATGGCCATCTTGGCGAAGCCTTTGCACAAGGACTGTTCTAAGTGTGGGATGAGGTTCAACAACTAGAACTCTTGAAGGAGTTTGAGAGCTCGCAGGCAATTGTGAACTGCCGGGAGTTGAAGCTAAGATTTGCTCAGTTGATTGCATTCTTAATTACTGTTTGGCCAGGCAATTTTTGTTCGTTCTTAATAAGGTATAACAAATGCAAAATAAAAATCAGAATTTATCGAATTATGACATCATTTGAAAACCCAAAAGCAATTCGTCACTTTCAGTCAATTTGCGATAGTTGTCAGGACTTAGTTACTCGTTTTCATACGCCAGCGGATCTTAAATTATATAGTGATGGTTATCTCCAAGCATTAAGGAATTGCAGTAGTTTAGAGCAAAAGGATCAAGAGAAATTAGAAAGATTAATTGAAAGATGGATTTTAGATCCGTCAAGTTTTATTGATCCAGGTGGGGATGGAAATAAAGGTTTTTTTGATGAAAAAAGGATTTAAAATATTAATTTTTATTAATCAATACAGTATTTATACTCACTAATTGTCTTAAGACGCTAATTCAATTTCTATTTTTTCTTTAAGAGATCCAGAGTTGTACATTTCAATAAGAATGTCTGATCCACCAAGAAATTCCCCTTTTAAGTAAACTTGAGGTATTGTTGGCCAATCTGAATATTCTTTGATACCTTCCCTTATAGCGAAATCGCTTAAAACATCAAACGTACCAAATTCTACCCCTAAAGAATTTAGTATTTGAACTACATTGTTGGAAAAACCGCATTGAGGCATAAATTTTGTACCTTTCATGAAAACCATCACTGGATTAGATTCAATCAGTTTTTGTATTTTATCTTTTGTTAGGTTGTCCATAATTCAATTTGGAGTTTCTGTTTTTAATGCCAGTGCATGGATAGCCTCTGAAGCTAATTCTTCCTTCAAAGCAGAATATACTAGCTGGTGTTGTTTAACTAATGATAATCCATTGAATTCAGATGCAATTACAGTTACTTGCAAATGATCATTTCCCTTAAGGTTTTCAACAAAAACTTGGGAACTTGGAATTTTTTTAGTTATTAATTTAATAACTTCTGTTTTTGTAATCATAGTAAATTTTAATTAACCTTTGTATTTTGTCTCAACAAATCCAAGTTGGATCAATCTTTCATAAGCTTCTTTACCTTCAGGGCTATTAGGAGACATTATTCTAATTGTTTCAACAAGTAAGGGTACTGCTACCTCAGGCTTTTCAGTTTTTATATACAAAGATGCTAATCTCTCATTTGATTCTGCCAAAATTTGTAATGTTTGCTTACCTTTCCTTTGCATTTCATTAGGTACTCTCGCGTCAATTCCTTTGAACGATGAATTTAGATCAGAATAAAAAGACGCAAGTTGCTTTGCTAATTTTCTAGCGTCTAAATAAAAATCCTTAGCTTTTTCAAAATCCCCGTTTTTAATATATTTATCACCTTCTTTTATAAAATATTCAACGTTTGAGATGGAAAGCTTTTTACTCTCATTTGAGAGGACTCTGAAATCTTCTGGATTCTTTATTTCTGCACGAACTTCATTTTTCTGAGGAACATTTCCAAAAAATATAAATAAAATTGGTATTAATCTTAAGAATTTCATTTTCTTTTTCAATAATTAAAATTCATAGTAACTTATTGCAGATTCATCTACCTAAATTTTTTAATGCTTTTTCTTCCTCTTGGGTCATTTTTTCATTTAGAAATTTATTAAAGTCCTTGATAGTAAAGCTTGAGTAATCATTAATTGGCATTGGTTTTCCAAAGGATAAACAAAATTCGCCCCTAAAGTTCGGAGGTATTTTGCTGTAAGCAATTCCAATTGGAATTATAGTAATAGAGGTCGTTTTTTTGGTAGCTAATTTAGCTAATCTATATAGTCCTTCTTTGAGAACTAATTTTTTCCCATATCTATTAATCTTTCCTTCGGGGAAGACAACTAGTTGTTCTCTTTTTTCTATAAGATCAATCGCATATCTTAAAGCTGAGAGAGATGGCGATAATTGATTTATTGAAAAACATCCAAGTCTTTTTAAAAACCAACCTTGTATTCCTCTCATTTCGGATTTAGTAACCATAAATCTGCAATCCTTTTTTGTTACCCTTCTACCCATTGCCATTGTGAGTATTAAGCCGTCCCATCTTGATCTGTGGGTTGGAGCCAAGATGATAGAGGAATTTTGGGGAATCGAAAAACCATTTTTTAATATTTTCTTTTTTCTAAAAAAGAATCTCAAAACAACGTCCTGAGTAACGAACATTGCAATAAATCCCAATACAGGGTTGATTTTATGCCAAATATCTAAGGAATTCTTCTTCAAGTTCTATTTACTATATATTAATAATTTAAGTGCTCGCCTTTTTTTATTAGCTATTATTGGGCGGTTACTAGATTGTCTAGAAACTAAGATTTTCAAAATTATGGCTACTTTAGGAGTAAATATTGATCATATTGCAAATGTAAGGCAAGCAAGGAAAACTGTGGAGCCTGACCCTGTGCAATTTGCTTTTTTAGCTGAATTAGGAGGTGCAGACTCCATAACAGTTCATTTGAGAGAAGATAGAAGACATATACAAGATAGAGACGTATTCCTTCTGAAAAAGACTATAAAAACAAAACTGAATTTAGAGATGGCTGCTACAGAAGAAATGTTAGAAATTGCCAATAAAATTCTCCCCGATTATGTAACGCTTGTACCCGAAAAAAGAGAGGAAGTTACTACTGAAGGTGGGTTGGATTTAAAAAGTAATGTCCAATACCTTAAAAATTTTGTTGGAAATTTAAAAGATTCAAATATAGAAGTAAGTGCATTTATTGATCCTTTAGAGGAACAGATAAATTACTCCAAAGAAATAGGGTTTGATTTTATTGAATTACATACTGGAAAATATTCTGAATTATCGGGATCTGAACAATATAAAGAGCTCCAGAGGATTATAGAGTCTACATATTTAGCAAATGACCTTGGATTAGTTGTTAATGCTGGTCATGGCCTGAACTACAATAATGTTAAAAAAATTGCATCAATTAACAATATGAACGAGTTGAACATAGGTCATAGTATTGTTGCAAGGGCTTTAGCGATAGGATTAGAAAAGTCTGTACGTGAAATGAAGTCCCTTATCACATCAAATTAAATTTCTAAAATGACAACATATTTTTTCGTTGCGGCAAGTGAAAAGTTTTTAACTGTTGAAGAACCACTTGATGAAATTTTGAAAGAGAGGATGAGGAACTATAAAGAAAATAATAAAGAAATAGATTTTTGGCTCTTAAAAAATCCATCATTTTTACAAACCACCCAATTTGCTGATCTAAAAGCAAAAATTCCATCTACCCCAGCAGTTGTTTTATCGACTGATAAAAAATTTATAACTTTCTTAAAGCTTCGTTTAGAGTTTGTTGCTGTGGGGGAATTCGAATGTCCTAATGCAGAAATAATTGATCCATTTAAAGTTGTGTAATATAACCATCTAGTAAATTGCTCAATCTTTATAAGTCAAATAAAATTGAAGTAATTAGTGAGCTGTTAGCAGAGGAATTAAAAACATGTCCTCCGCCTATAAATGAGAAATTAGAAATAGTAGTTCCGAATTACTTTTTGGGGAATTGGTTACGTGAACAGATAACTATAAAAAACAAAATAAGTGCTCTTTATGAATTAAAGACAATATCAACGTATACCGAATCTTTATTAACAAATTTTTTCCCTGCAATTGATATGAGCGCATGGAATTTTGAGTCAATTAAATGGGGCATTATTGATTCCTTGGAAGAATTAAATAGCTTTAAAGAATCATTTCCGCTTAGAAATTGGATTAATAAATATTTGGATAATAAAAAGACAATTGATGGAGACA
>QCCU01000015.1 GCA_003278855.1 Prochlorococcus sp. AG-347-M23 | reverse complement strand
TAAGGTAACAAGGGATGAACTTGAAGCAGTTAATTCGGTTATAGATAAGCGTGTTAACAATTTGGGAGTTTCTGAGTCTAATTTGCAAACCCTCGGTGGAGATCAATTGATTTTAGAATTACCTGGGGAACAAAATCCATTAGTTGCTTCAAGGGTATTAGGTAAGACAGCATTATTAGAATTTAGAACCCAAAAAGAAGGAACATCTACAGATTTAAAAAAACCTGCAACTACAGAGATTGAATATTAAAGAATTAATTGACCAATATTCCTTTCTAAATAAAAATCAAAACGATGATAATTTCTTAAAAGTTTTTCAAGATAATCTTAATGATATAGAGCAAGAATTGAATTATTCATCTACTAGTAATGATTTATATGGGAAGTTAATTGAAATAAAAGAATATGTTAATAAAGAAATTACAAATTTATTTATTAAAACAGATTTATCAGGTAAGGATCTTATTAACGCAGGAAGGAGGCAAGAACAAACAAATAGTAATTGGGAAGTTTTATTAACTTTTAGTAATTCAGGAGGTGAAAAGTTTGCAGAAATTACAAAGTCAATTGCTGGCACTAATCAACTATTGGCTATTATTCTGGATGGTGAATCAATAAGTGAAGCCAGTGTTGGTAATCAGTTTGCTAATACTGGAATTACAGGTGGATCAGCAACAATAAGTGGTAATTTTAGTGCTGAAAATGCTAGAGAATTAGAAGTTCAACTTAAAGGGGGCTCATTGCCATTGCCAATTGAAATAGTAGAAACTAACACAATAGGGGCTCTGTTGGGATCCAAAAATATTTTAAAAAGTCTTTATGCAGCAATTAGTGGGTTAATTTTTGTTGGCATTTTTATGATTTTTAATTATAGAATTCTAGGTTTTGTTTCAGTTCTTTCTCTAGTACTTTATGGTTTCTTTAACTTAGCAATATATTCTCTAATTCCTGTAACTTTGACTCTACCTGGAATATCTGGGCTTATACTTAGCATCGGTATGGCAGTTGATGCAAATATTTTAATATTTGAGAGAATTAGAGAAGAATTATATGATGGTAATACTCTTACAAGATCTATTGATAGCGGTTTTCAGAGAGCTAATTCATCCATAGTTGATGGCCATATTACAACTCTTCTTAGTTGTTTTGTATTGTTTTTATTAGGAACAAATTTTGTTAAGGGTTTTGCGGCAACATTAGGTATTGGAGTCTTAATAAGCTTGTTTACTTCATTAAATTGCTCTAAAACTATTTTGCGATTTTTCATAACATATCAATCATTGAGACAGAAAAATCTCTATCTGCCAAGGAATAATTTTTCAAATTAAATTTTTTATTTTAAATTTCCCATGAAATATAATCTTGAACTAATAAAAAATAAAAGAAAGATATTTGGTTTTTCAACTGTTCTTATTTTGTTGAGTCTTTTAGGAATTTTGTATTCTACTTTTAATACTTCTTATAAGAAACCTATAAATTTAGGGATGGATTTTGTTGGGGGAAATGAACTAAGAATAGAAAGAATTTGTAAGGAGGAATGTTCTAATTTTTCTCCAGATTCGGTTTTAGAAAATCTAAGAGAGAACTCTATAAATAAAAGTCTATTAAATAACATTAAATTACAATCCCAAAATAATAATAAATTGATTTCAATAAGAACTCCTTATTTGAGTATCGAAGAATCAAATAATCTTATTAGTAATCTTGATAATATTATTGGACCTCTAAATTATGAGAGTAAGGATTCAAGATTAATAGGTCCAAAGCTTGGGAAAAGATTACTTACTAATTGTGTTACTTCATTGTTAGTTTCTTTATTTGCAATTTCTTTATATATAACTATTAGATTTGATAATAAATATGCATTATTTGCATTATTAGCCTTATTCCATGATTTATTAATTGTTTTCGGTATATTTTCTTGGTTGGGAATTATATTATCTGTCGAGGTTAATAGTTTATTTGCTGTGTCCTTGCTTACTATTGCTGGTTATTCTGTAAATGATACTGTTGTTATTTTTGATAGAATTCGTGAAAATTTAAAATCAAATAAAGAAGGCTATAACGAAACTATTCAATTATCAGTGAACGAGTCATTTAGGAGAACAACGTTTACCAGTATTACAACTCTAATCCCTTTATTAAGCATAATTTTGTTTGGATCTTACTCGCTATTTTGGTTTTCATTAGCCTTATCATTAGGAATTATAGTTGGAAGTTATTCAAGTATTTTATTGGCTCCATCCTTGTTGCTTAAAGACTGAGTTTAGGTTTCTAATTTTATGAAATTGAATTACTATTTAATAATTTTATTTTCTTTAGTTTTAATAGATCTTTCTACTGAGCTAAGAATATTATTTGATCATTTTACTTTTAATTCACTATATTTTGCTATTGGTAAACATCCCTTAGCTTTCTTTATACTTTTTTCTTACCCATATTTATATAAAAAAATAAAGTAGTTTTTAAATATCTTTAAATGATTCTTTGATTAAAACCTGAATTACTACAGCTAATGGAAGAGAAAGTATTAAGCCTAATGGACCAAAAATGAATGTAAATCCAAATTGTGATATTAATGTCAAACCAGGAAGTAAGTTTGCTTTTTTCTTCATTATTGATGGCATTATTATATAGCTTTCAATATTTTGAATAATTACATATGCTCCTAAAACGGCCAGTGGCTTCCAAAAATTATCAAGTAGTGCGATTGAGATTGGAAATATACCACTAATAACTGGACCTATATTTGGAATTATATTAAGAACCATTGCTATTAAAGCATTTGAGACAACATATTTGACATCTAATATAGACAAAACTATTAATGATAATAGCCCTACTGATAATGAGCTTATAACCATTGAAAAGGTCCAATTTGCTAATGCAATATTGCATTTTTCCAAAATATTTCTAAATTTGTTGCGATAATTTTTTGGAATTAATAGAAGTATATTTTCTTTATATTGTTTTGGTTCAATAGAAATCATCAAACTCACTGCTAATACGAATATTAATTTCAAAAGACCTGAACCCAGATTTCCCGCTATATTTATTAAATTTTTAAAGCTTTCCTGAATAGCTTTTGCAATAGTTGAGGCATCTGGAATGGTAACAACATTATTTATAAGACTGAATATGTCTATAACATTTTCTGATTGTTTGCCATAAAACAGGTTATTAAGTTTGTTCAAATTTGTATTTATCAAAATATTTATTTTTGATAAACCATTTGGAATATCAACTAGTATTTCATTAAATTCTTTTATAAACGGAGGCAAAACAAGAATAAAAATAGTAAATACTATTACTGATATGACAGTTAAGACAAGAAATAAAGACAAAGATCGTGGAATTTTTAAGCCCTTTTGTATTTGATTACATAAATTACATACAATATTTGAAATTACTAAAGAACAAATAATTAACAATAGAAAATCTCTTAAAGTCCATAGTATTAATGAAGTGATTAAAATTACTACTAACTTGAAATATGATGAACTATTCAATTTTCAAAATATTCTACTTCTTCTCAGAATATCCTAATCCATTTGATTTGGCATAACTATTTGCAAATCTCATAAATCGATCAAAATCTGATGTGTTCTTCCAAATATAAACTGCTTCTAAAAATATTGGTTCTCCATCTACAAACTTTACTTTAACTTCCCGAGTAAGTATTTCACCTTCTGAATCAATCATTCGCATACCAGTGATTTCACCGTCTGTGATTGAAGATAATGCCTGAGGTTTTTCGAACAAAAATAGAGCTTGACCGGTGGTCCCATCTTTACTCCTAGTCAATCTTATTTCAGGCACTACTGGTTCATCAGTTCCATCATAAAATTGAATTTTTGCTGTTTTATTTGCTGTCATAATTTTCAGTTAGTGATCTTTTATTTTAGGAAATATTTTTCACATTCGTTTGTAATTATTTTATAAAACATTATTTATTAAATCTAAAATCCTTTCATCATATTTTTTGTCAGTTAAATCTAATAACTTTATATTTGTTTTGCCAACTTTTTCAAATTCATAACATTTATCGTAATACTCTAGAACTGATTTACAAACTAAATCCCATCTCTCATTATTAATGGATTCGAGAGCGATTTTTGTTCTTTGTGGTCCTAATCTTTTTTTAATCCTTAATACAGATTCTTGGAGTTCTTCTTTCTTAAAAACACTATAAGTATCTATCAACTCATCTAATCTGTTAGATTCGCTTCTTATAATTTCTATTCTCCTTGAATTTTTCATCTGATTGAAGAATTCATGAGGTATTTTGCATTTGCCTATATTTGCACTTTCAGCTTCTACAAAAATATTATTAGAAATTTTAAAGGAATATAATTTTTCTGCAATTTTATTTTCAAATTGTTCATTTGAAGGTTGTTCTTTCATTCCTAAACCTCCAAATGTACTTCCTCTATGACAAGCAAATCCTTCAAGATCAATAGTTTGATATTTATATTTCTCTAGTAATGATAATAATCTTGTCTTCCCTGTTCCTGTTTTTCCGCCAATAACTACTATATTCAACTTTTTTGAGAAACTATCTAATACCCATCTTCTATATTTTTTATATCCTCCATTAAGTGTTATTGGATTTAATTTATATTTATCTAGTAGCCAAGCAATGCTTTGTGAACGCATACCACCTCTAGAGCAATATATTTTGATAAAAAATTCATTATTTTTATTATGAATAGGTTTATAAGAGTCAATACTCATGAATAAATTATCAAGAAGTAATTCCATTTTTTTTTCCAAAAATTTTAATCCCTCTATGACAGCTTTTTTTCTTCCTTCTTTTTTATAAATCGTGCCAATTATTGATCTCTCGTCATTATCAAATAATGGAATGTTAATAGAATTAGGCATGTGTCCTTTATAATATTCACCTGGGCTCCTAACATCAATAAGTGGTCCTTTAAAACTACTAAATTTCTCTAGTTCTTTTCTTTTGAAATACATGGATAGTTTTTATTTTTTTGATTGATTTTTTAAAATGAATAACAAAGAACAAGATAACTATAATAATGCTACATTAAATCTGATAAAAAAATTTGTAGATTCTAATCAAAGAAAAAGAATAAATTTATTAACTCAAATAGAATCTGAAGTCGAAAATATTTTTAATATTGGCCCTTCACTTTTTGATATCTTTGATAATGATGGAGATGACTGGGCTGCAGGTTGGATATTACAAGTTTTAAAAAAGTTTAAGCCTGAATTCTTTGAAAACTCTAAATTCAATAATTGGTTTAATACATATTCAGATATTGATATTAATTATGAAGATTTGCAATTGATGTTGGTTGAGCAAAAATTTGAAGAGGCAGATAGATTAACAAGTTCCTACTTAAGGAAATTAGCTGGAAAATTAGCTGAGAAACGCGGATATGTTTTCTATAGTGAAGTTAAAAATATGTCAGGTAAAGACCTACAAACAATAGATAGATTATGGACTATTTATTCTACTGGTAGATTTGGATTCTCAATTCAAGCAAAGATATTAAAATCAGTTGGTAAAAAATATGAATTAATGTGGCCGAAAATAGGTTGGAAAAAAGAAGGCTTATGGACTAGATATCCTGGATCTTTTCGCTGGTCATTAGATGCTCCTGATGGACATATGCCTTTAATAAATCAACTAAGAGGAGTAAGACTTATGGACTCCATCCTGAGGCATCCTGCTATTGCAGAGAGACATAATAATATTCTTTAAATCGAGGTATTTAATAAGTTAAAATTAAGAGAGTAAAAAAAAATATTATTATGTCCTTACTTCGGGGCAAAAATATTTTAAAAAAATTTTTTAAAAGACCTAATATTAACTGGTCAAACTTCGAATTCGAATCATCATTACAGTTAAATGATTTTGTAGATCAGTTATTAGAACCTATTGAAAATTCTGAATCAACCTATCTTATAAAACTTGGTTTACATGAAGCTTTAGTCAATGCAGTAAAACATGGAAATAAATTAGATCCTAAAAAAAATATTAGAGTAAGAAGAATAATTACTCCTAATTGGTGTGTTTGGCAAATTCAAGACCAAGGTAATGGTCTAGAAATAAAAAAAAGGGACTATAAATTACCAAAAAAAATAAGTAGTGTAAGTGGGCGCGGCCTTTACATTATTAATGAATGTTTTGATGACATTAGATGGAGTAGTAAAGGTAATAGGCTTCAGTTGGCTTTAAAAAGATGATTTTTTACTAGGGCATGGTTGATCAACGTTAATTTCTTTTAACCATTTAATACTTTCTTCTATATATTCTATAGTTTCCTTTTCATTACAAGAAATAATTAAATGGCATAATCCCGCGGAAATTAGTTCTGCAGATCTTTTATATTTATTTCCTTTATCCTTATGCCAATTAGTATGATCAATTTTTAATTTTTCATTAAGACTTTGAACGAGCTGAATAGTATCTTTATCCCAATAGGTCATAGATTTTTTATTTACTTTACAGCAGACCATACTTTGGTCATAAAAAAGGAATTTGATTTTACATCTTTAAACCCTATTTCCTCTATTTTAGAATCTATATCCTCTTTTATGTAATCACAATAAAAAGGCTCATGAAATGATTTATAGAAGTTTTCCATTACGGATGTAAAATCAGGTGAATCACTTATTTGAATTGAATCGGCTAATACTAATATGCCATCAGGCTCAAGAACTCTAAAAAATTCATTTAAAACTTTTGCTCTAATTGTTCTAGGTAATTCATGAAATAAGTAAACACAAGATATGCATTGAAAACTATCATTTTCAAAAGGTAATTCTTCAGCATTAGCTTTAATTAATTGAATTAAATCTCCATCTAAATCTGAAATATATCTACTAGCCTCTTTTAAGTATGAATCAGATAAATCAATTCCTGTAATTTTTTCTTTAGGAAATGCGGCTCTTAATTGTTTTAATGTTCTTCCTGATCCTGTAGCTACATCAAGTATATTTATAGAGCTTTTTTTTCTATCACTAAAATTTTTAAGTCCTTCTTTTATTGGCTTAATTATTCTTCTCCTCATTGAGTCAGCACTTCCGTTGAAAAGTATCTCTACTTGTAGGTCATAAATGCTAGCTGAAAAATCTGATAAATAACCATCTGTTTGATGATGAAAATTTCTCAAGTAATATTGAGGATAATTATCTTTATCAATTGATTTTGGCAGATCATCAAAGTTTTGTTTTCTGCGTCTATCCCAAGTATTAGGCATATCGCGCCAAATTTTTGGATATTGAGTTAGATATCTAAGCCATGGCTCGTCAAATAATAATTTTTTTGGATATATATTTTTTTCTGCATCATTCCAATCTTCTTCTCTTAGAATATCCATTGAATTTTGGATTTGCACTAGTAGGTCTTTATCTATATCAAAATTTTCAAGCCTCGAATCAGGAAGAATAAAATTCATTAATCTTGAACTAATCTGCTTGTGAGCGAAACCTGCAATGCTTTTACTTTGTTGTAGCGTTTTATATGCAATTTTTGAAATAGAGTCCCTTGCCATTTTTCGATTTATATATATATATTCCAACAAAAAAAAAATCAATTTGAGAATATTTTGTGATATTTCTCAAATTGATTAATTTAAACTGGTAAGTATTTTTAATTATGCATCGTAATACATGAAGAATTCATGTGGATGAGGCCTTTGTCTTAGTTGTTGTACCTCTTCGTATTTTATATCGATAAAGTTATCAATAAAATCTTCAGTAAATACTCCACCAGCTAATAAATAATCCTTATCTGCTTTTAGTGCATTAAGTGAGTCATTTAGAGATGAAGGTACTGTATCAATTTTTGCAAGTTCATCAGCTGGAAGTTCAAATAAATCTACATCTACTCCATCACCAGGATCAATTTGATTTTTAATTCCATCAATACCAGCAAGCATCATTACAGAAAATGCTAAGTAAGGATTTGCAAGTGCGTCACCTGATCTGAATTCTAATCTTTTAGCTTTAGGGCTTGGACCTGTTAAAGGTATTCTTACTGCAGCTGATCTGTTACCCTCAGAATAAACTAGATTTACAGGGGCTTCGAATCCTGGAACCAATCTTTTATAACTATTTGTGGTTGGGTTAGTAAATGCTAAGAATGATGGAGCATGCTTAAGTATGCCTCCGATATACCATCTTGCAGTTTGAGATAAATTTGCATATGCTCCTTCACCAAAAAATAATGGCTGACCGCTCTTCCATAAACTTTGGTGAACATGCATTCCAGTTCCATTATCGTTAAATACAGGCTTGGGCATAAACGTTGCGGTTTTCCCATATTTTTTAGCAACATTCCTTACAACGTATTTATAAGTCATTACGTTATCAGCAGAATTTATTAATGAATCGAATTTCATTCCAAGCTCGTGTTGGCCGGCACCAGCAACCTCATGGTGATGCTTTTCGGTGGGTATGCCTAATTCACCCATTAAAAGTAGCATTTCAGATCTGATGTCTTGCGCAGTATCATTTGGAGCAACTGGGAAATAACCTTCTTTATATTGGATCTTGTATCCTAAATTTCCACCTTCTTCAATTCTTCCTGTGTTCCAGGGAGCTTCAATTGTATCTACACTGTAAAAGCAAGAACCTTCTTTTGAATCGTATCTCACATCATCAAATAAGAAGAATTCTGGTTCCGGTCCAAAAAACGCTGTGTCAGCAATACCAGTAGATTCTAAGTACTTTAAAGCCTTTTGAGCTAAAGATCTTGGACATCTATCATAAGGCTCTCCACTTCTAGGCTCTTGGATAGAGCAAATCATACTTAGAGTTTTATGTTTGTAAAAAGGATCTATCCATGCTGTACTTGCATCGGGAACCATTGACATATCGGAAGCATTAATTGCTTTCCAACCTCTTATTGATGAACCATCAAATGCTAGACCTTCTGTAAATGAATCCTCTTCTATCATGTCTGATGTAAGAGTTAAATGTTGCCATTTACCATGGATGTCTGTAAATTTTAAATCGATGAGTTCAATTCCTTCATCTTTAATTTGACTTAAAACATCTTGTGGAGATTTAGTCATAACTTTTGAAATACCTTCTATGAAATTAATAACTTGATGATTCTTATTATGTATCAACGGTAACTTTTTTTAAGACTTGATGTCTTCTTTGAGTGTTTCAAGTCATAACTTTAATAATTATTTACTTAATTATTTAAATTGAATTAATTTCTATAAAAAAATATCGCTTAAGCGACGATATTAGTCTAATTTAAAAGTAATTGAATGTAATTCTTTGACAGAAGCAAAACTTATTCAGGCTTTAAATAAAGAGAATTTATCTCATTTTTCAAAGACTTATGTTCCCTCTAGACTTTTATTAGGACCTGGACCTTCAAACGCACATCCAGAAGTCTTAAGCGCTCTTTCTTTAAATCCTATTGGTCATTTAGATGAGGCATATATCTCATTGATGTCTGACGTTCAACAACTTTTAAGGTATACCTGGCAGTGCAATAATCGTCTTACACTACCAATGAGCGGCACTGGTAGTGCAGCGATGGAAGCTTCAATAGCTAATTTTATTGAAGAAGGTGAAAAAATTCTTATTGCTAAAAAAGGATATTTTGGAGATAGATTAGTTGATATGGCAACTAGATATAAAGCTCAAGTTTCCTTTATAGAAAAACCATGGGGTGAAGCTTTTACTTATGAGGAAATTAAGTATGAAATAGAGACTAAAAAACCCGCAATTTTTGCTATTGTCCATGCTGAAACATCAAGTGGTGTTTTACAACCTCTTGATGGTATTGGGGATATTTGTAGAAAAAATAATTGCTTGTTTTTAGTTGATGCTGTTACTTCACTTGGCGCTTTAGAATTATTGATAGACGAATGGAAAATCGATCTAGCATACAGTTGTAGTCAAAAGGGATTAAGTTGTCCCCCTGGATTAAGCCCTTTTACAATGAATAAAAGAGCTGAAGAAAAGCTAGGCTCAAGAAAAACAAAAGTACCTAACTGGTATTTAGATTTATCTTTATTAAATAAGTATTGGGGTTCTGATCGTGTTTACCATCATACAGCTCCAGTAAACATGAATTTTGCGATTCGTGAAGGTTTACGATTAATTGCGAACGAGGGTTTAGAAAATGTTTGGAATAGACATAATGCTAATGCAAAGAAATTGTGGAATGGTTTAGAAAGTCTTGGAATGGAATTACATGTACCAGAGGATTATAGATTGCCAACCTTAACCACAGTTAAAATACCTCCAGCGGTTGATGGGGATGGTTTTAGAAATCATCTCTTAAGAAACTTTGGAATTGAGATAGGAAATGGACTTGGAGAATTATCCGGAAAGGTATGGCGTGTAGGGCTAATGGGATTCAACTCAAGAGAGGAGAATGTTGATAGATTATTAAACCTATTTGATACCGAGCTAAAGAAATTTTCTATTTTTGAGTCCTCAACTTTTTAAACCAAATCTGTAAAATTTGACTGCATTCGTCCTCTAAAACACCTCCAATTATTTCCATCTTGTGATGAGAACTTTTATGCGTTGACAAGTCAATTGAGCCACCCAATCCACCTCTTTTCTTATCGTAGGCACCAAAAACAACTTTACCCATTCTTGCTTGAATAAGTGCCGATGCACACATGGTACATGGTTCTAAATTTGTGATAATAATGCATTCATTAAATCTCCAATCGTTTTTTATTAGAGATGCCTGCCTTAGCGCCATTATTTCAGCATGACCTAATGGATCTTTATTTATATTTCTCCTGTTTACTCCTCTTCCAATACATCTTCCTCTCTCATCTAAAATTATTGAACAGATTGGTAGCTCAACTTTCCCAATTTCTTTGGATCTTCTTAATATTGAATTCATCCACAATGTGTAATTTGAATTATTTGTTTTTTTTTGTTGTTCTTCATTACTATTTCCATTTTCAAAAATATAACTCATTTACCAAGATTGAGAATAGAATTATTAATAGATATCTTATCTGATGGCTGAAGATTTAATTAATAATAAAGATATATATTTCCCCTCTAATTTAGGGACTAATGACAAATTGATTACTCTTCTGAATAGAGCAAGTCAAACTCTTTGTGACTGGTTCTCTAAAGCTGATAAAAATGGTCCTTTACCTTTTGATGAGAGTTTCAATTGTATTATGCCTGCGGATGATGGTAACTCTGAGGAAGATTTGTTTTCTGAGATTGAATCTCTTTTGAATAATTCATTTAATCCCGTTCATCCTGGCTCACTAGCTCACCTTGATCCCCCACCTTTAATTTTCTCTATTTTGGGAGATTTAATTGCTGCTGGTTTAAATAATAATCTTCTCGCTTACGAGTTATCACCAAGTGTAACCTTGCTTGAAGAATCATTATGCAAATGGTTTGCCAAGAAAATAGGGTTTAATGATTTCTCAGGAGGTATAGCTGCTAGCGGAGGTACATTAAGTAATCTGAATGCACTTATTGCAGCTAGAAATAATGCTGGATTAGGTACGAATCCTAATTCTGTATTACTTGTTAGTGAAGATGCTCATTCTTCTTTCGTTAAATGTATAAAAGTAATGGGTCTTGATACTAGGAATCTTGTCAGGATAAAAACTGATAATCAAGGTCGAATGGATATAAACGATCTGAGAAACTCTTTAGATAAATGTTCTATAGAAAATAAAAATATATTTGCTATTGTTGCCACCCTTGGGACAACTGTTAGAGGGGCTATTGATCCTATTAAAGAAATAAGTGAAATCTGTAAACAAAGAAACATATGGTTACATATTGATGGTTCAATTGGAGGGATTTTTGCTATAACTTCTATTCCAATAGAAGGTCTAAATAATATTAATCAAGCTAATTCGATTACGATAAATCCACAAAAAATTATTGGTATTACAAAGACTTCATCTTTGTTGTTGGTTTCAAATATGAGTACTTTAGAAACTACTTTTAATACTGGACTGCCATATATATCATCTAAAGATAATATTATAAATAGAGGAGAAATAGGCATACAAGGTTCTAGACCTGCAGAGGTTATCAAACTATGGCTTGGGTTACGTTTTTTAGGTCTCAAAGGAATAGAAAATATATTAAGATCATCAATTAAAAGAAAAGATTTTTTTGTAAAAAATATTAGTAAAAATAAATTTGATATATATTCAGGTCCTCTTCATATCGTTTCATTCTTACCGAATAAACTTGAACCAAAAGACTCTGATGCATGGACTCAAACTAAAGTAAACGAACTAATTAAAAATAATTTTATGCTTTCTAGACCAAAATTTAAAGGTAAATATTTTTTACGGGTAGTCATGGGAAATTACAATACAAAGAATTCTCATATTGAAGAACTTTTGAGACTTCTAGATGCTTAACTAATGAATATGGGAAGACCAAAAATTATTGCAATAGTAACAGGATTTATCTCTATAGCTATTTGCATTGCTTATTTACTATTAATAACTATCTTTGATTTCAGAACTTATCTAAATGATCAATTATCCAATATTAATTAGTGAATGGAGGCAAACTTTTATTTGAGTTAAAATATTTTTTCATTTCAATTTTTGAAATAGCTTCTTTTACGAAATTATTTAAAATATCCTCTCTTTTACTTATTCTATAGATTTTATCTACTACTTCTTGAATTCCTCCATCTCCCCAATCTTGACCATTTTTAAAATATTCAATCAAACTTAGTCCTACAATTCTTATTAACCAGCCTGCTGTAACTGATTGTATAGATTTAGATAATATTATTTTAGTCAAGCTTGTAGCTAAAGCAGGTGAAAGAATGGCGAGACCCCCTTTTAGTATTCCTTGTTTAGCCAATGCGCTTAGCAATGAAGTCGCCAAATCTTTTGCATCTTTTTTTGAAAGCTTTATTTCATATATTTTTGATAACTCCATTATCATTTGAAGGTTTACGGAAGTAGTAGTAAGAAAATCAACAGCTGGTAGTGGATTAACTAGTATTACTCCTCCTGTTATCCACATATATTTATTAATCACTTTATTTGACATTAAATATCTTTGTTCTTGTACAAAATTTTTACTTTTAATACCTAACTTATTTGAGCGAAAAAGAATATTTTCCGCCAATAACTCTTCGCCATTACTATCAAGTGTTTCGATTATTTCTCTAAATAAACTTCCTACCTCTGGAACTAAATTTAAAGCATCTGATTTTGCATAGGAAGATTTTTGAGGGACTGCAATTGTTTGAACGACTGAAATTTTATTTTTTCTAGCTGATGTTATAGAAATTATATTTTCTTTGATAAGCTTATTTTCATCTCTAGACCTCAAATCACATTTATTTAGAACTATTATAATTTTTTTCCTTAATTTTAATAATTCTTTAATTAAATAGTTTTCGTATTTATTTATGTCCTGATCTAACACAAAAAGAACTAAGTCAGAATTTGATGCTTTTATAATTGTTGCTTTTTCTCTTTCTTCTCCTAATTTAGATGGTTCGAATAAGCCTGGAGTATCAACTATATTAATGTTTCTTTTTAAAATTGGTATTCGAATTTTATAGCTATTAATTTGCTTAGTTGTACCTATTTTTGCAGAGGTTTGTCCGACAATATTTTTCAATAAAGATCTTGCTATAGATGTTTTTCCTGAGGAGCCTGCTCCAAAAAGAGTAACTTTATAATCTCCTGTTTTTAATTGAGACTCTAGTTTATTTTTTTGGTAATTTAACAATTCAGCTTTTACTTTATCGCTTATTTTTTTGTTAATTTTCTCGACTCCTTCCAAACTTATCTTGGCTGCACCATATTTATTTTTGAATGATAGTGTATTTTTTTTATTTTTATAAATGACTTTATAAACTATTTTTTTAAATAATTTTTTATCAATATTATAAAAAGTATAAATAATTATAATTAAGAATAAAAGAGTATAAATATTTACTATTCTTACAAATAAGGAAAATAAAATATAAAGAAATAATATCAATACTACATACTTTATATACTTTAATTTCAAGTAATTCATTTTATCGAGTATATTTAAAAATCTTATACAGTAAAATAATGAAACCAATATTAATAGATATATCAGCAATATTAAATACTGGAAAATTTATAATATTTAAATTTATAAAGTCAACTACAAAACCTCTATATATCCTATCTATACCATTACCAATAGTTCCCCCAAGAATAATGCTATAAGAATATAGATCGAAAGAGTTTAAAGTAGTCTTCCTAAATATCAAATAAATAAGTAATATAGAAAAAAAAATACTTATTAAAGATAAAAATACTCTACTACCACTAAATAAGTTAAATGCTGCTCCGTAATTTTTTACAAAGTCTAATTTAAAAAAAAGAAAATCTTTATTTAAAAAAAATTTATGATTATAAAATATTAAATATTTCGTGTACTGATCTATTAGAACAATAAAAATACTTAATGAAAAAAAATATAATTTTGTTTGTATTTTATTATTCATTATTTGTTATGTTTTAAACGCTCTATAGGTTTTATAAATAATAAAAGTGGAAAAAGCATTAAAAAATGATATCCAATCTTACTTAATGAGTATTTACCTAAATTATATAAAAATAAATTAAATTGACTGTACAAAATTATTTGTATTAAGTTGTAAAATATTCCAGTTAAATGCATAGCAACTATTGCTATAAATCCAGTTTTTAAAAAGTTACTAACGTTTATTTTAGTACTAGTGTTTAAATTATCAATTATTTTGATTAATGGATAATAACCTAATAAATAACCAAAATTTGGAGTGAGCAAATAACCTATTGAACCTCCTTTATAAAAGACAGGAAATATAAATAACCCCAAAATTATATATAAAGAAAATGCTCTGAAAACAATTTTTTTATGGAATATAAGTGTTAGTAAAATTACGGTTGGAATTTGCCATGTGATAGGCAACTCAAAGTTATTACTAGATTTATAGATAAAAGGCAGTGGAATATAAACAGTTATCATAGATGTTATTACAAGTGATTGAAGACTCACTAGTATCTCAATTAATTTATAAAAATTGAGCATTATTATAAATTCTATTTATAAACTTCTTAATGCAACAATTGGATCTAATTTAGAAGCTCTTTTTGCAGGTAAAACGCCAAAGATTAAACCTATTGATCCTGAAATAATCATGGTGGAAAAAGTAGTTGTAATTCCTACCGATGCAGGAAGTGGTGTTATCAGAGATAAAAGAAAAACACCTGATAATCCCGTTGTTGTACCAATTAATCCTCCAATTGTAGATAAAATCAGTGCCTCAATTAAAAATTGAATTAATATATCTGACTGTTTAGCTCCTATTGCTTTTCTAAGTCCAATCTCTTCAGTTCTTTCGCTTACAGAAACAAGCATAATATTCATGATTCCTATGCCTCCAACCACTAAAGATACTGCACCAATACCAGCCAATAAA
The DNA here is from genome assembly GCA_003278855.1 of Prochlorococcus sp. AG-347-M23. Classification (GTDB taxonomy): domain Bacteria; phylum Cyanobacteriota; class Cyanobacteriia; order PCC-6307; family Cyanobiaceae; genus Prochlorococcus_A. The sequence continues at coordinate 20,876 of QCCU01000015.1, read as the reverse complement.
AACGTTAGTCCACTTGTTATGTTGGTTACTATATTCAGCGCATCTTCTTGTGATCTAACTGCAAAGTCATCATCTCTGATTATTTTATGTCTTTGCCTTAATAAGTTAGTAATCTGAAATTTTGCGGCACTTGTTGAATTTTTATTTATCGCTTCAACACTAATAAAGCTTAAACTTACTCCATATGTTGGATCCTTCCCTGTAATCCTATTGACCATGGTGGTTAATGGAATATAAGCATTTTTGTCTTGATTACTTCCAAATACAGCACCTTTGGGTTTTAATATTCCGATAATTTCATAAGTATGATCTTTAATTCTGATTTTTTTTCCAAGTGATGAAGATTTATCTTTGAAAAATTCGTCTTTAAGATCAGGACCAATCACAACATAACTTCTTGCACTATTAACATCACTTTTTGATAAAAATCTACCCTTATCTACTTCAAAGCTTCTTACTTCAAGAAATTCAGGAGTAACTCCAGCAATTGATATATTTAAACTTTTAGAATTTGATTGCACTATTTCGTTAGCAGAGATTTGAGGAGCTACTTTTTTAACTGTTGGTACTTGGTTGCCTATGGCTATTGCATCTTCTAAAACTAGGTTTTTAGGAAATGAAATACCTCTTCTTCTTGTGTCATTATTTCCGGGAACAATGAATAAAACATTGGCACCTAAATTACTTAATTGGTTCTTTGCTAATGTTTGAGCACCTCTACCAAGTCCAACAAGTGTAATAACTGAGGCATTTCCTATAATTATCCCAAGCATTGTTAACGAACTTCTTAATTTGTTCGAAACTAAAGTTTTTGTTGCCATGCCTAAGGCTTCTTTTATTGAAATATTCCTAGACATATTTGTATTTATCTATTGCATCATCATCTTCAATTTGTCCCATGTATATAACACCTTCATTAAGTTGGAGTGTAATAAGATCGCCATTGCTGATTTGATGAATATCCATATTTTCTAAATTACAAATTGTAGAAATCTTTTTATTGTTTTTGTTAAAAAAAGCATAAACATCATTTACATTTTGGTTTGTAACGATGCCGGCAATATTTTTACTCAGTGGAATATTTTTCATTAATTCCTTCGGAACAAATAATATTTCTCCTGGACAAATTAAGGATATGTCAAGATTATTTTTAATTATTCTTGCTTTACCTGTAACACCAATTTCCCCTATTGAAATTCCTCTTGATACAATCCTTCTTACTAAACCGACTTTTATTAAATCTGTAGAGCCACTAATTCCAGTTAATGTACCTGCCGTTTGAACTACTAAATCTCCTTGATTTAGGATCCCCATCTCTTGAGCAATTTGCATAGCTAAACTAAAAGTTTTTGCTGTTCTTTCATCATTTTTAACTACTATAGGAGTAACTCCCCAAACAAGTTGCAATCTTCTCGCTACACTTCTTTCTGTAGTAGTTGCCAAGATAGGTGTTGGTGGTCTGAACTTACTTACATTTCGAGCAGTAGAACCTGATTTAGTTAAAGGGATTATAGCTCCTGCATCAAGTTGTCTAGCTATATTACTTACTGCTGCGCTAATAGCATTTGGGATCGTACTGGGTAAGTGACTTTCAATAGCCTTAAGTGGATAATCCCTTTCAATTCTTCTTGCTATGGTTGCCATCGTTTCAACAGCTTCTACAGGATAATCGCCAACTGCAGTTTCGTTTGAAAGCATTACAGCATCTGTACCATCCAGAATTGCATTCGCAACATCACTAACTTCGGCCCTAGTTGGTCTTGGGTTAGAAGCCATAGAATCAAGCATTTGAGTCGCTGTAATTATTGGGATACCTAATGAATTAGCTTTTCTTATTAACTCCTTTTGTAAAAGAGGAACTTCTTCAGCAGGCATTTCTACTCCCAAATCACCTCTTGCAACCATAACCCCATCACATAAGGGTAATACTGTATCAATTTGATCAATTGCTTCAAATTTTTCTATTTTTGCGACTACAGGAGTTGAATGCCCATTTTTGTTTATTAAATCTTTTATCTCATTTATATCGGATGGATTTCTTACAAAACTTAGTGCTATCCAATCAACTCCTTCAGATAAGCCGAATTTTAAATCCTCTTTATCTTTATCTGTTAATGCTTTAACTGATAATTGAACATCTGGAAAATTAACACCTTTATTGTTTGAAAGCACCCCTCCTACAGTTACAATACAATCCAAATTATTAGCTTTTGTATCAACTTTTTCTACAATCATTTCTATTTTTCCATCATCTAAAAGAATTCTTTTCCCTTCGCTAACTTCTTGAGAAAGTTTGTCATAGGTTACATTTGCAATAGTATTTGTACATTCGACTTCATTAGATGTAAGTGTGAATTTATCGCCTTTTTTAACTTTTACTGGCCCATCTTTAAATCGCCCCAATCGTATTTTAGGTCCTTGAAGATCCTGCAATATTCCAATATCTATATCTAACTTTTTTGATACTTCCCTTATGGTTTTTATTCTCTCAGCATGATCTTTATGATCTCCATGTGAGAAATTTAATCTGAATGTTGTTACTCCAGCCTTAATTAAATTTGTAATTATCTCTTCAGATTGAGTTGCAGGGCCAATAGTTGCTACTATTTTTGTTCTTCTTTTTAAATCAATATTCGACATATATAGATAATATTGCTAGATATAAATAAATTTACCATACCCAAAGTTAGTTATTTAAGTCATGGATTTTAAAACTTATCAGAAAAAAGCAAGAGAAACAGCTCAATATCCAGATCTAGGTTCAAATAACATTTATCCAACTCTCGGATTAGTGGGAGAGGCTGGTGAGGTTGCAGAAAAAGTGAAAAAGGTTATAAGAGATAAAAATGGAATATTTGATAACGAATCAAAATTAGGTATTAAGAAAGAGTTAGGAGATGTTTTGTGGTATGTATCAAATCTTTGTACAGAATTAAACTTTAATTTAGATGATGTCGCATTACAAAACCTTGAAAAATTAAAATTAAGAGCTGCTAAAGGCAAGATAAGAGGATCTGGAGATGATAGATAAATTCAGCTATAACCTAGGCTTGCATACTGGAGATTTGTAATTAAATTTTGAATAACATTTAAAAGTAAAAAAGCTAACAAAGATGAAATATCAAATCCACCTATTGGAGGGATAATGCCTCTAAAAATATTTAAATAAGGATCTGTGATAGAAGTTAATGCAGATAAAACACCGTTACTCCAATCAATACCTGGAAACCATGTAAGTAAAATTCTTATTATCAATATGAAAGAATAAATTGATAAAGTTTGACCCAGAACTGCAAAAATCTCAGATAACATTACATTGTCCAATTTTAATTTATTCTAACATTTACTTATTATTGCTGCTTATTGTTACCGCTTCCAATATTTGAGAGATATTCGTTACTTACAGCAAACGTTTGAAAAAACTTTTCTGATAATGATAGCCAATATGATCTACCATCTTTTTGCTTTCGTTTGACGATGAATTTCTTTTCTAATAATTCTTTTATATGATCATATGCACCTGAACCTCGAAGAAGTATAAGATCCGATTGCAGGATCTTTTTTTTGATCGCAATAGTTGCTAATGTCCTTAATTCGGATTTTTTCAAATCAGAAGGAAGTAAATCATCGACGAATTCATTGAGACTAGATTTTAGTTCGAGAGAAAAACTGTTATTAACTGCATTTAATTCAATAGCTGAGTTAGGATTAGAGTATTTATTTTTTAGATCTTTAATTGCATCATTTATTGAGTTTATATCAGAATTAGTAATTTCTGAAAGATCCTTTTTTGTTATTGGTCTGCCTTTTAAATATAGAACAGCTTCAACTTTAGTAACTAGATCTATATCAGATATTGGCGTGGTATTTAGATTAGATCGATTGATTTTAAATTACCGAAATCTTCCCTAATTTACCTTAAATTTAATCTGATGCACCAAGGAATAATCTATATGTATCGTTTTGAGTTTCATCCCAGAATTTATAGCCTAGAATTCTTACAAATTTATTCCACTCTAAAATCTCATTTTTATCGATCAAAACTCCAATAACAATTTTCCCTACATCAGCTCCATAATTCCTGTAGTGAAATACGCTTATAGACCAATTTGATTTCATGTTATTTAGGAAGTTTATTAATGCGCCAGGCCTTTCAGGAAACTCAAATCTGTATAAAAGTTCAATAAAGTTTCTATATTCCATCTCTTTAAAATTCTTTGGTAATCTTCCTCCTACCATATGTCTGAGATGATTTTTAGATAATTCATCATCACTTATGTCAATAAATGAGTACTCAGAATTTCTAAATACATTTAAAAGATTTTTTTTATCATTTAAACCATAGACTTGAACTCCTACAAAGATCTGCGCATTCTTAGAATTCGACATCCTATAGCTAAATTCAGTTAAATTTCTATTATCAAGTAACTTGCAAAAATCAATCAGACTACCAGCACGTTCAGGAATTTCAACAGCCATCATTACTTCTTTACACTCTCCAAGTTCTGCTCTTTCTGCTACAAATCTAAGCCTCTCAAAATTCATATTTGCACCACATGCAATCGCAACCATTTTTCTATTTGAATGATTCGAATTTAAAATATCTTTTTTCATTCCTGCTATTGATAAGGCACCTGCGGGCTCTAGTATTGATCTAGTATCCTCAAATACATCTTTTATAGCAGCACAGATTTCGTCGGTGTTAACCCTAATCATCTTATCTATATATTTTTTACCAATATCAAAAGTATTTTTACCAATTTTTTTAACCGCTACTCCATCTGCAAATTGACCTACCGAAGATAGTTCCACAATTTTTTCTTCTTCCAAAGATTTCGTCATAGCGTCAGCATCTTCTGGTTCTACGCCAATTATTTTTACTTCAGGCCATATTTTTTTAATGTATAATGATATTCCTGATATCAATCCCCCACCACCTACAGCAATATAAATTGCATAAGGTTTTTCCTTAAGCTGCTGTTCAAGTTCTATAGCTATAGTTCCTTGTCCTGCTATTACTTCTGGATCATCAAAGGGATGAATAAAGCATAAATTTCTTTCTTGGCTAATCCTTATTGCCTCTTTGTAAGTTTCATCATAGTTATCTCCATATAATATAACTTTTGCTTTTAAATTTTTTACTGCATTAACTTTTACTAGAGGTGTGGTTATGGGCATTAATATGGTTGCTTGGCAATTTAACTTAAGGGCACTAAGTGCAACCCCTTGAGCATGATTACCAGCACTAGAAGTAATTACTCCCTGAGCAAGCTGCGAATTAGTGAGCTTACTCATTTTGTTATATGCTCCTCTTATTTTGAATGAAAATACATCTTGAAGATCTTCTCTTTTTAGAAAAACTTCATTATTAAGTGTATTACTTAAATTATGAGCTTTCTCTAGTGGTGTTTTTTTTGCAACTTCATAGACTTCAGCTTGAAGTATTTTTTCAAAATAATCATTCATATATATATTTTTAGCATTAAATATTAATCTAATAAAACATTACATGATCTATTTCAAAAAAAATACTCATTTTGCACCTCGGCGTTTTAGATTATATAGATACCAATTTTTGTTAAATGCTTTTAAGTGAGTTAAGTCATCCAAATCAACTTCATGGCTTAACAGTTTCACAATTAGAGGAAATTGCTTGTCAAATTAGAGAAAGACATCTTCAGGTAGTATCCACTAGTGGAGGACATCTTGGTCCTGGATTAGGTGTAGTTGAGTTGACATTGGCTTTATATCAAACTCTTGATCTTGATTTTGACAAAGTTGTTTGGGATGTAGGACATCAAGGTTACCCTCATAAATTAATTACAGGACGTTTCAGTCAATTTGATTCTCTTAGACAGCAAAATGGAGTCGCTGGATATCTTAAAAGAAGTGAAAGTAAATTTGATCATTTTGGTGCTGGACATGCAAGTACTTCTATTTCTGCTGCATTAGGGATGGCAATAGCAAGAGATAGAAAAGGTGAGAATTATAAATGTGTCGCTGTTATTGGAGATGGAGCACTAACAGGAGGAATGGCATTAGAAGCTATAAATCATGCAGGTCACTTACCAAATACCCCTTTAGTTGTAGTATTGAACGATAATGACATGTCTATTTCACCTCCGGTTGGAGCACTTTCATCTTACTTAAATAAGGTAAGAGTAAGTCCACCATTGCAATTTTTGTCCGATAGTGTTCAAGAAAGTGTAAAAAATATACCCTTAATTGGTAAGGATATCCCAGAAGAACTCAAAAATATTAAAGGGAGCGTTAGGCGATTATCTGTACCTAAGGTTGGAGCTGTTTTTGAAGAACTTGGATTTACATATATGGGTCCAATTGATGGTCATGATATTGGTAACTTAGTTAAGACCTTTAACGCAGCCCATAAACTTAAAAGACCTGTACTTGTTCATGTTGTCACAACAAAAGGAAAGGGTTACCCATATGCAGAAGCCGATCAGGTTGGATATCACGCACAGTCTGCATTTGATCTTACAACTGGGAAATCTATTCCATCAAAGAAACCTAAACCTGTTAGTTATAGTAAGATATTTGGTCAAACCTTATTAAAAATATGTGAACAAGATAGCAAAGTCGTTGGTATTACTGCTGCAATGGCTACAGGTACTGGTTTAGATATATTGCAAAAAAATATCCCTGATCAATATATTGATGTAGGAATAGCAGAACAACATGCAGTTACTCTTGCGGCAGGAATGTCTTGCGATGGTCTTAAACCTGTTGTAGCTATCTATAGTACTTTTCTTCAACGTGCTTTCGACCAATTAATTCATGATGTAGGAATACAAAATTTACCTGTATCATTCGTACTTGATAGAGCTGGGATAGTTGGAGCTGACGGTCCTACTCACCAAGGTCAGTACGATATCAGTTATATGAGATCTATACCTAATTTTGTATTGATGGCTCCAAAGGATGAGTCTGAATTACAGAGAATGTTAATAACTTCAATAAACCATAATGGTCCTACAGCACTAAGAATACCCAGAGGTTCTGGATTAGGAGTGGCTGTAATGGATGAGGGTTGGGAACCTTTGAATATAGGCGAAGCTGAAATACTTGAAGAAGGAGAAGATATTTTAATTATTGCTTATGGTTCAATGGTAGCATCAGCAATCGAAACAGCAAAGATCTTAAAAAATATGAACATTAATGTATGCATTGTTAATGCTAGGTTTGTTAAACCTCTCGATAAAAATCTTATTATGCCTTTAGCCAAGAAAATTCAAAAAGTTGTAACCATGGAAGAAGGAACCTTAATAGGAGGATTTGGTTCCGCAATAGTTGAATTATTTAACGATAATGAAATAAACATTCCTGTATACAGAATAGGTATACCTGATGTATTAGTTGATCATGCTTCACCTGATCAGAGTAAAGAAAAACTAGGACTTTTGCCTGATCAGATGGCAGATAAAATTGTTGAGAAATTTAAGTTAGTTAATTAAAAATTTAATAAATAAAAATTAATAAATAAATTTTTATAAAACACCTCTTGAGGCTAATCCTAATATTGCTCCAATTCCGAAAATATGACCTAGGCAATTAGCACCTACAACTGATGCGTGACTTAAACCACCATAGAATTTTGAATTGGGTATTTCAAAACCTTCGTTAGGTTTTCTTATTGTTGCTCTAGCAATTGCATAAGCAAAAACATTACATGCAATCATTACGACGGCACACTTTGGAGACCAAGAAAAAGTTGCTGGATCTGCAGCTGCAAATAATGTAGTAAACATAAAAAATCGTTATTTTTATATATTCTCTAATACTTTTACCTAAAAAACACAAAATTGTAAAAGGTCTTAAGAGTTGTTTACTTCTAAGCTATTTAACAACTTTATAAATCCAAACAAAATAACAAAATCACTTAGAGTTAGGAATGATTCTGCAAAGCCATGGAATAAGTCAACCTCAACAAGGGTTTTATCATAGTAATTTAGTGTGAAAATAGATACCAATATAGTTATAAATACGAATAAAACAGTTAAGGAAAATCCTGTTTTTACAAAATTATTAACAGATTTGATTTTATATAAGTAAAACAAAAATATTGCATATGGAATTATTGATACTGCAAACAACAATGTGTTATCGATAGAACCTAATTTTTCTATAAATTTAAAAAATAAATCATTCATAAGTCTCTATTCCTCTAAAAATCTTTATTACAGCTAAGGCTAATGTTGAATTTCCTATAAATGTAAATATTCCTTGAAGTGATACTAGACCGTATAGATTTTCTTGATTGTCATAGATATGCCAGGTAATAGCGCACATAGCTCCTATTAAGTTGGGAACCATAGCTAAGCTTAACCAAAAAAATAAATTGTATTTTTTATATTTAGAAATTTTGTTTATAACAAAGATGGTAAATATCCATTCAATAACCGAAGAGATGTGAATTAACCAAGTTCCAAATGAAAGTTCGTGCAAAATTTATATTTTTTTCTTTAGCACATTAAGTACTTCTTTGGCATGATTTATAGGTAAAACACTTATCCATCTATAAGAAATTTCACCTTCTGGAGAAATCAAAAAAGTATTTCTATCAGAAAATGGAGGAATCCACGAACCATATTTTTCGCTAATAATTCCATCAGGATCGGATAATAAGGTGTAGTTTATAGATTTTTCGCTGCAGAAACTTTCATGAGAATCTTGATTATCAGCACTAATACCAACAATTTCGGCATTATATTTTGAAAAATCTTTTTTTAATTCCGAAAAACCTTTAGCTTCAAGAGTACAACCTGCTGTAAAGTCCTTTGGATAAAAATACATAACAAGCCACTTACCTTGAAAATCATTTAATTCCCAAATATTTTTTGATTTTATGTTTTTATTAAAACCTTCTAATTGAAAGTTTGGAGCAATTTCTCCAACTTCAGGAGCAAAGTCAAAAGCTATTGCTGAATTACAATTAAATAAAAAAATAAAAGATATAAATATACTTACAACTAAATTTCTCATCAAATTTAGAATTTTTTTAAATCAACCCCATTAGATTTGGCAAATTTATCTAAACCTACTTTTTGTATAGACTTTAGTGCTTTGGTGCTAATTTTAATATTCACCCATTTTTTACCTTCTTCCCACCAAAGTCTCCTTTTTTGAAGATTAACTTGTTGCAATTTTTTTGTACGAATATGTGAGTGACTCACTGCCATCCCGTTATTAGCTTTTGCACCTGTCAGTTCGCAAACTCTTGACATATTTATTGAGTTATATCTTTAAAAATTCTAACACATGACTCAATTTGTTGAATTAAGTAATTCTGAAATTAATTCAGCATTATTATTTTGTAAATTAATTATCTGTTCTTGATCTAATCCACCAACGGAAAGCTTAGCCATATCATAGACATGATTAGCAATTTTAGAAGCTAATGGATTCTCCATAGGATCTTTTTCATCAATAATTATTTTGTTGCCTGTAATTTTATTAAGACCAACAATAAGTGGATGTTCTTTGTTAATTAAGAGCACATGATATTCAGGTAAGCCAGGCATCTTTTGTTCCATGTAAGCACCCATATCATTAATTCTTCTCATTTGTTCTGGAAGCAAGATCATCGCTGGTGGTGCATCTTTACTTGAAAGTGACTGTACTTTAACTGTTACTTTCTCATTGTTAAGGGCCTTAACTATCGTATCTCTAAGATTATCTGTATTTGATTTGCCATCCTTATCTACAATTTCTTTAGATTCTTTATCTTCTAGTTCATTTATTTCTGAATCTACTCTTTGGAATTGATAATCTTCATTTTTACTTTCCAACCATGGAAGAAATTGTGCGTCAATTAAGGGATCTGATTTAATAACTTCTTTATTATCAGATAAACATATATTTAATGCACTAGACTGTGCAATCAAATCTGAACAATAAATTATTTTTTTAGAATCAGTTAATTTATTTCGCTCTTTGTAATTTGCGAGAGTTGTGAAATATTTTTCATTGGACTTGATGAGGGATTTATTTTCGATATCTTTAGTTACGTCTTTCTCTGAATTTAAAATTGTTTCGAAAATTATACTGTTATTAACTAAATCAGCAAATTTTTCATCTTCGATAGCACCAATTTTAATAAAAGCAGAGATTGAATCCCAAATTTCTGCATAAAATTCAGGAGAATTTTTTATCAAATCCTTCAGCTTATTAGCAATTTTTTTTGAGATAAATGATGATATAGACCTTACTTTTCTATCTGTTTGTAATGCACTTCTACTAACATTAAGAGGTATATCTGTAGAGTCAATAACTCCTCTTAGAGGTAAAAGGTATTTTGGAACTATCTCTTTAATTGAATCGCTTACGAATACTTGATTGCAAAATAGTTTTATTTCTCCCTTTTCCCAATCAGCTCTACCTGACAACTTTGGAAAATACAAAATTCCTTGTATGTCATATGGGTAATCTGTATTTAGATGAATCCATAACAGTGGATCTCCCTGGAAAGGATAAAGGTATTTATATAACTCAATATAATCTTCTTCTTTTAATTCACTAGGTTGTTTTCTCCAAGGAGGATTTTTCTTATTGATTGTCTCTCCTTCTAATAAGACATCTATTGGCATAAAATCACAATATTTTTTTATTAGTGATTTAATCCTTTCTGGCTCAATAAACTCTTTTTCTTCTTCAAGTAGGTGAAGAATAACATCTGTACCAATTGTTTCTCTTTCAGATTCCTCTAACGTGAAATTTGGTGATCCATCACAAGACCATTTGAAAGCTTTTGATTCCCCAATTGCCGATTTAGTTAATATATCAACTCTATCTGCCACCATGAAACTTGAATAAAAACCTAGTCCAAAATGACCTATGAATTCATCATTATCTTTTTTGTATTTTGTTAGGAATTCTTCAGCACTAGAAAATGCAACTTGATTTATATACTTCTTAATTTCTTCATCATTCATTCCAATTCCATTATCGGATATTGTTAACGTATTTTTTTCACGGTTAATAGTTATTTTTACTTGAGCCTCCTCAGTATTCTCGCAATCACCTGCCATAGAGGCCATTCTTCTTTTGCTAATTGCGTCAACACCATTACTAACAAGTTCTCTTAAGAAGATTTCATGGTCAGAATATACTGCCTTCTTGATAATTGGGAAAATATTTTCGGTATTAATACGAATTTCGCCTTTTTCCATTTAAAAAAAATCAAACATATTAAATACTATTTCTTAAAAACTTGTTAATCAAGTTTAATTAGGAGTATTGTCCGAACAATATTTGAATTTTAAAACTAAATAAACTTTTAAAAGGTTTTATTTAACCCACAAAATCTCACTACAATTGTTTTCTTTCAAAATTTGATTGGCTTTAGCCAAGTCATCACATGGATTTAAATGTAAGACTGCAATGTTTCCTCTTTTTTGTTGTTCTTTTTGTTCATTCATACCTTTTTCTAACAAATAAGAATCTTTAAACATCAATAAAATCCTTTTTTTATCTGTCTTTTCTTCCTTAATTAAATTTCTTAAAATGTCTACTGAAATTGTAAATCCAATCCCATTAAATATTTTCTCATTAGGACTAAATGACCTTACTAACTCATCATATCTTCCCCCTTTTGCGATGACGCTTTTATTTTTACCGTTATCCCCTATTAGTTGAAAAACTATTCCTTCATATAAATTCAAGTGAGGTTGAAAAGTTGGATCAAGTTGTAATTTAACACCATATTTATTTGATATTATTGATAATGTCTCAAATAAAAAATTTAAGTCATCTAATGTTTTACTAGCACCATATATAGTTTTTAATTTTTTTAATATTGCAATTGGCTCTCCTCGTGTGAATAAAAGATCTTTAAGAATATATTTATCATCTTCATCTATTCCTAATTTAGATAAATTATCTTGATCAAAATTAACCAAACTTTTCTTAATCTCTTCAAAATTATTATTCTTATATTTGTTCAGTATCAAGTCCATTATTTTTGTGGTGCTTACTAGTAGAAATAAATTACAACCATCCTTCAAATTAATATTATCGATTGAATCAAACAAAATATTAATAACTTCAATTTCTGGGTATTTTGTATCATATCCAATTAATTCAATTCCACTCTGCAATTTTTCTTGTAATTTAAATGAATTCTTATTATTTTGTTTTTTATCAAAAACCATTCCATTGGTGAATAATCTTATAGGTCTTTTTTTATTTATTAATCTAGTAGATGACAATTTAACAATAGATGTTGTCATTTCTGGCCTAAGACATAATGAATTATTACTTACTATTCCTACAACCTGATTTTCGTCAATAACCCCACGGCCTTTTATGGTCTGTAAAGTATTTATAAATGAGGGTGAAACCTCTTCATATCCCCAAAGTTTATAAATACTATTTAAATTATTTATGATGTTTGAATTATTTTTTACATCGACTAAATTAATTTCCTTTATATCTGACATTTTTATAGTTAACTAATTTTAGGTATAGAGATTTTTTTTAAATGGAGAAACTTTTTCTAGTTCATTTTTTAATTCATTCTCAAGGCTGGGAGAACAAGCTAAAATTCTACCTGAACTTAAATTAAATTCGCCTGATGGATAATCAGAAATAACACCACCAGCCTCTTTAACAATAATAGCACCGGCCGCTAGGTCCCATACCTCCAATCCTCTTTCCCAATATCCATCTACCTTGCCTGCAGCAACAAATGCTAGATCAACTGCTGCTGCACCTCCTCTTCTAACACCTCTAGTTTTATGTGTTAAATAACAAAATTCAGCATAATTATTATCCTCTGTCTCAAATCTGTCATAAGAGAAACCAGTTACAAGTAGACTATCAGAAAGATTAGAAGGATTCGATACTTTAAGTTCACTATCATTGCAGAATGAGCCTAAACCTATACAGGCTGAATATAGTTCATTTAAATAAGGTACTGATATAGCGCCTATTATTGGCTTATTTTTATACACAAGACCAATAGAAGTCCCAAAAAAAGGATATCCATGGGAATAATTTGTTGTACCGTCTAATGGGTCTATACACCACGTTAAATCCGATGATTTGTTTAATTTACCCGATTCCTCAGCATTTATAGATATGTTTGGTGTCTCTTCTAATAAATATTCTTTTATTTTATTTTCAACTTCCAAATCTACATTGGTAACTAGATCACCCTTCCTACCCTTTGATGATATTTTCTGAATTTTATTGTAATTAACTTTTAAAATTTCATTACCAATTTGAGCGGAATTCTTTGCTATTTCAAACAAAATGGATAAGTTTACATGATTTGCAAGTTCCTCTATTTCACTTAATTCAAACATGATAGTTAATCTTCCTCAAATTCCCAAGGTGGCGCTACTCTTGTATTTCCCCTGCCAAAATATTGTCCAAATTGTAAATCGTAAACTTCATCTTCATATGTAGTTTCTACCTCAAGATCTGAAGTTGCTTTAGCTACACAAAGAAGTGCATAACCTTTGTCTTTTAATGCCTGAGAAACACCCATGGCTTCAGGTTGATGCAAAGTACCATATTTAATTTTAACTGCACAACTTGTACAGCAACCATTTCTACATGAAAATGCAAGTTTGAAACCTTTCTTTTCAAATTCCTTAAGTATGTAGTCGTCACTATTTACCTGCTCTTGGTAGACCTTTCCGGTTTCTTTATTTTTAATCGTGACTGTGAAAGTCTTTTTCAAATAACTTTCCTCTAAAATGGGATGATCAAGGGTTAAAATAGTTATCTTGGGAGAGGTGGCCGAGTGGTTGAAGGCGCAGCACTGGAAATGCTGTATAGGGGCAACTTTATCGAGGGTTCGAATCCCTCTCTCTCCGTATCATATTAGTTTATTTTGGTTAACTACATCAACACCTTTGTCATTAAAGAATCTTTTAAAATAGATAGTAATCTTTTTGATAAGTTATAAATAATCTTATTTATTTAAATTAAGTTGAAAATATTTGAATTTTACTATTATATGTAAATATCTAAGTTAAAAATTAATTAAATTATTAGTAAATTTTGCTTTAATTTAGCAATCTAAAATCATGGGGCAAATAGTTGGAATTGATTTAGGTACTACTAACTCTGTAGTTGGAGTTATAGAAGCTGGTCGTCCAATTGTTATTGCAAATTCTGAGGGATCTAGAACTACACCTTCAATTGTTGGATTTACAAAAGAAAAAGAAATAGTAATAGGAGACCAAGCGAGAAGACAACTTGTTCTAAATCCTAAGAATACCTTTTATAACTTAAAAAGATTTATTGGTAGTGACTGGGATGAATTAGATGAGAATAGTATTTCTGTTCCTTATAACGTAAAGGCTAATAACAATGGAAGTGTTAGGGTTCTTAGTCCAAATACAGAAAGAGAGTATGCACCAGAAGAATTAGTGAGCTCATTGATTAGAAAATTAATTAATGATGCTGAAACTTATCTTGGAGATACTGTTGATTCTGCGGTTATTACTGTCCCTGCTTACTTTAATGAATCTCAAAGGCAAGCTACAAAGGATTCTGCAATATTAGCTGGTATTAAAGTAGATAGAATTCTAAATGAACCTACTGCTGCTGCTTTAGCTTATGGTTTTGAAAAAAGTTCTTCTAATAATGTTTTGGTTTTTGATTTAGGAGGAGGAACATTTGATGTTTCATTATTAAAAATTTCTAATGGTGTTTTTGATGTGAAAGCCACTTGTGGTGATACACAGCTAGGAGGAAATAATTTTGATTCAAAAATAGTTGATTGGCTAGCAGAAAAATTTCTTGCTAAACATGATATTGACCTAAGAAGGGATAGACAAGCTTTACAGAGATTAACTGAGGCTGCTGAAAAAGCTAAGTGCGAATTGTCAGGATTACAAAAAACAAAAATATCTTTGCCGTTTATCACAACAAGTAAAGAAGGACCGTTACATATTGAAGAAGCCTTAGATAGAAAAATCTTTGAATCATTATCACAAGATTTATTAGATAGATTACTAGAACCTGTGCAAATAGCCTTAGATGATTCTGGGTGGAGCGCTGAAGATATTGATGAGGTAGTTCTTGTTGGAGGCAGCACAAGAATTCCAATGGTTCAACAATTAGTGAAGACCCTTGTTCCAAATGATCCTTGTCAATCAGTTAATCCTGATGAAGTTGTAGCAGTTGGAGCTGCGATACAATCTGGAATTATTAGTGGTGATTTACAAGATTTACTACTAAATGACGTTACTCCGTTATCTTTAGGCTTAGAAACTATTGGTGGTCTTATGAAAGTGCTCATCCCTCGTAATACGCCAATACCAGTAAGACAATCTGATGTTTTTAGTACGTCTGAAGCTAATCAATCATCAGTCGTTGTTCAAGTACGTCAAGGAGAAAGGCCTTTAGCCTCTGAAAATAAATCACTTGGTAAATTTAGACTATCAGGAATACCTCCAGCTCCAAGGGGAATACCTCAAGTCCAAGTGGCATTTGATATAGATGCTAATGGTCTTTTAGAAGTAAGTGCAACTGATAGAACAACTGGAAGAAAGCAAACAGTTACAATTTCTGGAGGTTCAAACTTAAATGAGCAAGAAATAAATTCGATAATTGAAGAAGCTAAAGCAAAAGCTAATGAAGATAGGAAGAGAAGATCTGTAATTGATAGAAAAAACAGTGCTTTAACTCTTATTGCGCAAGCTGAGAGAAGACTTAGAGATGCTTCATTAGAATTTGGACCTTATGGGGCTGAGAGGCAACAACGAGCTGTTGAATTAGCCATTCAAGATGTTGAAGAATATATTGATGATGATGATCCTCAAGAGTTAGAAATTTCAGTAAGTGCTCTACAAGAAGCATTATTCGGCTTAAACAGAAAATTTGCCTCAGAAAAGAAAACTGATAGTAATCCCTTACAAAGCATTAAAAATACATTTGGATCATTAAAGGATGAACTCTTCTCAGATGATTATTGGGATGATGATCCTTGGGATAATCAAATGGATAGAAATTATAGAAATTCGAGGTATGGTAATTCTAGGGACGATGATCCATGGGACAATGACTACTTCCTCTAAAAAAGACTATTTGTCGATTTTGGGTTTATCCTCAAATTTCGATGATAAAGAACTTAAAAAGGCCTTTCGAAGAGAAGCACGAAAATGGCATCCAGATTTAAATAAAAATGATATTAATGCGGAAGAAAGATTTAAATTAATTAACGAAGCATACGAATATCTACGTGATCCTAGTGTAAGAAAAAATAGTGGGGATGAAAATGTCCATGTTCATAACGAAAATAATAATTTCAAGACTGGTTTTCCTGATTTTGAAGATTATCTTGACTCATTATTTGGATACGAATACTCACCTAATAATTCCAATGAGTATGAAAACGAACCATATGAGGATGAATCGACAAATACAAATAATGATGAATTTAATCATTATGAATACCCTACAACCTCTCCTGAAGAGCCGCCACCAGTTAAACTCCACCAAGATATTGAAACAGTTATAGAATTAACTCCTGATGAGGCCTTAAATGGAGCTTCAATTTTAATTGAGCTTGAAGATGAAACTGTAGTAGAAGTTGATACACCTCCTTTCGCTGGAGATGGATGGCGATTAAGACTTGAAAATATTGCAAGAGGAGGTAAAGATCATTATCTACAGTTAAAAGTTCAAACTGAAAGTGGCCTAAGAATTGATGGTTTAAGAGTTCTATATAAATTAGAGTTATTTCCTCATGATGCTCTTCTTGGTTGTGCAGTTGAGGTTCCTACACTTGATGGAAATGTCACACTCCAAGTACCACCAAAATCATCTACAGGAAGAATGTTACGTTTGAAAGGAAGGGGTTTAACTTTTGAAGATAATGTAGGTGATCAGTATGTTGAAATCCTGGTAGTGATACCTGCTGATATTAACGATGAAGAAATTGCTTTATATACAAGATTACAAGAATTATCACTTTCTGATTCTTAATCAAATATTATATAAATAGAAAAATCGATACTTATGAACGTATTTGTTCTTTTATATAATTCAGGAACAGATAAGGAAGGAATTCATTCAATCGAACTTAAAGGAAGGACAATCGTTCTTATGTTTGAAGATAAGGATGATGCAACAAGATATTGTGGTCTTCTAGAAGCTCAAGATTTTCCTTTGCCAACGGTTGAGATGATCAACATAGAGGAAATAAAAGATTTCTGTATTAAATTAGATTATGAATGCAAATTAGTAGAAAAAAATTTTGTACCTAAAACTGCAGAAGATCGGTTATTAATTTCACCACCCCAGAAAAACCTAGAAGTTGAAAATTGGGAGGAGGAGAAAAATACTAATAAAGATAGCATTGATATAAACACTATTAAGGAAAACCTTGAAAAGTTGCTTTAGCTACTAAAATATTTATGAATTACTAAACAAATAAAACATGACAACTGCATTATTTGAAACAGAAGTTGGGAACATTAATATTGTATTTTTCTCTGACGATGCACCTAATACAGTTAAAAACTTCACGAGCCTAATTAGTGATGGTTTTTATGATGGTCTAGCATTTCACAGAGTGATTCCTGGATTTATGGCTCAGGGTGGATGTCCAAATACTCGTGATGGAGCATCAGGTATGCCTGGAACTGGTGGGCCTGGATATAATATAAAATGTGAAATTAATTCCAATAAACATCTAAAAGGTTCACTTTCTATGGCTCATGCAGGAAAGGATACAGGTGGAAGTCAGTTTTTCATAGTTTATGAACCACAGCCTCATCTCGATGGGGTTCATACTGTTTTTGGTAAGACTGATGATATGGATGTAGTGCTAAAGCTTACTAATGGGTCAAAAATTTTAAAGGCAACTTTAAAATAGTAATTTAGCCTTCAAAAACAATACTAAATGTCTCTTTATCTAGATTAAATTTTCTTGTAGATGAATATAATAATTCATTCTTAAGAGTAAATTTAGTATGGATTAATTTGATGCTATTTTTTGGGTGTAATGCTTGTTCAATATTTCTAGAAACAATAATTCCAATCTTTGTACTATTTTGATAATTGGATAAAAACTGAATAAATAATTCTATATTCTTTATTTCTTCATCAGTAATGTTGGAATTGGTTCTATTCTGATCATGCAAAATTCGCCATACTAATTTTGGTCGATTCCAAAAAGCCAATAATCTTGGTGTACTCTCTAGTTTAATATTTATGTTATTCTCATTACAGAATTTAATAACGTTATTTTTTATCGGAACTAGATCAATAGATTTATATTCTCCGTCAAGAAAAATTGAAATAAATGGATCGATATTACTGGAATTTGGATTATCTTCATCAATCATGTGGCCTAATTTCGTTTTTTTTACACTCAAATATTCTGCATTATTATCGTTTGGACAAATTACTAATGGAACTCTCTCAATAACCTCTATTCCATAACCACCTAATCCAGCAATCTTTCTAGGATTGTTTGTAAGTAATTTTAATTTTTTTATCCCTAGATCGGTTAATATCTGTGCTCCAACTCCATAATTTCTAAGATCAGCAGGAAAACCTAATTTTTCATTAGCTTCAACGGTGTCTAATCCACCATCTTGTAAACTATATGCTTTTAATTTATTTATTAGACCAATACCTCTACCTTCTTGTCTCAAGTAAACAACAACCCCCTCTTCCTCCTTTTCTATCCTTGATAAAGCCGCCTCTAACTGGGGTCTACAATCACATCGTAATGATCCAAAAGCATCGCCAGTTAAGCACTCTGAATGCATTCTTACAAGTACAGGCTCGCTTAAATTTGATGATTTTTGTTTAACTAATGCAACGTGCTCTGAACCATCAAGTTCATTAACATATCCATAAGCTTTGAAATTACCAAATATACTTGGAAGAACTGCATCAGATTTTCTAAATACAAATCTCTCAGTTTGAAATCGATAACTTATTAAATCAGCTATAGATATTAATTTCATTCCCCATTGTTTCGCATACTCTTTAAGTTGTGGAAGTCTTGACATGGAACCGTCAGGGTTTTGTATTTCGCAAATTACTCCAGCGGGATAAAGACCTGACATTGCCGCTATATCTACTGCCGCTTCGGTATGCCCTGCCCTTTTTAATACTCCACCTTTCTTTGCTCTTAATGGAAAAATATGCCCTGGTCTTCTTAAATCATCAGGTTTTGTATTTGGGTTTATTGCAACTTGAATTGTCTTTGCCCTGTCTTCGGCAGAAATTCCAGTTGTAACATTATTCTCAGGGCCAGCATCAATTGATATCGTAAAAGCTGTTTGATTTTCATCAGTATTTCTATCTACCATCAATGGTAAATCTAAAGAGTCAAGTTTTTCACCTTGCATGGCTAGGCATATAAGACCACGTCCCTCAGTAGCCATAAAATTAATTTGCTGTGGAGTTGCAAACTGAGCCGCACATATTAAATCTCCTTCATTTTCTCTTCTCTCATCATCTACAACAATTATGCATTCACCATTTCTTATAGCTGCCAACGCATCGCTGATAGGATCAAATTCAATTTTAAAAGATTCATTTATATCCAAAATTGTTCCATTATTTGATTTGGGACTTGTTTCTTTCATTATTCCTATCAATATAGAAAAATAGTGTTTTAGTTATCTTAAATTCAACACTTTATAATCCTATCTCAAAGTCTGCCAATTCAAAGAAATGAATGTTGCAATAGTAGGTGCTACAGGTTACGGCGGTATTCAAGCGGTAAATCTTTTAAAGAAAAGTAAAAAATACAATATTTCATTTTTAGGAGGTAATAAAACATCTGGATCAAAGTGGAATGATAATTTCCCCTTTATTTATCTAGATAATGATCCTTATATAGAAAAAATTTCAGTTGATAATATTACAAAAAATGCTGATGTAGCTTTGCTTTGCTTACCAAATGGCTTATCTTCAACATTGACAAGGAAATTATTAGATAGAGGACTTAAAGTTATTGATTTATCTGCTGATTATAGATATAAGTCTTTAGATGAATGGAAAAAAGTATATTCCAAAGAAGCTGCTATTTATAAAAGGAATGATGATGATTTATGTAAAGAGGCAGTTTACGGTCTTCCTGAAATAAATAAAGAAGCCATTTCAAAAGGAAGATTAATTGCCTGTCCAGGATGTTATCCAACATCTGCTCTTATTCCATTAGCTCCTTATCTCTCTCAAGGAATTATTGAAAATGAAGGTATAGTTATTGACTCTAAAAGCGGAACCTCTGGAGGTGGCCGAGAACCAAACCAAAAGCTACTCTTATCAGAATGTGGAGAAGGTCTTTCAGCATATGGATTGATAAACCATAGACATACCTCAGAGATCGAGCAAGTGGCATCTTTAATTTCTGGAAATAAAATAGAACTGCTTTTTACGCCTCATTTAGTCCCAATTTCAAGGGGTATGCATTCTACAATATATGGGAGATTAAGAGATCCAGGATTAACTTCTGATGACTGCAGAATTCTTCTGGATAATTATTATAGAAATTTTAGAAATGTTAAAGTCTTACCTGTAGATACATTTCCATCAACAAAATGGGTTAAAAATACAAACCAAATTTTACTTTCTGTTAAAGTCGATAATCGAAATGGAAGAATAATTATATTATCTGTAATTGATAATTTGTTAAAAGGTCAGACTGGGCAAGCAATTCAAAATTTAAATATTATGAGTGGATTTTCAATGGATGAAGGTCTCAATTTAACTAATAATTTTCCATAAATTTACTTCTTATCAAAAAACCAGCAAGAGAGATTGAGGGAGGTAAAATTTTATGCTCAAGTATTTGTATCCTTTTGGAAAGTGATTCAATATCATCATCATTTCTAATTGACAATGCAGCTTGCATTATCAATGATCCACTATCTACCTCC
>QCCU01000014.1 GCA_003278855.1 Prochlorococcus sp. AG-347-M23 | reverse complement strand
CTGAACTTCCTGAATAATCATTAGCAGCTTCTCCATCTATGCTACTTCCAAGTTGTGTCCATGATCCTGAAGTCTCATTGCTATAAAGCTTCACAGTGCTTCCAGCTTCTGCAGTTCCTGTAATATCTGGAGTTGTATCGTTAGTTATTGCTGGTGATAGTGATGTTGGCGCACTAGGAGCAGTGGTATCGGTATCAGCAATAGTAAATCCAAATGTCCCGGATGAAGTATTAGAAGGCGAAAGAAAGGCTAGATAATATAATGCTTCAGTAGTATGGTTTTGTTCAGGATCTCTAGAGCTTTCTTCATCAATATATGCAGAAAAAGAACTATCTGAAATTGATGTGGTTCTTACGTTAGAAGCGTCAGCTCCATATCTAGTCGCCATTTTTACAATCAAAGCAGGCGTTGCAGAAAAAGTTGTGCCAAAACTTTGACTACCGATCGAATGTGAATATGAACGTGATGTCTCACCCACATCAATCGTGTGAGAACCATTGCTCTTATTAGAACCTTTTTCAATAGCTAGATAACCAACAGTTTCTTCTGCATGGCCATCAGAATAGAATGATTCCTGTTCTTGTAGGCCAAGTACAAATGTTGAAGAAGTGACACTTCGAACTCTAGTAACTACCCAATTAGAATCATTAGTAGTTTGAACTTGAGTAAATACTGCAGGATTTGTTAGTGAAGAACCGATATCGAATGTTGATTCATGGGCATTACTAATAAGGTCATTACTTGAAACGGTCCCTAAGGTTATTTTTGTGCCATCAGACATTTCATAATTTCCAGCTTCACCAACAAAATATGATGCAGTTTCTGTAGAGTGAGTATCACTGTGAGCCTCAGGTTCATCTATTCTTATATCAAAAGAAGTAGAAGTTACATTTTTGATCCTTGTCGTAACTGAGTCCGTATCATTGTTAGAGGGATCACTTACTATCACAACAGGGTTCGTATATGTTTTGGTTAAAGTTACCGTCTGCCATGCTTCTGTTAAAGATAAAGATCCATATTCTGCCTGCAGGACTTTTGTGAAATTTGTCGGAGTAGAGGAAAAAGATAAAGTCCCTGTCCCATACAATTTGAAATCTGATGATCCAATTGGAGAACCTGCTATTGCTCCTGAATAAGTTGAATCAGTATTTTGGCTGACAGAAATATCTCCCGATGTACTGTTTATACTATTGGGATTTATACTTATTTGACCACTTCCTGTAAGCCCATCAGGAGCTGTTATAACCAACCCACCTGAGCCACTATCTATATCGCTATTAACAATGACTTGACTTGCTGCAGTTAAAGTTAATTTTCCAGAACTACTAGAGTAATTTAAATCGGAACCTATCGTAATATCTCCATCACCACTCCCGGAACAACCATCATATGTATCAGAAGAACATGCTGTACTTATTTCTACATCTCCACTTGCAAGTGCATTAACCAATGCTGTCGCAACAGTACTATTGACGACATAATCTTCCGGATCTAGTAGCCATTTTCCTTGGTTGCCATTAGTTGATCCCATACTTACTGAAATATTTTCTCCAATAACTAAATTCGCACCAGAGGTTTCTATCCTTCCTCCATCTCCACTTAATGCTCCTCCATCAACCTTGAAGGTTCCAGAGACGACGGTGGATGAAAACGGATTTTTTATATCACTCCAAATTACAATTTCTCCCCCATTCCCATGATCTTTAGCAGATGCATTAATAAAAACGTCCTCTCCTATTTCTGTATAAACTGCTTGTCTGATATAAGGATTTGAATTCTGCCAACTTCCTCCAATTTGAATTAAGCCTCCTGACTGTTCACCTTGGGAAATAAGTTTTGAAGAGCCTTCTATTCTTATTTCTTTACCTGATACTGTTATTTCCCCACCATTATTTTGAGTGGTTTTAATAGTTGTATCTTTAATTGCAACATTTCCATCTAAAGCATCGATGTAGAGGTTCTCATCAATAGATACATTTATTCCTGATAGTGAAATGTTACTTATTTTGTTTGGATTAGATGGCGTATATTTAAAACCCTCTTTCTTTATTAGAGGATTTGAAACCATTTTATTTAGGTGATATTTTCTATTACTAAAAACATCAAAAACCCCATTTGAAAAATGTAATGAGTTTGCAGTGCTTAAATGAAGTTGAGAAATATTAATAAAATCTGCACCATTACCAATATTTATTCCTCCAGGAGAAACCCAAAATAAATTCCCCTTTTCAGATAAAGATATTGGTTTATTTATAAAGCTTCCTTTTGATGAAGATACTCCAACAATTACATTTTTGTAATTCTCATTTTTGAAAAGAACACTATTTATTGAACCTCTAGTATCAAAAGAATTAAATCGATGAAAGATATTGGCACCACTCTTATCTCCTCCAGAAACTATACAGTTTCCAGTTATACAATTACCTCCTTTTATCCCATTAATTATTGTTGCAGATTGAATTTTTTTATCTAAATTTATTTCTGCATAACTTGCTGGAACGTAGTTAATTAATAACCCTAGTAGGAATAAATAATAAGGAGTATATTTTTGCTTATGACCGTAAACCATTTAGGCAAGTATTCGTACTTAGACACATATAAAAGATATTAGTCATTTCCAAAATCTTATATTTGTATAAACAATTACATATTCTGTTTTGATATAAGCAAGATTATTTTCTTACCCACATTGAATTACTATTCCTACAGGTTCTTTCTCTACCTAATAAATCTCTTTCACTGCATTTTTAGGTTTAAACCAAACCATTATTAACATTTTATCTGTCATCAAATCAATATCACATGAATATCTAACTAATTTGCCGTTAAATTATAGAAAGTACACTTTTTATAAAGGATATTGTTTTTACTTCTTCCTGAAATATTGATTGCTGTGCAACCGAGACCTGTTGATCTTCCTTTGAAGTCTCCCTTTGAAGACAAAAGGAAAAATAACAATGATTCTAAAGATGTGAAAATAGATGGAATAGAAAAAAACGAAGCTGAAAATATCAAGATTGATACCGAAGAGACTATTGAAGTTAAAGATTTAAAATGGCTCCCAAAAATAGTTGGTGAAGATATTCCCTATAGCAAAAATGAATTAAAAGAAATTTTAAAAGACTGTAAAGAGGATGAAACATCCACAACTTTAAATTCTTGTGCTTCTAGATTAACAGCAGTTTTAATCCAAGATGGATATGTAAATAGCAGAGTTTATACAATTGTTGATGAGGAGAAAGGGACTCTAGAAGTAATAATGGGAAAGGTTGTTGAATTAACTGTTAAAAGTGATAATCCAATAATAAGAGAGCGTGCTTTTTTAAAACTTAAGGATTTAATTGGGAAAACCTTACATACACCAGAGCTTGAGAAAAAGTTTGCAGAGGTAAGAAATATTAAAAATGTGGGTCAGATTTCAGGAAATCTAGGCAGATTAGGTAGTGATCCAACAAAGGCAGTTTTAAATTTAACAGTCGATTATATGCCATCGAAATGGCAAAGAGAAATTAGCCTTAGAAATGACGGAAGTTCTGGAACTGGGCAGTGGAGAAATATGGGAACTTTTGTTAAGACTGACATCCTAAAAAAAGGTGACACATTTATTGGAATGGTGGAGATTAATAATGATCAAGATATTGAAATTGGCTCTCAAACCTATTCAGGAACATATACTTTCCCTCTTGAAAATGGTTACAGCTCAACAAACTCAATTTCTTATAGCAGGTCTGATTTTGTCGAATTTGAAGATGATTTAAAAACGATGAGATTCGATTCTTTAACTTTTCTTTTTCAACTAGATAAATCTTTAGTTGAAAAACCAAATAAAAATCTAAGCTCATCTTTTGGATTGAATATTAGTAATTCAGAAAGTTTTTTAACAGGAATTAGAACACCTTTATCAGCAGGATCTAATCCAGAGGGTTACGTTAGGACAGGTCATTTAAAAGCCAGTTTAAATTATGCACTAATCGGTGAATCTATTTTAAATTCTGGAAATATTTCATTTCAGCAGGGGATCGCAGGAATAAGTGAAAGCTTTCAATTAACAGATTTTGCAGCAAATGGTATTTACCCTGGAGAATCAAGAGCACTAGGTGTAAGTAATTCTCTTGTTTGGACATTAAGTAATAATTTAGGATTAAATTTAAATTCATCTGCTCAAATAGCTTTAAATCCACTAATAAGTGGAATGAGCTTTGGTGTAGGAGGTAGTTCAGGATTAAAGGGATTACCTAAAAGTGTTACTGGAGGAGATAGTGGATGGTTAAGTGATGTTGAATTGGTTTTTACTCCTTGGGCTAAAGAAAAAAAAGCAATTCAATTTTTACCCTTTTTAGGATTTGGTGAAGTGGTTACTGATGTTCAAAATACAATTACCAAGGATTCTGCAGGATCTTATGGATTACTTTTAAGGTATATAAATTCTAATAATGTATTTGAAATTGGGTTGGCAAATTTTATTAAGACTGATGATAATACAGGAACTTGGAATAATTGGATGTTAGGCGATGGTATCTTTTCTAATTTGAAATTCACCTTTTAATAAATTTAGAGAAGCCTTATGATTAATTTTTTAGATAAATTAATACCCTTATTACTTGGACATTTTGTAGCTGATTTTGCAATTCAAACAGATACAGTAGCTTTAAATAAATGTCCCAAAAATAAATCTAAGATTAGTTGGGTTTGGTGGATGACAGGCCATGTTTCTATTCATGGGTTAATAGTATATTTTTTAACAGGTTCTTCCTTAATTGCACTTTTGGAAGCTTTATTACATTTTTATATTGACTATTTGAAATGTATTGGGAAGTTTAATTTGTTAGTTGATCAAATTTTACATATTTTATGTAAGTGCCTTTGGGTTTTTTTGATCTAGTTTAGTTTTCTTATATTAGAACTCATTTTTTTATTTTTATTTAGGGTTTAAATTGTTTATGGCTATTTTATTTTTTTTGATTTTGGTAGTTTTAATTCTTGCATTTTTTTTATTTCGAATTGATAAATTTTTAAAGAAGAAATTAACCAGAAATTTTTTTTATAAGCCAGAAAATAAAGAAGTAGAATTAAATCCAGATTTAAGTACAGATAATTGGGATTTACACAAATTTAGATTAGATAAATTTAGAAGATCACAATATAAGGGATTAACTTTCTTCGTAAGTTCAGAAAATAAAATTTACTATCTTTCTGAAGAAGGGGATAAGGTTTATTGCTAACAGGTGAAATTAATTTTATAAATAAGAAAAGCCGATAGAAATTAATAATATTAATGAAGTATTTATTTTTATTATCAGAAAAGTTCTACAGGCTTATTCAATGGGAGTGGAATACCTTAAAAAATCTAAGAAGAACAAAAAGAAAGAATTATTTTTTAAGAGGATCATTTGCTTTATTTAGTTTATTCTCTATTCTTTTTTTAATATTTTCTCCACCTATTGCTTTTGGGATGTTATTTGGAGAGGGATTAAAATTTAGTATTTTTTTTATTTGGATATGGATTTTAAATTTAAAGTTTTTTTGAAAATGTATAATTTACTTCCCAAGGTTATTTAAAATTAATAATATAAAAAATTTATTTTATGCCAAAAATATTCAAACAAAATAAGTTCGCTTTGTTGGGAGCAAATATATTAATAATTTTACTTTGGATAACTATATCTTCCTTTTTGATGAATTTATTTCAAAGTGAAAATGCCCCATTTTATATTTATAAAATTTCTTTTTTAATAAGATTCCTCCCTCCTATTTGGGTTACATGGTTCCTATGGATAAAAAGAGGTGGTTTAAAAAGATAAATTACAAAAGCATTTTTACGGATTTACTATAAAAACAAATCAGTTAAGATCTGAAAGCTTACTTGAAATTTTCATGTAAGAATTAGGTAATTGAGAGATTGTTTTTAGCTAAGAACAATCTCTTTTTTTTACAAATATTTTTTCTCATAAAAAAGTGTTTGTCAGTATCCCTATTGACAAACACTCATGACGATCATTTTTTAAAAATTAAACAGGCAATCTATTATCAATTTCTACCACTCCAGAATCCATAAGACGGCCGATCTTAATAACTAAAGACATATCTAACCTTGAAAATTCAGATTGATGGTTAGTTATCCAATCAAGTTCAGAAAGAGTTATTACTCCCAAAGTATTTACTTTAAGAAAAAGTAAGCCTAAATTCATTTTAAAAAATTCCTGGGATTATCCATCCGAATAAGCCATAATTTACAACTAATGCAAATAAGCCCATCATTGCCATTCTTCCATTAGTTCTCTCGGCGTTCTGCCAATAAGTTGTTTTTGAATTTTCCATTTTTCTGATTTGTAGAAATGTTAAACAGTAGGTTTTTAAACGAAACCAGGAATTATTTGACCTGTTGTTAGGTATGCTCCAACAGCAGCAATTAATCCAAGCATTGCGAACCTGCCGTTAAGAGTTTCAGCAACAACTTTTTCTTTTTCAATTGTTTTGACTTTTGTGTTTGTGTTTTTCATTTGATAATAAGATGAATAGTTTAAATTTTCGTTTTGAAATTGCTTGGTTAAATAAGCAACGAGGATGGCTGTAAAAAATACAATTACGGCTAAGAAACCTGAAAGTGGACTCATTAAAAAATGCCAGGAATAATTTGTCCGGTTGAAACGTAAGCACCTACTAAAGCAACAAGGCCAATCATTGCCCAACGACCGTTAACTTTTTCTGCATTTTGTGGGTAGCTGTCGTAAGAAACAGACTCATCTATGTAAGGTCGTGTCTCAGTAGGAAACATATTCTGTCTGCCACCTGATTCAGTAGTAACGTTTGAATTTGCCATTAAATTTTTGTAATTGTTAATTAATGTAACACTACTATTAACAAATGTAAAGTATTAAGCCGAAATTAAGTTATTTTCAAGATATTTACTACATAACTGTTACAATTACGTGACATATATATTTAAATAGTTGTTTTTTAGGCTTGCTACGCTTTAAAGGTTGGCTCGAAAACTATTGAGAGTTCGATTTGTTGTTTAAGTATTTATTTTTAAATCCTTAGAAAGATATCAATTTGGTAGAAAAAACTACATCATTCTGAAATTTGAATAATTAGTTTTTAGATATAATTTATTTCACTTTATTATGGAATTTGCAAAAAAAATCATGACCGAAAAAGCTGAAAAGCTTAATGGTAAAGCAGCAATGCTTGGAATGTTTGCTCTTGTAGGAGCCTACTATTTTACTGGTCAAATTCTTCCAGGTATTTTCTAATAAAAATCCTTTTTAATTTTTTTCAGGGGCTTTATCAAGCCCTTTTTTACTGGATTATGCCCTTTTTAATTATCTAATAATTCAAATAATTTACTTATTAGAAGCTTTCTTTTTGAAAAAGTTTTATCAATATATTTTTTATTCTCTTCTTTTAAAATTTCCTGACCATTTAAGCCTAATCCTTTAAGGACAAACTCTTTATCTTCTTTAATCCAGTTATTTATCATTCCCCCCGTCGTCTCTATATGGAATTGTAATCCGTAAGCAAAATTACCAATCCTAAAAAACTGTTCCTTACAACGTGCACTACTAGCAATGAGTACTGCTTTATTAGGTAACAAAATCCTATCTCCATGCCAATGTAGTACATGAAAAGGGTCTTCAAACAGTGCTTTAAAGTCTTTATTCGATTTGTCTATAAAAATTTGAGACCATCCAATTTCTGGTAATGCTTTTGGAGGTGATCCATATTTAAGAATTTCTACATCTCCCCCAGCAGCACTCGCAAGCAACTGAGCACCTAAGCAAACACCTACTATAGGTCTCTCATTTTCTAATTCTTTTTTTATAAAATCTCTTTCTAACTTAAGCCATGGATATTTTCCGCTTCCAATATCTTTAACACCCATAGGTCCACCCATAATTAAAATTAAGTCACCTTTTTTTGTTTGCGGCAGAGCATTTTTATTATCTAAACGAATAATTTCTATTTTTAAATCTCTTTCTTTAGCAAATTGTTCAAAAAGACCAGGCCCCTCTATTTCTAAATGCTGCAAAACTAATAGGCGTTTTATTTCCTTCATTCACTTTCCATTATTTCAGCTGATTCAGAACAGACATTAACACTAAACCACTTCATTGCCGACCAAGTATCTTCTTGGTATGTACCTGCTGCAATACTTACAAAACAATCATTTTCATACCAACTTCGATAACTGGGAGTTACTCCCGTTCCTTTTAATCTATTTTCTAAGCCTTTTCCATATCTTTTAATAACAAGATTTATAGCTTCATTCTCAATTTCTCTTTGCTTTTCATCAGCAAAACTTTCTAGTGGAGTAAAAAAAAGAATTGATGCAATAAGTAAACGTATCATTGAGTCTTTAGTTTATATGTAGCTGATTTCATATCGATTAATTAATTTTTTAAAATCATCTACTCTCTTTTGTCCATTTTTTAATGGTCTTGATGAGTCAAGAACGGCTGCACAACATAATTGCCAGCAAGATTTTTCATCTAGTCCCAATTTCTTGCATATATTTTTTGGAGCTTTGATAACTGTATTTATTTCTGCAATATGTTGAGTGGTTTCCCATAATTCTCCTTCAAGAAAATCAATTTCAATACTGGATAATAATTCTGTAGCAACGTAATCCTTAATTAGCTCAGTTAATTCCACGATATTTTATTAAAGCAGATAAGTTAAATAATCTCTTAGTATTTTTATAGCAGGATAAAAAAAAAGGAACTAGTTTCTACCTCATCTTGAATATCCTGTAGATTTTTAGAGGCTACATCATTTCGTATTGATCAAGTTTGGTTTTTAATTTTGTTGCTTGTTTAATCAATGACAAAGCTTCTTTTCTGCCTGTTGAATTATTAGCCTGGACTATAAGATCGGCGTATTTCTTTGCGATTTTTTTTTCCATAATTTAAGATATATGAATACCGTTTTTGAATCTTGAAACTTGCGAGTCACAACTAGAAGTAGATAAGGAGTCAACGGTTAAAACCTCAGAGTCAACAAATTGGAACGGGTTAACTCGTGTTTTTAATTTATAATCAATTATTAAAAAACCTGTTGGTATCTACGATTACATTGTTTTCAAACCCTGATTTAATTTATAGTTATCCATGAATTGGATTGAAAATTTTCAATCATCTTTTTAATGCAATTAATAAAAAAAGGGGGTTAAAAACCCCCTCTGGTTTATTAAAAGACCTAATTTACTAATTGCCTAAACCTAGAGGAGCCCAAAGAGTTGCTTCAGAACCTATAACAGGGACAACTCCTGTAGTTTTTGCATTAGAAACTTTATTTTTAACAATAGGAGTATCTTGTTCTCCTAAAGCTGCCCATAAAGTTGATTGATGAGCGATAACTGGTTGAACTTTTAATGGTTGAGATTGAAAAGAAGGCTTTTGAGTTCTTACAAGTTGGACTCCAAGAGAACCAACAATAAATGCTCCAAGAAAACCTGCAAATACAGCAGTAATATTGTTACTACTTACTGTGGTAGATACGTTATTAGACATAATAGTTATGTGACTAAATTTCATTTTTGACTGAAGTCCCCGTTCCTTGGCTTCAATCTTAATGCGGCTCGTTAAACGAGATGAACGTTTATGTAGTCTACGCTACATTTTAACTATAAGTATAATTTAATTTACAAGATGTTAATGGCAATACAAAAACTTATTAAAAAAAAAGAAATTAAATTTTAAAGTGAAGAAAATATATTTGAATTTTTTTGAGTAAAAAATAATTGATTATTTTCATAATTGTTTGCAGAATAACTTTCGGAAACAACAGTTCCGTGAGTTACCCCAAAAATAAAACCAAGTAAGATCGCTAAACGCATCCAAGAATATAAATTTGCAGTTAATTTCCCTCGAATTAAGAATATATGATGTTGTTATTTATACTAAATAATTTTTTATCCCCCAAGATATGACATTGATGGATGAATTTTTTGATTTTTGTCAGTTTTTTTCTCTAATACTTTAAATCGATCTTCACTATAGTTATCTTCTCTAGCTTCCCAAATGCTCTTGATTTTATTTTCCAATTCATGGAGATTAATTGGTAGAGACAACCATGGGTTTAGATTTATACCTTCATTAGAAAAAAGACATGTATAAGCATAACCATCGCTAGTTATCCTCAATCTATTACAGTCTGAACAAAAAGGATTACTTATTGAAGAGATTGTACTTACAAAACTATTTGAATCACTCATGTACCATCTATTAGCAGTTTGTCCCTCCTTTCTTCCGTAGTCTTTTAATCGATGTTTCTTCTTTAGTAGCCTAATAATTCTTTCAGAGAAAAAAACATCTGATGGCTGCCAATTATTAGATATCCCTACGTCCATATACTC
Organism: Prochlorococcus sp. AG-347-M23; assembly: GCA_003278855.1. Classification (GTDB taxonomy): domain Bacteria; phylum Cyanobacteriota; class Cyanobacteriia; order PCC-6307; family Cyanobiaceae; genus Prochlorococcus_A. The sequence goes on along the minus strand of QCCU01000014.1, from coordinate 29,840 downwards.
AATGAAACGAATTTCTATAGACCTTTTTTTTGCAAAATCAACTAATTCAAAAATTTGATTGTCATTAATCTCTTTTTTTATAACTGCATTTATTTTTAATTTCCCCGCCTTTGGATTAAATCCAGCATTAATTGCATGATCTATTCCTTCAAGGACAGTAAATAATTTTTCTTTGCCAATAATTTTATTTTCCTCTCCAATCATGTTTGAAAAAATATCAGGATCAATCGCATCTAAACTTACTGTTATGCGGTCTAAACCATTTTTAAAAAGCTCATTAGCTTTTTTCTTAGAGAGCAAATATCCATTTGTGGTTAGAGAAATATCCTGTAAATTAGCTACTGGATTTGATTCTTCTAATCTTTGCGATTTAATTTCATAAAGAAGTTCATCTAATTGAGAACTCAATAAAGGTTCTCCTCCTGTGATTCTTAAAGAATTTACCCCTAATCGGCAACTGACTAAAATTAACTTTTTAAATTGTTCAATATTTAAAACATCCAAACTATAGTTCTCAGGCTTACAGTAAATACACGAAAAATTGCAATTTTGTTTAAGAGATAACCTTAAAACTTTTAACTTTCTTTTTCTATTATCCTCCAATTGCTTAAATCCCATTATTCATATTTAAGAATTCTCTCTTGGAATTTATATTAATTAAATCTCCATTTTTTGCATAGAAATATTTATGGGGAATTTGATCAACCCATCCGAGAAAATTTTTCTTCCCAGAGGATAACTTTTTTTTTAATTTAAAATGATTTTCTTCATTGATGGGATAAATTCCGAATAATGGTTGTGTAAAAATTCCATCATGGGATATTAACGCAAAATTTTGATTTTCTTCCCATGATTTAAAAAGTGAATAAATTAATTTTGTATTCAAATTAGGCATATCGACTGGGACAATTAGGATATATTTAGTAGTTTTTTTAAAAGATGAAAAAATTTGTTCTATGCAAGTTAATGGTCCATCAAAGGGTTGGGCATCTGAAATAAACTCAACATTATTGCTTTTATCAACTTCCTTTAAATGAGAAGTATAATTTGTTATTACAAAAGTCTCTAAATTAAGGTTATTTAATATTTTTATTTTGTGAGTCAGCCAATTTCCGCCTTCATGATGTTTAATTAGTGCTTTATCAGATCCCATCCTTGAACTCTTGCCACCAGCCAAAATGAATGCTTTAAATTTTTTAAGTTTTATTTCCATAACTTAGGCAATATTTTTCCACGAGTACTTTATGTATCGGATAATACCAATAATCAGATTGCTGATTTTCCCCAATTTTGATTTTATTAGTGCTGACTATTCATTCTAGCCTTTTAAAAAAGTTGCATTTCTTAAAAACCAGATTTCGTATTAAATAATACAAATGAATGCATTGATCGAAATATAAATTGCTTAAAAATTATTATCGAAAAAATTTTCATGTTAAGTGATGTTTGGTCTTTAAATGGCAGATATAGAACTCTTCACCTCACCTGGTTTGCCTTTTTCCTTACTTTTGTTGTTTGGTTTAACCTCGCACCTCTTGCAACTACTGTTAAAGCCGATTTAGGTTTATCTGTTGCTCAAATTAGAACAGTAGCAATATGTAATGTTGCTTTGACTATCCCTGCAAGAGTTTTGATTGGAATGTTATTGGATAAATTTGGCCCAAGAAAAACTTACTCAACAATTTTGATATTTTCTGTCGTGCCTTGTTTATTATTTGCAAGTGCTCAAGACTTCAATCAACTTGTTATTGCGAGATTGCTTTTATCAATAGTAGGAGCAGGTTTTGTTATCGGAATAAGAATGGTATCTGAGTGGTTCCCTCCGAAAGAAATTGGTTTGGCTGAGGGAATATATGGAGGATGGGGAAATTTTGGATCTGCTTTTTCTGCTCTTTCTCTTGTTGCAGTAGCTGGATTCTTGTCTTTTTCAGGAGGGTTTGAGTTGCCCACTGGAGCTGTACTTAATTGGAGGGGAGCTATTGCTCTTACAGGAATTATTTCTTTCGTTTATGGAATTATTTATTTCTTTAGTGTAACTGATACACCTCCAGGAAAACCTTATCAAAGGCCTGCAAAAACAGCTGGTTTAGAAGTAACGAGTATAAGAGATTTCTGGGGTTTAATTGGTATGAATGTCCCATTCGCAGCAATTCTTTCAGTCCTATGTTGGAGACTTCAAAAAGTAGGTTTCCTTACTTCATCTACTTATCCAATAGCCTTAATCGCAGTTTTAGCTTGGTTTATTTTCCAAACTTGGGGAATTATAAGAACGAATATTGAATTATTAAATGGAACTAAAATTTACCCTAAAGAAGATAGATATGAATTCAAACAAGTAGCGATCTTGGAATTAACTTACATTGTAAATTTTGGATCAGAATTGGCAGTAGTTTCAATGCTTCCTAGTTTCTTTGAATTTACATTTGATTTACCTAAAGCTGTAGCCGGAATTCTTGCATCATGTTATGCATTTGTTAATTTAATAGCTAGACCTGCCGGAGGATTGATATCTGACAGAACAGGCAATAGAAAAAATACAATGGGATTCCTAACTATGGGATTAGGGTTTGGATATCTATTGATGTCTTTAATAAAACCTGGAACTTTTACAGGATCAGCAGGAATTCTTATGGCTGTATTTTTAACTATGCTTTGTTCATTTTTTGTACAATCAGGAGAAGGTTCAACTTTTGCTCTAGTTCCCTTAGTTAAAAAAAGAGTAACAGGACAAATAGCTGGATTGGTTGGGGCTTATGGAAATGTTGGTGCGGTAACTTATCTAAATATTTATAGCCTTTTACCTTTATGGATGGGTGGTGGTAAAGATCCTTCTCCAGAAATAATTGCTGCTTCAAATAGTGCCTTCTTCCAAGTTTTAGGTATAGCAGGATTAATAGTTGGATTCTTCTGTTATTTCTTTTTAAAGGAACCTCAAGGATCATTCGCGGATGCTTATGAAGGAGAAAAAGCTGAAAATTATGTTTAACCAATAACTATTTAGATATTTATAAAAGAAATTTTATGAATTTTACTAAAAGTCAATGCCCATATTGCGGTGTTGGCTGTGGTTTAAAAATGAAGCCTAGAAGTTCGTTTTCTGATGATAAATGGTTAGTAAGTGGAGATAGGGATAGTCCTTCAACTCAAGGTAAATTGTGCGTTAAAGGAGCAACAGTTTGTGAGACTTTAAAAGACGGGAGATTAAAAGAACCACTTTATAGGGAAAATTTAAATGAAGAATTTAAAGAAATTTCCTGGGACGAATCTTACGAAATTTTGAAAGAGAATATTTTGAGTTCTATAAAAAATTATGGACCTGATTCAATAGCTATGTATGGCTCAGGTCAATTTCATACTGAAGATTATTACGTAGCCCAAAAGCTTCTTAAGGGAGCAATAGGCACAAATAATTTTGATGCTAATTCAAGACTATGTATGAGCTCAGCAGTAGCTGGATATAACAGAAGTTTTGGCTCTGATGGCCCACCTTGTTGTTACGAAGATATTGATCATTGCTCTTTAATTTTATTAATAGGGACAAATACAGCAGAATGTCATCCCGTTCTTTTTGATCGAATTAAAAAACGTAAAAGAAACGTAAATGATAATTTAAAAGTAATAGTAATTGATCCAAGAGAAACTGAAACCTCATCCATAGCAGATTTTTACTTACAAATTTCTTCTGGAACAGATCTATTTTTATTTATTGGGATTGCGAATTATCTTTATAAGAATCAATTAACTGATGAAAATTTCATTGATAAGTCGACCGAAAGCTATTTTGATTTTGTAAAACATATACAAAAATGGGATTTAAAAAAAATAAGTGAAATTTGCAATATATCCGAAAAAACAATTATTGATATTGCAAAATTATGGGGAGAAAGCAAAAATGTTCTAAGTCTTTGGTCGATGGGTTTGAATCAAAGGCAAGAGGGTACAGCAGCAGTAAATGGGCTAATAAATCTTCATCTAATGACTGGCCAAATAGGCAAAGAAGGTTCTGGTCCTTTTTCCTTAACTGGCCAACCAAACGCTATGGGTGGGAGAGAAGCAGGAGGACTATCGCACCTTCTTCCAGGATATAGGTTTGTAAAAAATAAAATAGATAGGAATGAAATTGAAAAAATATGGGGGTTCCCTGAGGGAAAGATATCTGCAAAACAGGGTCTATCTGCATTTGAACAAATAGAAGCTATAAAAAAAGGATCTGTAAAAATTTGGTGGATTGCAGCTACGAACCCTTTGGTTAGCATGCCTAATTTAAACTTTGTAAAAAAAGCACTTTTAAAATGTCCTTTAATTATCCTCAATGAATCTTATGAACAAAGTGAATCAATTAAATATGCTCATCTAGTATTGCCCGCAGCTCAATGGAGCGAAAAAGATGGTGTTATGACAAATTCAGAAAGAAGAGTAACCCTTTGCCCATCTTTCAGAGAATCGAATAAAAATACAAAACCAGATTGGCAAATATTTGCTGAATTAGGACAGAAAATAGGTTATTTCAAACAATTTGAATATGAATCTTCATCGGAAGTTTATGACGAATTTTTAAAAACGACTACAAATAGATTATGCGATATGAGCGGATTATCATATCAATTATTAAAAAATCATGGTCCTCAACAATGGCCTTATCCTAAAGGCAGCGTACCTAGTACATCTTCAAAAAGATTATATGAAGATGGTTATTTCCCAACTGAGACTGGCAAAGCAAATTTTTGTATTGATGATCCTATAGGGTTGGCTGAACCCCCTTCAGATGAGTACCCACTAATTTTGACAATTGGAAGATATCTAAGTCAATGGCATACAATGACAAGAACTTCTAAAGTTCAAAAACTTACAAAAAAGAATCCAGAACCGTTTTTGGAAATTAATTCTAAAGATGCTTTATCTTTAAAAATCAAAAATGATGAAATAGTAAAAATTAAATCCAAAAGAGGAGAAGTTCAAGCAAAAGTTCAGATTACTGACAAAATTAAAGCAGGTACAGTTTTTTTACCAATGCATTGGGGTTTTAGTCAAAAAAATATGTGTGAAGTAAACTCTTTGATGCATGAAAAGTCATGCCCGATATCAAAACAACCGGAATTAAAAGCATGCTCAGTAATAATTGTTCCAAACTAGGCAATAATCTTATTTCAGAATCTCATCAAATGCTCTATCCAAATTGTTGTGTTCATGACTTGGTCTAACTAATTTGCAAAAAGCAAATCTATCTAATTCGTTTAAATTTCTCCATTTTTCAACGGAAATATCAATTCCCCTTGCTAATGCCGATTTTAAAACTTGGTCAGGAACTTTATTTTTATTTTGCCAAGGTTGATTAATTGAAATTTCTATTTCTTTTGCTTCTCCATATTTTGAATTAGATGTAATTTCTTTTAAAAAAGTTTTTAAATCAATGAGATCTTTGTTTGAATCTGGCCAATCTACGATCTTATTTTTTTCAATTAAATTAAAATCTTGCCAATGAGTAAGTTTTAATTTTATTCCAATTAAATCAAGTTTCCTTCTTACACATAGGGGAATGCATCTTAAGTCTTTAATAAAATCATCCTCGAAATTAAAATAATGATTTGATTGACTGTTAACCAAAATTAAATTGATATTTTATTAATAAATTAATGCTAAGTATAAAAAATTGATATTAGCTTTATTAAAAATTTTATTTTTTGTATTATTGAATAAATTGCTAAATAGAAATGGATAAATCTTTAACTCATATTAATGAAAGGGGAGAAATGAACATAGTTGATATTTCAGATAAAGTAGAAACTAAAAGAGAGGCTTTAGCAGAAGGTTATATAAATTTAAACAAAGAAATATTAGAAAAAATAAAAAATGAAAAAATTAAAAAAGGTGATATTTTTGCGGCGGCTAGATTTTCTGCAATAAATGGTGCAAAAAAAACCTCAGAACTTATTCCTCTCTGTCATAATTTATCATTGAATAAAATCACAATTGATTTTGAAATTTGTGAATCAATGAAAGCAATTAAAATTATTGCTTTTTGCAAATCTCATTCTAAAACAGGTGTTGAGATGGAGGCTCTTACATCAGTTTCAATTGGTCTTCTCACTCTATATGACATGCTCAAAGCTTTAGATCCTTTTATGACTATTGATAATATTCGCCTTTTAGAAAAAAAAGGTGGTAAACATGGAATATTAAAAAGAAGTTAAGTACTCACAATAATGGGAATTGATATCGATAATCATGGTCTTTATTTAAACGATGCTATTAAAAAAATCTTGGAAGAGATTGATACTTTAATAGTGAATAATGAAATTTTACATAAGGAAGAGATCAATTTAGACGAGGCACTTGGAAAAGTTTCTATGGAGGAAATCTTATCTGAGGAAGATATGCCAGGTTATAGATCATCAGTTATGGATGGATATGCGTTAGGAGAATCAACTATAGGGAATAAATGGAAAATTGTCGGAGAGTCTTTTCCCGGAAAGCCATTTAATGATCTTCTTAAAAAAGGTGAAGCTGTAACTATTAGCACAGGTTCATTTGTGCCAGATAATTGTTTTTCTGTGATACCTCAAGAACAAGTTTCTTTAGAATTTTTAAACGGAAACGAGTATATTCTTAAAAAAGAAACATCATCTAATAACTCTTGGATTAGAGAAAAAAATGATCAAGTATTTAAAGGTGAAATATTGATCAAGAAGGGGGTAAAGATTACACCCGGGATTTTAAGTAAATTAGCAAGTTGTGGGATAAAAACTATAAAAGTAAGTAAAATTTCTAAATTAGGTTTATTAATTACTGGAGATGAACTTATCAAATCAGGAACTGCAAGAAAGAAAGGAGAAGTATGGGAAAGTAATAGTATTTTGATAAAATCAATTGCAAAAAATCTTGGATTTGAAATTAATGAAATTCATATAGAAAAAGATAATTATCAAAATATTAAAAATTCTCTTAGAAATATTTCTGAATTTAATGATGTGGTTATTTCAGTTGGTGGGATATCAGTGGGTAAAAAAGATTTTTTAAAAGATATTATTAACGAGATAGGAGAGATTAAATTTTGGAAACTATTTTTAAAGCCAGGAAAACCCTTTGCTTTTGGATTGATAAACAAAAAAATTCCTTATTTTGGATTACCTGGGAATCCCGTTTCAGCAGCTATTACTTTTATCCAACTTGTTTGGCCCGCACTTCAGAAACTTGAAGGAATTACTAATATTGAATTCCCTCTTAGGATTAAGGTTAAGCTGAATTCTGATTTGAAAAGAAGAAAAGGGAGACCTGAATTGCTTAGAGGAAAACTTATCGTTAATGAAGAAGGTGAATTAATTGCAGATATTTCTGAAGAACAATCCTCATCAAAGATTAGTTCAATATCTAATTCAGATTTATTAATAGAAATACCTTCTGAAATTGATTTTTGTCAAAAAGGAAATTTATTATGGGCACAACTTTTAAAAAATAATTTTTTATAATTTAAACCCTAAGTCAGTATTCTTTTTTACCCATGAGGATCCTTTGAAAGTCCATTCTTTTTTCCAAAAAGGAACTTTGTATTTTGTAAATTCAAGTATTTCTTGGAGATATTTATTTGCAATGCCTCTATGATTAGCACTTACTGCTATTAAAATAATAGGCTCGTTAGGGTAAATGAAACCTATCCTGTGCAAGAGAAAAATACATAAATCATCCTGTTTTTCAGAAATTTTCATTAAATATCTTTTAATATAATTTTCGGTCATTCCTTTATAATGAACAATTTCTAGTTTCTTTAAATCATTTCCGAATTGATCAAAGGGCCTTACTCTCCCAATAAAAAATGAGTTTGCTGAATTTTTATTTACCTTTTCCCAAAGTTCGAATTCTTTATAAGGATTAAAAGTCTCTTCAAGGATTTTAAATTTTATTTTTAAATTATCCACCGGTAAACATTGGCATAAATGCCACCTCATCATCCGGATTAATCATCGCATCCATATCTGTAATTTCTTGATTAATAGAAACGATAATATTATCTTGCGGTAAATTAGAATTAATTAAATTCCATACAGAAAAAACCTTCATTTGAGACCCTTCAATTGTAAGAAATTTTTCATTCCATCCTAGATCTTCAGCGATACTAGATAATAAAACCACCTTAATTTTGTTAGATTTTTTAGTTTCCATCTATAGTGATCTAGTAACTAATGGTTTAATTTTAAGTGGTTTCTATAGCTTTGCTTACTGTTTCTGATACTCGTAACACAAAAAATGATGAGAGTGGAAATTATCTCCTTCACGAGGCTGAGAAATCAGGACACAATGTCGTTGATAAGATAATTTGCAAAGATGATATTTATTTAATTAGAAAATATACGAGCGATTGGATCTCAGATCCAAATATTGATGTGATTATTACTACGGGTGGGACAGGAATTACAGCTAGGGACGTTACTCCTGAAGCTATTAGACCTTTATTAGATAAAGAGATTGATGGTTTTGGGGAGACTTTTAGATTTTTATCATTTAAAAAGATAGGAACTAGTACTTTACAAAGTAGGTGTATTGCGGGGTCTGCAAATGGTAAGTTTTTATTCGTTTTGCCAGGATCTAAGGATGCTGTTATGACAGGTTGGCAAGATATAATTTCTTATCAACTTAATCAAAATACAAAACCTTGTAATTTAATAAATCTCATTGATAAGTTAAAAAAATAATTCTCTAGTTTATTTATTTATTAGAAATTGATTGGAGATCAATTTTTGATTTTTTATGCATTTAAGTAGAGAAGGATCTTTTATCTCATTTTCTAATTTTGATAATTGTTCAAAACTATTATCATTCCAAATGCTCCCTAAAGAAAAAATTGCATATTTAGCGATTTCTAATTCTTTATTTAAAGAATATTCATAGAGTAATTTACAAACTATTTCGCTTTCTCTTCTTTTTAAAATAGAGATTATCTTGTAGTTGATTTTGAAATCATCATAAATTTTTATTTGATCAATAAAAGATAATAATATTTCATCAGTTAATTGATGAGCTTTGAAATGGAGAATATTAAGGCCTGCAATCCAAAAATCTATTTCGCAAATATCGAATATTTCTCTAATTAATGTAAGTTCGATTTCTCCTCCCCAGGGCTCTAAAGCATTAATTATATGAATATTTAACTTATTATTTTGATAGAGATTTTTTAGTAAAAGATCTTTTGCATCTTTTTCATTTGTTAATTTAAGGGCCTCAATAAATTCAACTTTAAAGCCAAATTTTTTTATCATCTTTTCAAGTAAAAAATAGCCTTTCCTTTCTTGCATACCTATCTTTTCTGCAATAACTTTGCGAATCTCAAAAGATAATTTCAATGAATAGTAGGAAAAAAGAATATCAAGATCTAATTTTTTTGAACCTAATCCATTTAAAACTTCTAATATTTCAGATTCACTTTTGCTCATTTATATATTTTAGGTTTTTAACTTTGCATTAAACTTGTTGATTAAAATTTCTTTGATTAAATTATAAATTTCCTGTTTACTAACTTTTTTAAATTCGGTTTCACCTAAAGTTTGCAGGTGATCTTGTCTTCCTCCAATACTGACATTATATCCATCCTCAGTTCCTCCCCCCTCTTTTTTTACCTTTGTACCAGTCATACCAATACCACCCATATGAGCTTGTCCACAATTATTTGGACATCCTGTCCAGTGGATTTTAACCTCCTCTGATAATTCAAGTTCTCGATCTAATTTTTCAGAAATATTCCTTGCTATATCTTTGGTATTTGCAAGAGCAAAGCTACAATAACTACTTCCTGTACATGAAACAGTACTCGCTGAAAAATGGGATGGATTTAATTTGAATTTATTAATAATTTCTTCATTACCAAATTCTTCTAAAATATTATCTTTCAGGCCAACAATAATTAGATTTTGATCTTCGGTTAGTCTTACTTCACTCTGTCCATATTTTTCACTTAATCTTGCAATTTCTTGTATGTCTTCTACACATAATCTTCCTACCGGAATGTGTAATCCAGCAAAGTAAAGATTATTCTGTTTTTGTTTATTAATCCCAAATAAACTTCTTTGTCTTTCGTTGAAAATTGAGCCTGGATCGTTGGATAAAGTTCCAAATTTTTCTTCTACAAGTTCTCTAAATTTTTCGATACCTATAGAGTTCAAATAATATCTAAATCTTCCTTTATTTCTTAGAAATCTATCTCCATTATCTCGCCAAAGGGAACAAATAATCCCAGTTATTTTGCATATATCTTTTTCTTCTACCCAGACATCTAGAGGTATAGCATAAGCATTCAAAGTTGCTGATAAAATTCCTCCAACCCAGACACCAAAGCCTAATATTCCATTTTTAAAAACAGGATGAAAGATAAGATCATTATGTAGAAGAAAATTATCTTTTGCTCCTGCAACTGCAGTATTCCACTTCCTTGGTAAATTCGAGAATTCGGGGTTGCCATTACCAGAATTTGTTAAGTAATTTTCTAATTCAGAAGTATATTTTCTTGTATCTATAATTTCTTCAGGATCAATTCCCGCTAGTGGATTACCAGTAACATTCCTTGGATTATCCATTCCAGACTGAACGGATGTAATATCAACCTCTCTAAGTCTTTTAATAATATCTGGTAGATCATTTATCAAAACCCCCCTTAATTGAATATTTTGCCTAGTTGTTATATCTGCAGAACCGTCTTCTCCATATCTAGCGACTATTGACGCGATTACTTTCAACTGATTAGAGTTCAGAATTCCATTAGGAACTCTAAGCCTCATCATAAATCTTCCAGGAGTTTTTGGTCTCCAAAAAAGGCCATACCACTTTAAGCGCATTTGCAAATCTACTTCATCCATCTCTTCCCACCCTTTAAGAGCGTAATCATCTAACTCTTCAAAAATTTTCAGACCATCTTTCTCCGCCTTTTGCTTTTCAATCTTATTTAATTTTTTATCATTTAAATAATAATGCATATAAATTTTTATTCTTTTATTCTTATGAGATTTTAGACAATTTAATGTTTCCTCATATACAAATGTCAATAAATATTGATTATTTATTTTTAACACCGAATTCCATATTTTAGGAAACTCTTAAGCTCATAAAAACATAAAGGCTTTTTCTTGACCGGATCATTTATCCGTAATTATGAGATACTTCTGTCCACCCTTTTTGGTGCAGTTCGTGCCACTTTTCCCAGGCTGAATTTATGTTGAGTTTTTCAGAGGATTTGTACCCTCCAGGTTCTCCAAGGTGATTTGTGTAGAAAAGATGAGTATGAATTTTTAAATTAGGTTTAGGAGAATTTTTGCATTCTTCGAAAAAGATAATTCTGCTGCCTTCGGGATTTAGTAGGCATCCGTTAGGTTTGCTAGTGCTACAACCAAATGAGTACTTAGGATCCATACTTTACCTTTAGTCGACCGGTTAATTATTAATACGTTTGTACTATAAATTATATCCTCCTTGTTTTGCTGTCAATCCTTTTAAGGTTAAGTACTTATTTACTAATAATTATTTTGTTTTTTAATAAATAAGATAATTTCTTTAAGTTTATGAATTACAGGGAAGATCTAGAAATCAAACTACAAAAAGTAACGCTTGCAATGCAGGAAGTTGTAGATGATATCCATAAAACTGAACCTGAGAAGCAAAGAATAATTTCCAAACTTATTGAATTTAAAGAAGCAATCATTTCAAAGGGAATTGAACTTAACATTGAATTAGAGGTAGCCTAGAAATATTTAATATCTCATGAATGTTTAATAACTTTTAGAATAATGTTATTAACAAAGAAGGGTTATTTATCAAATGCAACCTGGTACTTTTGAATTATTGATCCTAGTATTTATCTTTTTAGGTCTTCAAGCATGGTGGATTATCCCAATAGTTATTAAGAATAATAAATTAAATAATAGAGGTAAGGATTTAAGAGAGGAAATTAAGCAATTAGAAAAGTTATATAAAAAATAAATTAGTTTATTATTTTTGCAAACTACCTATTATTAGTGAAACTCAAATATCTAATGAAATTAAAAAAAATTATTCCAGTTTGCTTCCTTTTTATTGGGACTTTAGCTTTACCAAAACCTTCTGTTGCAGAAGAAAAGATTGAAGTTATACCTATTATTCAAAGTTCAAAAGGACTAAGTGGTAAAAATTTTAATTATCTCGAGGGTAAGCCTGAATTAAGACTCTTAAAAGTAAAAATTCCAGTTGGCTTGAAAACTCCAATTCATACTCATCCTTCCCCAATGTTGATTCATGTCACTAGAGGAAGATTAAAGCATGTGAGGGGTGAAGAAATTAATTTCTTTAAAGCAGGTGATGCATTTATAGAGAGTAATAATGGGGCCCCCCACTATGTGAAAAGTGTTGGGAAGAAGCCTGCCATACTTCACGTGGGAGTTGTATCAGTAGTTGGAATGCCTACGGCCAAAAATAAATAAGATTTTTCTCAAAGTTGTTCTATCAGTATGAGGATTAAACTTTTATGAAGAACAGCTGTAGTGAGATACTCCTCCATAGTTAAAATACTGGCTTGGCTTTAGTCGATTATATTTTTGATCTATTTCTGGGGATTGTTCTATATATGGATTGCTAAAGACATCCTGTAACTCTTTTATTTTTTTGTAATTTCCTTTTTCAGCTTCTTCATATGCGGGAACGACCATCCATTCGCGCCAAGTATAGACTGGATTAAGGGATTTCATTGATGCTGATTTCGCTTTAATATTTCCATCTTTCTTCAAGATTGATTGCCAGTTTTGAAGCCATACTTCCCACCTATTATTGAGCTCGTCATTAATTGGTAGATAGAAACAGTCTTTTAAAGAATCTAAGTTATCAGGGATTTCAGAGAGTTTGCGGAACAAAATTGTATAGTCTGCTTTTGAAATGACCATGAGATTAAAAAAATTATTGATTAGAGCTTCGTTGTAATGTTCCAAACCAAGCTTGTTTGCCCACATTTTCATCAATTCCTTATTCATTAATTCAGAAAAATCCTTTTCGATTTGATCTAACTTTTCTTGATCTTGTTTGCTTCTTGAAAGTAACGGACTAAGAGATGAACAGAATGTTTTAAAGTTGATTGCCGCTGCAGAAGGCTGGTTAAAAAATGAGAAATGTTCACCTCCACCTGTCCATGGTTGAAATCTTGGATCAAATAATTCACAGAATCCAAAGGGGCCATAATCCAAGGTATAACCACCAGCAGCACAATTATCACTATTGAAATTACCCTGGCAATAACCAACTCTCATCCAGTTGGCTATGAGTGATATAAGTCTTGATCTGTATAAAGAAGCCAGTTTTATTACTTTACTTTCAATTGAAATCTCATATTCAATTTCATCTTTATAATTTCTATCAATTAGATGTTGAACTATCATCTTTAGTTCATTGAGAGCCTCATCATGCGCATTATTACGAACTCGTCTTGCAAAAAGTTCAATCTGGCCTACACGTAAAAAAGATGGAGCGACTCTCGTAGTAATTGCCGCTTGATTATCAATCATGATATCAGGTTCAAAATATCTGGACCCTTTGGAATACCACGGTCTTCTAACTATTTCTGAACGTGAGACATAAAGTGTTAAAGATCTTGAAGTAGGGATTCCCAAGGCATTCATTAATTCCTGTGCGAGAAATTCTCGTACGCTAGACCTTAAGACAGCTCTACCATCTGCTCCACGACAATAGGGAGTTGGACCTCCTCCTTTAAGTTGCATTTCCATTCTTTTCCCATTGAATAAACCTTCAAAAACAGAAATTGCTCTGCCATCGCCATAACCATTGCCTGTACCAAAGGGACATTGTTGAGTATATTCAGTCCCATAAATTGATAATGCATAACCTGTTGCCCAACCAACAGGACTCATTGGATAATTAGCAACAGAAATATCACCTGAGAAAAAACGACAAAAATTCTTGTCTTTAATAAGATCTGAGCTTAGATTTAGTTCTTTAAAAAGTTTCTTGCTATGGGAAATATATTCTGATTCTGGAATAGCAGTTGGAATAACTGGTACGTAATGACCTGAATATACTGAACGCGGCTTATGATCATTTCCATCTTTTGTTGATTGAGGATCTGCTTTAAGAGAATTCATAAAAGAATAGTCAGATAGTTGAGAAAATTCAGAAAAATTTTCTGTAAGCTTTCCTTTTAATGAATCAGATTTGGTTGACATCAAATTTGTTATTTATTCTTGTAGGCGTTCCAATTTCTTTAAATTAAACACCTAAATGTATCTTATATAGATTCTATTAGGGATGTTTTTTACCAATATGTTTGAGATTAAAATATAAGTTGAAATTTAATACTTAATTAAAAAAAGAGTTTGAACTAAGACATTTTTTGAAAAAAACATTTGGACTTTTAAAAAATAAAAAAAGAACTTCTCCAACACATTAATTTTTTAAACAAGAACCATTGCAAATACTTAATTATTGACTAGTATTTTTTTGAGTTTGCTCAAAAATAATGCGAAAAAGTTAAACTATTTTATCTTTTTTTGTCTTGAACCTCTCCCCCTATTTTTGCACTATATTGCAGAAAATTTATTTAATTTTATACATTATTGTTTTTAATATATTTTTAACTTACCCAACCTTTCAGCAAATCAAACACACTAATAAATAGTCCAAAACCAATAATTGGGGGCGCAACCCATCTTGTCATGAATTTCAAATAACGTGTAGTTTTGATTCCTACTTTTGAATCACTAAGTTCTTCATTAAACTTTCCAGGTACTACCCATCCCATAAAGAAAGTAACCAAGAATCCACCAAAGATAAGTAATACTCCTCCAAAAATCGAATCAATAGTTCCAAGAATGTTTAAGTTCAATGCAGAAGGAATGCCTGCTAAAAATAGGAAAATAGTTATTAGCCAAACAGATTTTTCTCTTTTAAAACCAAATTTATCCATTAAAGATGAAACTGGAACTTCCAATAATGAAACAGAGGAAGTTATTGCTGCAATATAAGCTAGTGCAAAAAATGCAATAGCTACAATTCTTCCAACCGATCCATATGAACCAAGGCCCGTAGGAATTGATATAAATAATGCACCAACTGTTGATTCAGAAATAGCATCACTTAAACCAAATGTTAAAACAATAGGAAAAGTAATAAGTCCTGCCATAAGACCCACCAAAGTATCCAATGATGCAACTCCAATACTTAGTTTTGGAAGATTACTCTTTTTATTTAAATAGGAAGCATAAGTCACCATAACTCCAATTCCTAAACTTAAAGAAAAGAAAGCTTGTGTAAAAGCATTTCTTATTGTTTGAGGGTTCCTCAATTCATCAAAGTCAAACTTAAACAAAAATGTTTTGTATCCTTCCCATGCGCCTGAAAGTGAAGTGGCCCAGATTGCTAGGGATAGAAGGATTATAAAAAGTATAGGCATAAAGAATCGTGTCACCTTTTCGATTCCTTTTTTTATCCCTGATGAAACTATTATGGCTGTAA
Source organism: Prochlorococcus sp. AG-347-M23 (assembly GCA_003278855.1). Classification (GTDB taxonomy): domain Bacteria; phylum Cyanobacteriota; class Cyanobacteriia; order PCC-6307; family Cyanobiaceae; genus Prochlorococcus_A. The sequence goes on along the minus strand of QCCU01000014.1, from coordinate 14,372 downwards.
GAACAAGACTTAATAGGTGCCCCAATAAAACACTGCTACCACTACTAATTGAGCCAAAGAAAGCTTCTGCTTCACTTAAATTTTTTGGTAATCCAAAAAATAATGAATGGAACAAGGTATCTGCGGTCCACCCCATTATGACTGAATAATATGATGCTATTCCCAAGGGAGCTATAAAGAAAAGAATTCCTAATGGATACCAATTTTTTCCCGCTAACTTTACTGGTGCAAGCAATGTGCTGGCAGTAGCGTTTCTTCCTAAAGCCATTTCAGCAACAAATACCGGAAGGCATACAATTAAAACGATTAGTATGTATAAAAGTACAAAAGCAGCACCTCCCCCTTGAGAGGCTCTGTAGGCAAAACCCCAAAGGTTACCAAGACCTACTGCGCTACCAGCAGCCGCAAGAATGAATCCCAACTTACTAGTCCATTGTTCTCTTGGAGAAATTTTTGAGTCCAAAATTAAAATCTGTTTTTTATAGTTGATTTATAACCCATAAATAATAATTAGTTAATACATTGCTTAATAAAAACTAATCTTTATTCAATTATTTTTTTTTGGAAAAAGATTTAAAATCTAAAAAACATCTTATTACTACCATGACCATTGAAACGACTATTCTAGATTTTCAACTAAGTAATACGTTCGAACAATATGAATCTCATATGAATGCTGAGGAACAGCAGTCGATGTTTAAAGAAATGGGAGTTAAAACATTTTATATTGGTAAATCATTAGATGATCCTCAAAGGGCAACTGTAATTTTTCAAGGACCAGAAAATGTTCTATACGATATTTTTATGAATCCTGAAACAAAACCTATTGTTGAAGCTTCAGGGCATATTTATGCGGGTACAAAAATAACTCGATGGATTTCTTGAAAAATAAATCTTTTATGAATTATCAACTTTTAATTGAATCATATTCTTTTGGGACATCCCTTTCTGAACAAGAAATAGAACTTTTAAGTCTGGAACTTGAAACTCAAATCATGAACATTAATATATCAACAGATTTTGGCTGTTTTAAATCAGCCCCCACCCATATATGCGAAGGTCTATCTTTAAAAAAAGATACTTATTGGATTATGTGCCTTGCTGAAATATTAGATTTACATAAGCCCCCCAAATTTGGGAAAACGAAAAGTGTGGAGGTTTTCGATTTACTTCTTGAAAAAGGACTTGTTATTGGTTAACTATTTAATTATTTGATTATTAAAAAAATAAGTTTATTTTTCTTTATTCTGATAGCATTTAACTTAGGGTCAGATAAATAAATGAAAGATTCTAATGAATTGATTTTAGGAAATATTATTAAGCTAACCAGATCAAGTGAAAAGAAATTTAAACTAGGAAACTTTAAAGGGGCAATAGATGACAAAATGAAGGCTAATGCAATATTGAGATCCAAATCTTGTGATGAAAAAATTATTGAAAAATATAGAGAAGAATTATCTAGATTGTATTCCTCAAAATTTGATCTTATATTTGATCATAAGCTGAAAATTGATGAAATAAAGAGAAATGAAATAGTAAAAATGCTGGAACAAAAAAGTAAGGAAAAATTAAAAAGTCTTGATTATAAAGGCGCAATAAAAGCCTTTAGGAGGGCAGAAAAATATTTTTTAAATTAAAATCAATTTAAATCTCAAAGATTTTATAAGACAAATTAATTTTATAAGTTTAAGAATAAAAAATAATGAAAGGGTTGATTTTTCTTCAGAATTCGTTTCTCTAAAGATATATCATTTTTGGTACTACTCATGGTTATGCCCCAATCTACCTTGGAAAGCTTATTATTTTTTTTGATACTTTCTCTTCTTGCAACGTATATTGTTAATTTAAAGTATTCTTCAAAATTAAAAATACAGAAGTAGTTTTATTTATCTTTTGTCTTAATTAGATTTATTTCCTTGGATCACTCCAAGTTTCTTTGTATAACCAGCTCAAAAAAGTAAGAATAAGTATATTCCCAAATGCATAAGTTACTCCTAATAATGGGTCATAAATATTTGCAATAATGGTCGACATTATAAAGATTATTAACCCTGAAACAACCAAATCCTGAATAGGCAAATGTTTAAAATCTACCGAATTAATCATTTGATAATTGTTTTTAAAATATTAAATTAATTATAAAACAAACAAGTAACTTTTTTATTTCTAAGGCAATATCAAAGATATGAATAATTTTAGAATGGCAAAAATAATTATAGTTTTTTCATCATTATCTTATTTGAGTGTTTCTTTTTTAAGAAATTATAATTCTCCAGAAAATATAGAAAAAAGATGTATTATTAAATTCGAAAAAGATTTTAATAATAATTTGGAAACATCTCATGAAGAATGGAATCAAATTTTAGATTTAGCTGATAACAATTATTTAAAATGTATGAGAATACCTTAGGATTGATTATGGGAGAGGCAAAGAGAAGAAAAAATTTAGGTATTCCCCCTAGAGAAAAAACTGAAGATATCAAGTTACCTCAACTTGATAAAAAAGCTATACAACAAAAAGTAAGGTCTACATTGTATAAATATCCAATTATCCCTTTTCTTTTTTATGGAGCTGCAATATTGATCCTAATCGGAGGTTTATTTTATGTTTTTAAATCCTTCAATATAGCTTAATTAAAAGGATTATTAATTTTATATTTATGATTTTTTGTGATCATCAATTAAAAAAAACTTGAAGGATAATAAAAGAGCAATTTTTATTGTGAAAAAATAATCAAAGAAATAATATAAGAGAATTATTTACGATTGACACCATCATATGGTGTTGTAATTTTAGATTAAATTAAAAATATTCATGAAAAAAATTAATAAAAAATATGATGAAATAATTTGTCAAGCTGATAATGCAGTTGGAAGAAAAGAAGTAGTTAGTTTATTAAAAAAAGCTGCAATGATTATGTCTAAATCTGAGGAAAATTTAGCTGCTTAAGTTAGAAAACTATTTTATTAGGATAAATAAAACACCATAAAGAATGATTGATGAGGATGCAGCCATAATGATAAACGGTAGTATCATACCTGAGTTTAACCATCTTAAAAGTCTAATTTTTTTGTTAATTACTCTTGGCATCTTTTCTGAATACCTTAATTGCAACTTAACAAGTAAATAAATGGTGTAAATGATTAATTAATCTTTTTAAATATCATTTTTTAGCTATTTTGGAATTGAATTTTCTAAAGAAAAATTATATTAATTGCATCCGTATTTTTTATCTTGAGAGAAATTTTTAGGTAATTAATACCTTGTATTCTGCAAATTCCTCATGCAAGATTTAGAAATGTTAGATTTTAAAATGATGATTGAAAATTTAAAAGAGCGCCCTGAAGAATTTAAAGATTATGATTCAGAACTTTTACTTAAGATTCTAAATAAGACATCACTGGAGAATAAAAAAGGTGATGATAAAGAACTATTTGTAGATGAAAATTGGAAAATTAATTCAAAAAATATGAGTAATATAATTCCTTCAGATAATTCAACTTTAAAAAGAATATTATTAGATATTTTTCCAAATAAAAAAATAGTGATTCAGGATAATAATGATGGGTCGCAAACGATTTTCTTATCCTAAATTCAAGAAATATTAAAACCTTATTTATACTATCTATTCAAGATTTATTTTTTTGAGAAAAATTTAGTAAAAATTACTCTCGCGGAATTTTTTTGAAGATGTTATCGTTCATTAACGTTCATCCAAGTTTATATCTCTGGACGCATGATATGGGAGTAGGGAACGGGATTCTCATTAACTGCAAAAGATCATGAATAACCTCTTACAAATAAGAGAAAAAATCAAAAGAGCCAACAGGCTATATGAAGCCCAACTTTTGGCAACTAAAAGTGGAGAAGTTACTCCATACAGAAGATTCGTCTTTGAAGAAAGAATCAGGAAAACACAAAAAGAAATGAAATTGAAAGACTCAAAAAATTAAATTCTTTTTTGAAACTGATCAATTAAGAGGGGGTTTATCCCTCTCTTTTTTTTATACAAACAATCTAATTATTAATTTATTTTTTCGATTATTGATTATTAAAAAGAATATAATTTTGATGCTTTTACTATTGATTTAATTTATATAAATGGCAAATTTAATTCAGTAATTAAGAGGTTAATAAATATGTTTAAAAAGAAAAATAAACAAATTAAAACCTCACCCAATAAATCAAATTTAGATCAAATTTTATGGTTTATAGAAAATTATTTGCCCCAAAAGAAAGATAGAGGTGTTCAAAAAAAATTGCATATGGATAATCTAGAAGCAGAGACTATTAAGATATTTTCTAAATTAGCCTCTTCACGTTCTAAAACATTATTACCAACTACAAAAAATACGACAATCTCTTTTACCTTTGGTAATTGGGCCTTACCCTACCTCAATTTGCTTAAGAAAATAGGAATAGCTAAGTAAAAAATTGTGATCGGCTAGAACTAGATTTATCCCGCAAATAAAAATAATTTAAGATTAAAAAGTCTCAGAAAGTTCTTTTCGAAATTTAAGGAGGATTACTTACTTTACATAAAAAATACAATTGCTAAGTTTAAAATAAGAGAGATCTATTGATTATGTTTCTAAATTATCTGCCTAGTGAAATGGTTGAAGTTGTTGGTTTGACAATGATTTTTTCATTTCTCGTTGGAACTATCTTGATTTTATTATTTACATCAGATCAGGCCAATACAAAGAATCTATATTTAAAGAAGGCTAAATAAATTTTAAATAATTTCTTTATCTATAAAGGAACTCTGTTTTTAATAAAGTTAACTCGCAGGTCTAGAACATAATTTTTAATATTGATACATAAACAAATTTAGGATTATGGGCGAAGCCAAAAGAAGAGAAGAACTAGGATTACCACCTAGACAAAAAAATGAATTAAACAAATCTGATAGATACTTTTCATGGCTTCCAATTATTAAATCAAGAATTAAGAAATACCCTTACATGGGTGTGGCAACAATGGCATTAGGAGCGATAATTTTCTTAGTAAGTGGAGGCGCAAATAGTATTAATTAGTTAGATTTTGGCTTGGCTTAGAATATATCTAAGATTTTTTTTGTAAAAGTTTAACGCCTGATATTATTGAGGTTATTGAAGCTATACCAAGAAATATCGAGTAAAAAGGTTGCAAATTAATAATGCCAAAATTACCTGTATGCCATTTTATTAACCAAAAAGCATCCACTCCAAATGGCTGAAGAATACTATAAATAGTCCCAGATACAATAGTAATTAGTAAGGGGATTGCTGAAATTGCGGTTATTTTTCTGTGAATTTTTCTTTGATTTGTTTTTAATTTTTCCATTTATTTCCTCAAATAGATATGTAATTCTTTTTCGTTTTTGCATGGCATCCATTTATCTTGATTCTTATGTATTCCTTCGCAACCAAGTTCTAAAGATCTATTTTCAGCATCCTCTTCAGAAAGAAATGTACCCCTCATATGTGCATGCGAATAGCTATTGAAATTTAGAGATAAGGAAAATAAAAAAATAACAAATTTAAAATTTCTAAGAAAAATATCCATTTTTTCAAATAAGTATTTGTATTAAGGCGAGATTTTATCAAATATTTTTGTTTTGCCAGTTTTACTAAATGAAACTACTTTGTAGTTCTCATAATCATGAGAGTGCGATTCGTGAGAATGCTTTTCCATCCCTGGAGAGCCAAGTGGCATGCCAGGCACTGCTATCCCATTGATATTTGGTTTTTCTCTAAATAGTTTTTTGATTGATTCAATCGGGACATGTCCTTCAATCGTATAGTTAGCTATTTGAGCAGAGTGACATGATCTCAGATTATTGGGAATTTGATATTGGTTTTTAATTACTGAAACATTCTCAACTATATTATCAACAACTTCAAATCCATTTTTTCTTAAATGATTTATCCATTTTTTGCAACAACCACATAATGCTGATCTGTAAGAAACAACTTTTGGGATATCTATATTTTCTTGAGTTAAAGCAATACTCTTATTTGGATAAATTGTATTTGTAAAAAGAATTCCAGAAAAAATTAGATAATTTAAAAGTCCTCTTTTCATAAATATTTTATTAAATGCCATACTAATTACTACGATTAAATTTAATATGCAAGTTAACCATAAATGAAAATTTATTAAATCGCTATTTAATTAAAATTAAGACACTCATAATTGCCATTAAAGATTTTCGATAAAACTAATAATTCCCAAAGGAGTTTTTGCATATCCACCAATACATGCACAATTTAATTTTAATTTATCAAAATAAACAGCCTTAAATACTGAATTCATTCCAGAAATGCCTAAAATTAGGGCAATAAAAATAATTAAATAGGGCGGAGAAGAATTAAGAAAACTTATTCCAATTAATAATTCGCAAAAAGGATAAATATATATCCAGCCATTAAATTTAGTAAATTTAGAAGATATTAAATCATATTTCTTATAACTTGTTCCAAAAGCTTCAATATCCATAAGCTTGAGCATCGCTAAAAGACAAATTGATATCCCCATAAAAATTTGGAAACTTTTAAGCAATGTAATGGTTATCAGAAATGAAGTACCAAAGACTGCAATTAAGGGGGTAAATGACTTAATCTTCATTTTTAACTTTTCAGGATAGAGTCACAAATACTAGATGGATTTGCTTGTTTAACTATTTTTAGTCTTTTGATGAGTTTGTCTCGATCTATTTAATGTTTTAAATATTTAATACATAAATTTTTTTCCAGATATATCTCTGCTACTGGAGTAATCTTCAAAGCGATTGCAAAAGTACCAATAACTAAAAGAATGTTTGTAACAAGTCGAATATTTGGTCGAAAATTAGATCTCATTCGTATTCTTTATTTCTGTCAATAACTTCCCTTAAATATATATCTTTTAGCTCATCATTATATCCATTTTCTTTTGCAACTTTCTCTAATTCCTTCAACTCTTTTTCAGTCATTAAGCAGATTTGGATATATTGTTTTTCATATCTTCAATTTGGTTGATTAATTCATCTAACCATTTTGTATTATTTTCGGTTCTTTTCTGAAAATATCTAATTTTAGGTTGATTGATTTCTAGCGTCTCATAATCTCCACTCATAAATTACCCCTAAATTTATACTCTGCATAATTTATCTAGGGAAATTATCCACATCAATAGGCTCTAATACTTATTTGAAATTTTCACGGGTAAAAAGTTACTTTTTTAATATCATAAATATCAAGGAATTTATCTCTCAAAAATATGGCAACTAATGAAGAACTAGAAAAAAGAATTGAGACTTTAGAAAAAGAAGTACAACATCTAAAAGCTGTTCTGCAATATCAAATGAGAAATAAGAAAAAGTGATTTATTCTTATTGCATAGAAATTACTTTTGATCAGATAAGTATTTTCTCTTGGTTTTTTGGGGTACCTAGTATCAGAGCTAAATATTAAAAATTAGTCCAAAAAAAATCACTTTTTGAAAAAATAAATTTAGTCATTGATATTTAGAACATATTTGTTTATATATATATAAAACTACTTTATATGATTAACTCAATAGCTATTACATTGTTATTATTAGGCTCTTTAGTCGCTTATAAAAGACTAAAAAGAAAAAAAAGGCAATTTCACGCACCAACTACAAATCAGCTTCCTAGTTGAAAATTAAATTCCGTCTTCGTCTTCTCCAAAAGGATTGTATCTAATATCCCAGATTAGAACTACTGCTATAGATAAAAGCAATAGACCAAAAATAACTTGAGGAGGTGGAAACAACATCAGTGAAATATAACAATTATAAATAAGCTTTGCTTATAAAAATTTTAAGGGGTAATCGATATTACTTGGTTCTAAGTGTTTTACATAACATGCTGTTGTGCAATCTACTCCCTCACTATTGATGCTACAAGAAGTTATACATTCAAAAAAACTTTCCAAAGCATCTGAATCTTTCATATTTGAATAAATGTCTTTTTTCATGTTCCTTCTTCCATTCTGAAGCTTATCTAGCAATTAATTTTTAATAATGTCAAATTTTAGGTAAAGTACCTATTCACCATTTTTTTTAAAAAAACTATTGAATCTATAAGTTTTTTCCCAACCTTCCTCTAATAGTTTTTTATATTCGTTTCTCGCTTCTTCGATAGATTCAACCCTAGAGCCTTTCATAATAGGCTTACTTGATCGCTTAAAAACACACCCATAAGAGATTAAAATTGCATTAACCATAGAAGAGTTCTTAAGATTATCTTCAAAAGGTTCAAATACTTTAATCCTCGATCTGGCTTTATTGATTAAAGTAAATTTTTCCAAAAAAAAGGGCGTTAGCTTCGCCCCAATCAAAAAGCGGGATAATCCCCATCACCCAGCCTTTTTAAAATCTTAGCACTACATATGGTGTTTGTAAGTATTTAAAATTACCTATTGATGGGGTTGTTTGTTTCTCTTTAATTTGTCATTATAGGAGTCCCCATCACCTAGGCTCGTAAGAGTCTTTTTTTTTGCTATTTTTTACTTCTAGACTAAAGCCCTTTTTAATTAGTGTTTAAAGACTTTTTATTTAATTTTTAAATTCGATAATTAATAATTAAAAAAAATAATTTTATTCATGCAAACTTACATCGTACACTGGCAATTCCCAGATCAAGAAAGTCATATGCAAGGGGCCGAAGCTTTTGCGGGTTTTGTTGAAGGAGGATGCGAAGGTGATGAATTTGATGGGTTTAAAGTTCTTAATAGAGTCCTAAATCCTGAAGGAGCTAATGGTTGGGCAATAGTTGAATCTTCAAACCACCAAAACATTTGGAAATGGAGTAGTATCTGGGTCGATAATTTTGGCGTAGAAATTGAAGTTACACCAGTTCTAACGGATAAAGAATTTCTTTCCGTCCATAAAGAAATTGCAGCAGCCTCTAACTAATAGTCAATATTTTGTGTGTTTGACTGTTGATTTAATATAAAAGGGTAGTAAATATTTTTTATGGGAAAATTTTCTTCTGAAGAAATTGAAAGTCAATACAATTTAATAAAAATGCTTTTAGCTGAACCTGAAAAGTATAGAGATGCTATTAATGCAATAAAAAAAGATATTGCTTATATGCCTGTAGAGCTTAAAAAAAAACTTGAGGAAGAAAATATTATCTTATGAATGAACGGTAAATCGCGTAATCAAATCGTTAATTTTTTAAAATTAGTAAATAGCCATTCTCGTAAACTAACCGAGGGAGTCTAAATCTCTACGATGGTGAACAGTATTTCCGACATCTTGTGGAACTTTCTGTTCTCTAATTAAATCTGCAATTGTTGGATAATCTTTTGTATTATCAAGATCTCTTGCATTTTTATCTTGAATTGCGAATGGTGATTTATTTAAATTCATAATTAATTCCCTCAAAATTTTTGTTGGATTCTGATTACAGATCCTGGATTGTCTTGTACGTAAGAGTTGAATTCCCTCGCAAGCATTAGGCAATCGTATGCATCGCGTGCGTAGAAGCCAACTTCATGTGTTTTATTTGATGAATCTTTGTAACTCAACACATATTTATTACAAGATTTGATCGGTGTTGAAGGCATTTTATTTATTGCTGTAACAACTAAGTTCTAACTAGGGATCCTTATCAACCGACTAATAAAGAAGTACGGTTTAAGGCACAAACATATACGGATAGAGGACCAACAACTTAATTTAAAAATGAATATAATAACCGGTTGTGCTTGAAAATTAGGGCAATAATTCCGTTACTCCCGTATAACCTTAAATTTAAAAGCGGTCTGTTTCAGCAAGCAATTTTCATCAAAAACTATAATTTTATAAAAATATCAATCATCTCGCTAAGTTAGTTACTTCAAGATTATAAATATATTTTTCTCCATCATCATCACCATCGTCATCATCATGAAACGAAGAGATTAATACAAGGACTCCTCCAAGTCCTAGTAACATAGATAAATAGAGAATTGGATCTGTCATGATTTAATTTTGAAACATTCAAATTAAATTTGAGGAAGCTTTTCAATTTCTATATTTTCTTTTAATTATTTAGATTAAAATTTTCTACGATCAAAAATTTGTTTTTTTATTTGAGAAAACTGAAAGTAGATCTAAAATAAGGAAAATTTGCTGTTTTTTTTAAGTGAGTTTTAAAAATATTTCAAAAATCAATGTGCGGAAGATTTGAGCTTAAAACTAAATTTGAGAAGTTGCCAAAGATTTTGAAACAAGACTATCCAATTGGACTTGATTCTAAATACAAGACTCAAAATCTAATAAGACCTAATGATCCTGTGCTTGTAATTAAAAACGAAGGAAGAATTAAAACTACTTTTATGACATGGGGCTTTATTTCTCCGTGGGCGAAAGACCCATTTGATAAAGTGAGACCAAGACCATTTAATGCAAGATCAGAAACCATAGAAGAAAAAAGATTATTTAGTGGAAGTTGGAAACATAAAAGATGCCTAATACCTGCGAGTGGTTTTTTTGAAAAAAAATATCTTGTTCGAAAGACAAATTATGAGACTTTTTGGTTGGGAGGAATTTGGAGTAAGTGGACCTCACCAGATGGAGCAGAACTTGAGAGTTGCTGCGTTTTAACGACTAAACCAAATGCTTTAATTAAACCTTTTCATCACCGCATGCCTGTAATCGTTCCTAATGGATATGAAGAACAATGGACAGAGCAAGTTAAAGATGCAGATGAATTAAAAGGATTATTTCCAATCACTATGGGTTGGTCACCTGAAGATTGGCTATTAGAAGATTTAAAGAAAAAAGAAACTGATCAAATGAGTTTGTTTTAAATGGAAAGCTTACTAAATCCAAGGTTAAATTGATGGCTAAATCTTATTGGTTGATTAATTTAAATAGGTCAGAAGTTAAAAGATTTATGAAAAACGATAAGAGCGTTGATGGAGTTTTTGAGTATATGTTTATAGATACTGGAAAAATAGTGGGAGACTTAGGAAATAATCCACCAGTAATGACAAATACAGTTTCTGTTGAAATAGATTTAGCTAGAGAAATTTATGAAAGATTACTTTCTAAGGGCTGGAGGAAAATTGAAAAAAATTGGAATTAAAAAAGAGAAAGATATGTATGGTTTAAATTACTGATGAAAATAATCTGTAATTCAATAATGAGATCACTAACTGAAATTGACAGCGGATCTAAAATATAAGGAGATTAGTAAATTCTTTTATTTAGTTCAGATAAAAATGAAACATCCAAAATGGCTATCAGAATAAATAAATATTTAAGTGAAGTCGGTTATTGTTCTAGAAGAGAAGCAGATAGATTAATCCTAGAAGGAAAGGTAACCATTAATGGCAAAATTCCAGAAATTGGAACCAAAGTAGAAGATAGTGATCAAGTAGAAGTTAAAGGTCAAAGAATAGAAAAATTAAAGATACAAAAAAATATTTACTTAGCCTTTAATAAACCTGTAGGAATTGTTTGCACAACAGATAGAAAAGTAGAACCCAATAATGTCGTAGATTTCATTAAATATCCTAAAAGAATTTTCCCTATCGGAAGATTAGATAAGCTCAGTGAGGGATTGATTTTTTTAACTAATGATGGAGATATCGTAAATAAAATACTCAGAGCAAGAAATAATCATGAAAAAGAATATATTGTAAAAGTTAATCGTCCGATTAATAGCGACTTTATTAAAAGCATGAGCAATGGAGTTGAAATATTAGACACAAAAACTAAAAATTGTTTCGTAGAACAATTGGGTCCAAGAAATTTTAAAATAATACTCACACAGGGACTTAACCGACAGATTAGAAGAATGTGTGAGGTCTTAGGATATAGAGTAAGATCATTAAAGCGTGTAAGAATTATGAATATTAAGTTAGATGTTCCAACAGGAGAATATAGAGAACTTAGTAAAGAGGAACTCCTAAAATTAAATAAATTACTCGAAAAATCTTCAAAAACACATGACTAATCAAAAATCAATAAAAGTAACTTGGAAGTTAAAGTTAATTGGTTAGCAAAAATGCAAGAGTTATATTTTTCGACTTTGGTAAAAATAACTTAAATAGTATGAAAGGCTTACTACTAGCAACGCCATTATTTAGTAATTGAGTATTATTTGACTGACTATTAAAGTTAAGGATTAATGGCCCTAGCTCTGTTTTTTGGTCATCTGCCTCGGTTCTTCTCCAAGCCTGAACAATTGATTTTTTTCATTCTTCTCTAGCTCCATCTTTCTTTAATTCTTCTCGGATTGCATGATAGGTGGTTCTTTGAACTATTAAGCCCTATTAAGAAGTAACCTTCCCAGAATAAAAAAACACATATTTAAAAATGGATCTTTATTTTTTGTATTTTTGAGATACCTTTTTACCCTTGATCTATTTGAATTAACCAACTAATAAGACCTAGCCATTACTTTTTTAAGGATAAAAGTTTAATTTCCACCGCATGAGGCAATAACTTAATGGGTTATATCCATTACAATTCCAGAACTTGAACATTTTTTCAACGAAATGGTGGAAATTAGCATCATTGAAAAATGCCCAGCAAAAATAAATAGCAAATGCAGTTACAACAAACGCAGTATATTGAAGCCAATGTGTTCCATATTTATCTACACCATTTTTGTCAAAATTAGAATTACTCATTTAGAGGATTGGATAAGCTATCCATCCAAATAAGGTGTAGTTGATAATGACAGCCATGAAACCTATCATCGCAAGTCTTCCATTCGTTCTTTCAGCAATAAACCAATAGGTATTTGGCCATTCAAAAAATTCCCCCATATTGGATTTTTGATCTTCTGAAATTGTTTCCTTCTTAGGAGTGTTGTCCTTGTCAAGATAATAATTACTGTCTGGGTAAAAGCTTTCGCTTGAAAAATTATCCTTAAATTTACTCATTTTTTGTAGATTTAATTCGTACCTATCTTAAAAAAAAAAAAGGCTAAATAGGTTAAAAAGGTATTTATCAATGAAAATTTTTATCTTTTTCAGGCCAGTGGATAGGAACAAATCCAATAATTGTCACCAAATCGTTTAACAGCCATAGTTCAGCACTAGATTATCAAGCTATATCATATTTTTGCTAACCACTAGGAGGTTTGTCGCGACAAATAAATTAATATTTGTCCACAATAATTGAGGACAACAGAATTTAAATAATAAAAAACAAAGCCTGGGAAACCTTTTTATTAATTGGGTATGAGATTCAGTATGACAGGATTCGAACCTGCGACCTAGTGCATGGGTAGCACCCGCGCTTTATCATTAAAAAAAAGAGAACTCACTTATCTTCAAATGTCAGAAGAAAAATTTTTAGATCTTCATATTAGTTTTGTCAGTACTCATTTGTTTCTAACTTAATTTTTTAAATCATTTCGCTGATAAGAGGATGATTAAAGTGAATATCTTCCAAATAAAATATATTGATAACTTAAGAATTAATTTAATTATTTTTGAAATATCAGAATTTATTTAAAACAATTTATAAATTTTTCTAAGACAGAATAAGATCTACAAATTTTGCATTTTGTTTTTATTTTTAATCTGCATTGTTTAGGAATTCTTTTTTTCTAGATTATCAATTTTGCAACATAATCACCTTAAGTTTTAAAGCTATGTAGATTAATAAAATTTTAAAAAAAATTTCAAGATATTTATCAGAAAAAGTAATAATTAATACTTAATAGGATAGATTTTTCAATAATGTCCACTTAAATATTAGAATTAGATCTATAAGTTATATTTTTAAGGAAGATAACATTAATATTTTTGAATTAATTATCGAAAAATGCTAAACAAAAACTTGAAAATTGAAACTCAGGTACTACCTAAAATTAGCTTAAGTAAATTAAATGAATTAGGTTTATTATATCTTTATATAAGAGAATCAATAATTTTTGAAAAAATCAAAGATTTCTTACCAAATAATAACGAAGAGGAGGAAATAATACTAAAGAATTGGTTTAAGATTTTTAATCAAGAAATAACTAAACAAATTATTAATTTCCCATTAAATGCAATAAAAAATAATGACGAATTTAAAGAGCATATAATAAGAAAATATTTGTGGATAAAATGGCTACAGGAAAATTTTCAGGATCAAATTTTCATTTTTTTTCAAGAAAATCAAGCAAAGTATGATCTCATTACATATCAATTGATCAGAGTAAAAGATAAAAATATGGCAAATGAAATATATTTTAAATTATCAGAAGATGGAGATTCTTTTGCAGACTTGGCTTCAAAATTTTCTGAGGGTAAAGAAAAATTCAGCAATGGTCTAATTGGTCCAATCAGTGCAAATTTACCAAATCCAATACTATTAAGTACTTTAAGAAGTCTAAATATTGGTTCCATAAGTTGTCCTGTAGAGATTGATGATTGGTGGATTATTTGCA
>QCCU01000013.1 GCA_003278855.1 Prochlorococcus sp. AG-347-M23 | reverse complement strand
TTGTAACTTATTAGACAATTTATAAGCTCTCTGGTGTGTTTATCTATAGACAACTTAAATCTTTGAATGGACAATTTCAATAGAAAAAGGATCGACATAGCGACATGTTGGGCAACCAATAGAATTTCTGCAATGGACACTTTAGAAAGGTATGAAGACAGTTATGCAATCGCAGAAGAATTTAGAGAGTGGATATTACATATTGGAGAAAAGAACGAAAATTTAAAAGATTCTGTTTTAAACTTCCCAAAGGAATTAAAAAAGTTATTAGATCAAAAAGTCAACGATTGAGTAATAAATCTATCGAGTGAAATCCGCCCTACATTATTTGGGTTAGTTTATTATTATAAATAGTGAAATTAGCAAATAAATGGAGAATAAAGAGAACACTTCAAATGTAGAAAATGTTGTAATTATTGGTTCAGGTCCTGCTGGATATACTGCTGCAATTTATGCAGCAAGAGCAAATCTTCAACCATTGCTCGTTACAGGATTTAATTCTGGTGGAATTCCTGGTGGCCAATTAATGACTACAACATTTGTTGAGAATTATCCAGGTTTTCCAGATGGTGTACTTGGTCCTGAATTAATGGATCTAATGAAAGCTCAAGCCGAAAGATGGGGTACCAATTTATACGAAAGTGATGTTGTCTCAATAAATACTGATTCACATCCCTTTGAATTAAAAACTTTAGAAGGAACTATAAAATCTAACTCAATTATTATTGCAACTGGAGCAAGTGCAAATAGATTAGGAGTTATAAATGAAGATAAATTCTGGAGTAAAGGAATAAGTGCTTGTGCAATATGTGATGGCGCAACCCCACAATTTAGAGGAGAAGAATTAGCTGTTATTGGAGGGGGCGACTCTGCATGTGAAGAAGCAGCATATCTCACAAAGTATGGAAGCAAAGTGCATTTGATTGTTAGATCAGAAAAATTAAGGGCTAGTGCAGCAATGGTAGATAGAGTAAAAGCTAATCCAAAGATAGAAATTCATTGGAACACAAAAGTTAATAAAGCGGATGGCTCTGAATGGCTTGAGAAAATAGAAACTATTCACTCTCTAGAAGGTAAAGGGGAAATCAATATAAAAGGTCTTTTTTACGCGATAGGGCACACACCAAATACGAAGTTCTTAGGCAACAAAATTGATTTAGATAATAAAGGATATATTGCTTGCAAATCAGGAAGGCCAGAAACATCTATTGAAGGCATCTTCGCAGCAGGGGACGTTGTCGATTCTGAGTGGAGACAAGGAGTTACCGCTGCAGGAACTGGGTGCATGGCAGCATTAGCTTCCGAAAGGTGGCTAGCCGAGAAAAACTTAGCAAAAACTATAGTCAGAGAAACACCAGAACCAGAAAAAAAACCTAATTCATCAGATTTTAATGAAGAAGAAGTTAATGAAGATACTTTCGATTCAAATTCTGAATGGCAAAAAGGCAGTTATGCATTAAGGAAACTTTATCACGAGAGTAAAAAACCTATCTTAGTAATTTTTAGTTCTCCAAGTTGCGGCCCATGTCATGTTTTAAAACCGCAGTTAAAAAGGGTAATTAAAGAACTTGATGGTGCAGTTCTTGGCGTGGAAATAGATATTGATAAAGATCAAGATATTGCAAAACAAGCTGGTATTAATGGCACACCAACAGTTCAACTTTTTAAAGAAAAATTATTAAAAAAACAATGGCAAGGTGTTAAACAAAGAAGTGAGTTTAAAGAAGAGATAAAAAATATTATCTAAAGTAACTTTTTATTTATTATTTCTTTTGGGATTATTTTTGTTAGTAGTAGGTTTAGCATTGCCTGCATTCCTCTCTCTATAAGTTATCCTCCCTCTAGAAAGATCATAAGGACTTATCTCAACTAAAACTTTGTCTCCAGCTAATAATTTAATTCTAAATTTAGTCAATTTACCTGCAGCTCTACATAAACATTGATGTCCTTCAGGTTGTTCTAAGGTAACCAAATAAAATCCATTCCCCTGCTCTTTTTCTATTACACCTGAAGTTTCAATCATTAATTAATCTTTTACTAAGTACATATTATCAGAAAAAGATTGGCCAAAATTGATTTTAAAAAAATTACATGCGTAAAAATATGCAATTCAATTCAAATTGAAAATTTAATTTCATTAATTATTTGAAGTTGTCCATAGTAAAAATTTGCTTTCGCAATTTTTTCAGAATCTTCTAATTGATCAAAAAAAACAAACCCAAGGCTTTCCCATAATGAAGATCCGCAAACATTATTCAATTCATTTTTTGCTTCTTTTGCAAAATTATCTAGTTTTCGTTCAAGGTTTTTAGATTTAGAAACAGACATAGGTCAATAATATTCAATATAGTACAAATATACTATCTGATTCTAAAATTGCAATATTAAAAAGGTAATCTCTTTTTTTCTTCAATATTAAGATCTGCTTCCATTTCCCTTAATCTTTTAAGTATTTGTTGATAATACTCCTTTATATAACTCTCTAGTGAGGTCATATCTTCTTTTTTAACTTCCAATATTTCGTAAGTTTTGCTCATGTCAGCATCTAATGATTCACCACTACTAGTTACTTCAGCAAAAGCCAATCGCTCAGCAACATTAAGAGAATCTTGGAAAAAGGAAACTACTTTTTGAGTGACACTAATAAGGAAAGGGGAAACTCTAAAAATTTTCGCTTTTTTTTCACTAAATTTTTCACATAAAGATATAACTTCATTTGAATCCCATGCTTTGGGACCTACTAGTGGCAATGATGTTCTGTGAGTTTTTGGATTATTTACTGCTGCTACAACAACTTTCGCCATATCTTGCGTATTCATATAAGCAATTTTAGTTGGAGTCCCACTCATCCACACTGCTTGACTATCCAAGATTGGGATTGCGAATTGACCAATAACTCCTTGCATAAAAGCTGCACATTTGAAGATTGTATAGTCTAAATCAGATTTTTCAAGAAGTTTTTCAGTGCAAAATTTAATGTCCATTAAAGGAACATTTCTAAACTTTTCTGTTAGAAGGATAGAAAGGAATATTACCCTTTTTACGTTTAAAGATTCGCAAGCATTGAATAAGTTAAGTTTTCCATCCCAATCAATTTCATAAATACTTCTAGGATCATCTGGCCTACTAGTCGCTGCATCAATAACTACTTCAATATCTTGCAATGCATATTCGATATCAGAAGAATTTAATAAATTACCTTTTGTTAGCTCACAACCCCATTCTTGTAGAAAGGAAGCTTTTCTTGGATTTCTTACAAAGCATCTTACTTCATGTCCCTCTTCTATAGCTTGCTTTGCTATTTGTCTACCAAGTGTCCCTGTTGCTCCTACTAAAAGAATCTTCATACTTAAGATTTACTTAACTTTAAGACCATAACTCAAATTGTGATGTATCCGTGAGAATCAGTCTCCCTGAAACTTTAATAACAAAGCACCACCAACTAATCCTATTGGTATCAGTATCCAAAAAACTGCTGCAATACTAAAAATTTCTTTAGCCATAGTAAAATTGAATGATTACTATAATTTACATTCAAAATACATTTATTTGTTAAAAATGTAGATAATTCAAATATCTTGAAAATTTTTGGAATATATGGATAATAATTTTAAAAAAAATATAAACATTCCTAATTACTGGAATTGGAATGGTTTTAAAATTTGTTGGAGTGTTACAGGCGAAGAAAATGAGATTCCAATTATCTTTCTCCATGGATTTGGAGCAAGTCGAAAACATTGGAGAAACAATTTAGAGTATTTTGCGAAAAAGAATTTTGCCTCTTATTCTTTGGATTTAATAGGATTTGGGGATTCAGATCAACCTGGGATTAGACAAATCGGAAAATTAAATAATGAGATTTGGTGTGATCAAGTGAAAGACTTTATTGCACAGGTAATAAGACCAAAGAATTCTGGGAAAGTAATTCTTATTGGCAATTCCCTTGGATCACTAGTTGCTTTAACATGTGCTGTTTCATTAGAGGATCAGATTGCAACAGTTATTGCATCGCCTTTGCCAGATCAAATTCAAGAAAATAAAAAGTCCATAACAAAAAAATCATCATTTAAGAAATTTCAAGATAGATTCACAACGATATTTTTTTTGTTTTTCCCTTTGGAGATTATTTTATTTTTAATAACTAAATTAGGTGTTATTAAACTGGGACTAAATTCTGCCTATTTTAAAAAAGATAATATTGATCGCGAACTAATAGATTTGGTAACAAAACCAGTTTTAAGGAGAACTTCAGCTAGATCATTAAGAGCAATGTGTATTGGAATGTCTTCTAGAGATGAAAAATTTAAAGCTTCTTACCTTTTGAGAAAACTTAGCGCCTCAAAAAAAGTTCCTTTTTTATTAATTTGGGGCGAAAATGATAATTTCATACCTTTGTTTGTTGGTAAAAAGATTGCAAATTTCCATAGATGGGTAAAATTAAAAATAATATCCAATTCAGGGCATTGTATCCATGATGAAGACCCTTCAGTATTCAATAGAGTTTCTTATGAATGGATTAGAGATTTAAAAACCTTTTAAAATATGAAACATACATTATCAGTTCTTGTAGAAGATGAATCTGGAGCTTTGAGTAGAATCTCAGGTCTCTTCGCTAGAAGGGGATTCAACATAGATAGCCTTGCAGTAGGACCTGCAGAATCTAAAGGTATTTCAAGGTTAACAATGGTAGTAGAGGGTGATGATGAAACTCTTCAACAAATGACTAAGCAACTTAATAAGTTATTTAATGTTCTGGGAGTCGTAGATTTTACTAATCTCGCAGCTGTTGAAAGGGAATTGATGTTACTAAAAGTTTCATCGAAAGAAGATACTAGGAGTAATATCCTTGATATAGTGCAGATCTTCCGTGCAAAAGTTGTTGATGTATCTGATATGGCCTTAACTCTCGAGGTAGTTGGAGATCCTGGGAAGTTAGTTGCTCTAGAGAAATTACTCGAGCCATACGGCATCCTTGAAATAGCGAGGACTGGTAAGGTAGCTCTTAAACGCTCATCAGGAGTAAATACAGAAATGTTGAAAATAAATAAATATTCTCTAGAAATTTAATTAGAAATCTGGACTGCCTTAATGTAGTCTTCTTTATTTATTTTTTCGAGTACGTCTAATCCTTTAATAATCTTTCCAAAAATCGAATATCTTCCATCTAGTTCTGGGATCTTAGTAGTTACAAAAAAAAATTCAGTAGATGAAGACTTTTCCTTACCGCTTTTAGCCATAGCGATTGATCCACTCTCAAAAGTATTAACTAAATTTACTATTTCACTAGGATTTTTTATTTGATAGTTATATCTCGGTTTTACTTCTTCTTTGAATTTTATTTCTAAAGGTATTGTTGGACTTTTCTTATTCAGGTTTTGTTGTCGTTCTATATAAGATTTATTTTCTGGATTAACGCCGCCATGTATAAATGTTATTTGGGGATAGTTTATTATTTTATAAAAATTTTGATTTACATAAATATTATTCTCTATGTTTTCCAGAAAATTTGATACTGTTACTGGGTTATCTTTACCAAATAATTTTACCGCAAAATCACCTTTTGAAGTTTTAAAGTTAACGACTTTATTACTCTGAATACAACTAAATTTAAGTTTTTGGCAGTAATAATTTGGATCAATCTTACTTTTATAACTACAAGCTTGAACCAAAAACAAAGCCTGTATAAAAGATAATGTTTTTAAAAAATATTTTTTTTTTATTTTAGGCCCTCCAAATTAACATCTAAAAATTTAGCTAGACGAGCTCCTTCTTCTTCAACCTGAAGCAGTGGTTTTAGTTCACCTGCACCGCTTAAAGGGAGAGGTTTTTTTCTACCTTTTAATACTAAAGCAATTCTTCTTCTAGGATTAAATCCCTCACTTATATCCAACTTAACAGATTTAATTTCATCAAAATTTAATTTAACTTCAACATCTTTAAATAATCCCTTTCTTTTTATTTCTACAGATTTTGAGGATTTATCAAAATAATTACTTCCTGAACCAAAGTTTATGTAAACCAAATACCACAAGTAAAAATTTAATAAATTAGCTATTACTCCGTATGCTCCCATTATTATTCCTTGAGGGATAAACAACAAAGTTGAAGGATTTCCTAAAGGTAATAAATCCCTTCCTGTGTAGCTAGATATTGAGGCCAAAAGAAAACCAATACCTCCTATAGTCAACATCCCTCCAATAATATAATTTGAAATTTTTCTTGATCCACCAATTTTTTGTTCGATTTTATCGAATGACGTGAGGTCTGAATTCATTTTTATCTTTTTTTAGAGCCTAATTCAGATAATTTAACAAACTAAGGGAGTATTCTTACCTAATTTTTAATAAAAAAGTCAGGAAAGCTTTACAAGGCATTTCAGATATACAAATATTTCCCCACATTACTCTCAATCTTTGTTACAGTCACTGCGTATCCCGAAGCTAAAAACGATTTCTCATGACGATCGCAGTTGGTAGCGCCCCACAAAGAGGATGGTTTGATGTCCTCGATGATTGGTTGAAGCGTGACCGCTTTGTATTTATTGGTTGGTCTGGACTACTACTACTTCCTTGTGCATATCTTGCTATAGGTGGTTGGTTTGTCGGAACAACATTTGTTACCTCTTGGTACACACACGGAGTTGCAAGCTCATACCTTGAAGGTTGTAACTTTTTAACAGCAGCTGTAAGCACCCCTGGTGATGCCATGGGACACAGTCTTCTATTTTTATGGGGTCCTGAAGCCCAAGGTAGTTTCGTAAGATGGCTACAGCTTGGTGGACTTTGGAACTTCGTTGCATTACATGGAGTATTTGGCCTAATTGGTTTTATGCTTCGTCAGTTTGAAATTGCTGGCCTTGTTGGAATTAGACCATACAACGCTTTAGCATTCTCAGCAGTAATTGCAGTATTCACAAGTATTTTCCTTATTTATCCTTTAGGACAGCATAGTTGGTTCTTCGCACCTTCATTTGGTGTTGCAGCAATCTTCCGTTACATCCTGTTCATTCAAGGTTTTCACAATATTACTTTAAATCCATTTCACATGATGGGTGTTGCTGGAATTCTTGGAGGTGCTCTACTATGCGCTATCCATGGAGCTACAGTACAAAATACTTTGTATGAAGATACAAGTATCTATACAGATGGTAAGGTTCAAAGTTCAACATTTAGAGCTTTTGACCCAACTCAAGAAGAAGAAACTTATTCAATGATTACAGCGAATAGATTCTGGAGTCAAATCTTCGGTATTGCTTTCTCAAACAAGCGTTTCTTACATTTCTTGATGCTATTTGTACCTGTTATGGGTATGTGGACATCTTCTATAGGTATTGTCGGCTTAGCACTTAACTTAAGAGCTTATGATTTCGTAAGCCAAGAAATCCGTGCAGCAGAAGATCCAGAATTTGAAACTTTCTATACAAAAAATATACTTTTGAACGAAGGTATGCGAGCATGGATGTCTTCTGTGGATCAACCACACGAAAACTTTGTATTCCCTGAGGAGGTTCTTCCACGTGGAAACGCCCTTTAATAATTTACTAAGAGCTCCAAACCAAAGTATTGAGGAAACTGGTTATGCCTGGTATGTAGGCAACGCTAGATTAATCAATTTATCTGGACGTTTATTAGGAGCTCACATTGCTCACTCTGGACTAATAGTCTTTTGGGCGGGAGCAATGATGCTCTTTGAGGTTAATCATTTTACTTTTGATAAACCAATGTGGGAGCAGGGTTTAATCTGTATGCCACACGTTGCAATGTTTGGCTATGGAATAGGCCCAGGTGGTGAAGTTACTGATATCATGCCTTTCTTCCAGGCAGGCGTGGTTCACTTGATAGCTTCTGCTGTACTTGGTTTTGGTGGTATTTACCATTCATTAGCAGGTCCAGAAAAACTTGAAGAAGACTTTCCATTTTTCTCAACTGATTGGAGAGATAAAAATCAAATGACAAATATCCTCGGATATCATTTGATTGTTTTAGGTGTAGGTGCACTAGCGTGGTCAGTAAACTGGTGTTTTATTGGCGGTGCATATGACACTTGGGCACCTGGTGGTGGTGAAGTCAGACTTGTAAACCCAACCTTAGATCCAAGAGTTATACTTGGTTATCTATTTAGATCTCCATGGGGAGGAGCTGGTTCAATAATCGGTGTAAACTCCATTGAAGACATTGTTGGTGGACATGTTTACGTGGGTATTACTGCAATTATTGGAGGAATATTCCATATCTTTACCAAACCTTTTGGATGGGCAAGAAGAGCTTTTATCTGGAATGGTGAAGGTCTATTAAGTTACGCTCTTGGTGGAATTTGTGTAGCAAGTTTTATTGCTTCAACTTTCATCTGGTTTAACAACACTGCTTACCCTTCAGAGTTTTATGGCCCAACAAATGCTGAAGCTTCTCAAGCTCAAAGCTTTACTTTCCTAGTGAGAGATCAAAGAATTGGAGCTAACGTTGGCTCAACAATGGGACCAACAGGTCTAGGTAAGTACCTCATGAGATCTCCTACTGGTGAAATTATATTTGGTGGTGAAACAATGAGATTTTGGGATTTCAGAGGCCCATGGTTAGAGCCTTTAAGAGGACCTAATGGATTGAGCCTTGAGAAAATTCAAAATGATATTCAGCCTTGGCAGGTAAGAAGAGCTGCTGAATATATGACTCATGCTCCAAACGCTTCTATCAACTCTGTTGGTGGAATCATTACAGAGCCTAATGCTGTTAACTTCGTTAACTTAAGACAATGGTTAGCTGCAGCTCAATTCTTCCTAGGATGGTTTACATTCATTGGTCATCTTTGGCATGCTGGACGTGCTAGAGCAGCCGCTGCTGGTTTCGAAAAAGGAATCGACAGAAAGAGTGAACCAGCTCTAGAAATGCCTGATTTAGATTAATTTCTATCTCAACTTAAAAAGCCCTATCTTCGGATAGGGTTTTTTTTTGTTAAATTTTTTTATTAGGTAAATTTTCTCTAAGCCATGGCAAACTTAATCCCATTACATTACTGAAGCAACCCTCTATTTTTTCTATATATTTACCCCCTATACCTTCTAAGGCAAATCCTCCGGCGCAATATAAAGGTTCATTTGTATCTACGTAACTCCTAATTTCCCAATCTTCCAAATTAGAAAAATAAACTCTTGTACTTACTGTTTTTTTTGTTATTTCAGTGATTTTAAAAATTTTGGAAGTTGAATCAAAATTTCCAATTATTAGAGTATGACCAGTATGTAAAAATCCAAATTCTCCAGACATTTTTTTCCATCTATTAAATGCTTCCTCTTTATTAGAGGGTTTTCCATAAGCTTCTCCTTTAAATTCAAAAATTGAATCGCACCCAAGTATTTCCAAAGGACCATAATTAAATTCTTCAGGCAATGATATGTTTTGAATATTTTCAGATATATTATTAGCCTTTTGAAAAGATAATTCCAAAGCTAAATTAAATATATTCTTTTCTTGAATAGTAGTTTCATCAAATTCACTTGATATTTGGATAAATTCAATTTGACAATTTTCTAGTAATTTCTTTCTAGATTGTGAAGCAGAGGCTAGAATTAACACAAATTTTTTACCAAATTATAATTCAATTTAATAATTAATAAATTTTAAAATTAATATAAATTACTAATGGAGTTAGAAGCAAAATTACATGAAATAAAGAAACCAATAATGGTCCTTGGTACTTCCAGCGGATCAGGAAAATCGTTAACTGTAACTGCTATTTGCAGGATTCTTAAAAATTTAGGAGAAGAACCAATACCTTTTAAAGGACAAAATATGAGTAACAACGCTTGGGTTGATTGGGAAGGTGGAGAGATGGCATATTCACAAGCACTTCAAGCTTTTGCTTGTGGCATTAATCCCTCTGCAAAGATGAATCCCATTTTATTAAAACCACAAGGAAACTCAATAAGCGAAGTGATTCACCTTGGCAAAAGCATAGGGATAACAACCGCCAAAAATTACTACCAAGATTGGTTTATTCCTGGCTGGGAAGTAATAAAAAAAAGTTTAAAGTCTATTTACAAACGGAATCCGAATTGCCGATTAATTATCGAAGGGGCTGGAAGTCCGGTAGAGATGAATTTGATTCATAGAGATCTGACTAATTTAAGAGTTGCTAAGTATTTAAATGCAAATTGTATTTTGGTTACTGATATTGAAAGGGGAGGCGTATTTGCACAAATTATTGGCACTCTTGAATTAATGAAGCCTGAAGAAAAGAAGCTTATTAGGGGAATTATCATAAATAGATTCAGAGGAGACCTTTCATTATTTGAGGAAGGAAAAAAATGGATTGAGAGCAAAACTAAGATTCCTGTTTTAGGAATAATTCCTTGGCTAAACGATAAATTTCCTCCAGAAGATTCTTTAGATTTGCTTGAAAGAAAATCTCATTTGAATAATCCTGACTTAAAAATTGGAATTATAAAGTTGCCCTCCATAAGCAACTTTTCAGATTTTGATCCTTTAGAAAATGAAGAGTCAATAGAAATAGAGTGGGTAATTAAATCTCAGAGTTTAAATAAATTTGACTTTGTTATTCTTCCTGGAAGTAAACAAACCATTAAAGATCAACTATTTCTTGATGAGTCGGGTCTATCTGATAACATCAGAGAATATTCAAATAAAGGTAATATTATTGGAATTTGTGGTGGACTACAAATGTTAGGAACTTTACTCGAAGATCCTTTTTTAAAGGAAGGTTCAAAAACTAATTTAGAAAAAAAAATTAGAGGTATTGGATTACTCCCACTAAAAACAACCTTCCTTGCTCAAAAAATAACACGTCAAACTTACTCCAAATCAATATGGCCTTGCTTATCAGAAATAAACGGGTTTGAGATACATAATGGCATAACAGAATTAGACGAAAGTCAAAAATCTTTTAAAGTAATGCCTATTTTTAAAGATGCAGATCTTGGTTGGTATAGAGTAAACGAGGGCGGAGGTACAATTGCTGGCACATACCTTCACGGTATTTTTGAAAATGATGAATGGAGAACTCAATATATAAATGTAATAAGGAAAAATAAAAAATTACCGACAATAGATAAAAAAACAAGATCTTATAAAATCAAGAGAGAATCAATTATTGATAATCTAGCGAGCGAATTTAACACACATTTAAATATTTCATCATTATTAAATTGAAAAAATCATCCATTAAAATTTCATGGCCTAATAATTTAGAGACATATGCCTCTGAAGGAGATGATTGGTTTTCAACTGCAGAAAAAGCAGGCTTAGAAATCCCTACAGGTTGTTTAACCGGCAGTTGCGGAGCTTGTGAAATTGATGTTAATGGAGAAACTGTAAGAGCTTGCGTAACAAATATTAAAAGAAAAAAAGAACAAATATTAAATGTTTCACTTACAACAGACCCATTTTGGGAAAACTAAGTTGTAAAAATTTTTTTTATTAATTAAAGCGTAGAGGGCAAAATTTAATCTCAACATCAGTATGCAGAGATAGGAGCTTTTAGGACTTATTTTTGAGGATTATGAGAACTATCCAACAATACCAAAACTTGAGGATATTTGACGATATCGGCAAGTCTATAAAAATAGTAAATTTGCATAAAAAAAGACCCCTATTACCAGAGATCTTTATTGGTTTTACTAAATTAAGTGTTTCCTTGTTTCCACTGATTAAGTAAAACCACTCCTTCACACTTGTCCATACTATGTCAAATATTTCTTATCCGCGGAAGGGGAGAATGCAATGTTACTCAACTGTCACATGTGCCAATTATTTATTGCGGTGAATTTGTAATTAAAAAACTCCTAAACTAGAAAGAAGGGGTGTTTACTTATAAGAAATTAGTACGTGAGCAGTTTCTGATACATACAATCTAATGACAAAGGTATCGAAATCCTACAATATTAATTACTAATTCTTTTACCAAAATAGATAAAGATTTGAAAACTGGTTTTTAGTATCTACTATTGCAGTACTTTTTGAGATCAACTTCCATCCTGCAGAATTATGTTTTTTCATAGTTGCTGCAAGTTCGTTTCTTTGTCTTTGAGTATTTGCATTTCCGACTACGTATATATATCAAGATCATTTTCTACTTTTGCCATTTTTTAAGGTGATGCTTTATTCAGAATTATTATTATTCAATCTTTCATCGTTACTAGTAAAGATTCGATAGGGTGATCGAAAATAAGACTTATATGGTAATACCTTCACCCCAAATTGCGATTGGATTACTGCTAATAAGTATTGGAATAGTAGTTACTTTTGATATCAAAATTGATCTATTTAAAAGTAAAGAGTAAAAGAAAAAAGTTGGATATCTGGGAAAATATTTGTATTAATTTTATCAAATAATAATTTTTCTAAATTAGATTAAGAATAAAAAACACCCTGCAATAAATCCACTTAAATGACCTAATAAACTTACCCCTGGCAAAAAAGAGAAAATCAAACCTATGAGGCATATTGTTTTTGACATTTTTTGAACTTCATAATTGGACTTACAACCAATTTCTTTACCTAAAAAATATTTCTTGCCGTAAAAAGAAGTTAGTAGTAAGAATCCTAATAAAGCATAAATTATTCCACTAAATCCTAAAGTGGCATAATTCGGATAAATATTAAAATACGATAGGATCTTTTCGTAAACCCAGATAATAAAAAAATTTAAAAAAGAACAAATTAAAATAAATTTCCAATAAAAAAATCTACTTTTAATTCCGAGTCTCATTAAAAAATATCTAGTGATGATAATTCCACCAAGATTACTTAATAAATGATTCAAATCTGTATGGATTAGAATTGATGTGAAAATCCTGTAGGGTTGATCAGTAATTAATCTTGGTACAAAGTAAAAATATTCTTTATTAATAATTCTAATTAAATCTGTAAAAATAAAAACTGAGATTAAAAAAAATACAGTTACAAGATACTGCCAATCATATTTAGATATTGAGTTATTAATAGCCATATTTTCTTTAGTTATATAATAAAAGAATATCTATTTACTTAGAAGAAAAGACCCTTAAAAGGGTCTTTATTGATGTATTGAATTTATATTGCCATTAGTAAACTTTGCAATGAGAACTTGTTGGGTGGTCTTTGCATTCTTTTTCCCAATAATTTTGTCTTTGGTCTTTAGGTAGTTGATAATTAAAATCATGCATTCTCCAAATATCTGAAGTTGCATTTCTAAGAGCAGTGAATGGAGTAGTGAGTCTCATGAAACCTCCTATATCTCTACTACTTAATTATCCTCCTATTCAATTGAAATTAATAGAGTATTAATACTCGAGTATTAGTGCTTTGTGGTTGTCGCGACTATCTTTTCCCATTCATAAATAATTCAGGATTCGAAGCACTTCATCGACGTTGTGGAAAGCGATGTGCATAAGACTAGAAGAAGGCAAACAAATGCCCTCTTATTTATTTTTAGGACTTCCATAAACTGTTAGTTAACGGAGAGGGTGGGATTCGAACCCACGAATAGTTGCCTATTAAACGATTTCGAGTCGTTCGCTTTCGACCACTCAGCCACCTCTCCGCCTGTTTATAAGTATGCACGTAATAAATAGAAAATTATGAACTATATAATTATCTTAATTTTTAATTCCAACCTGAATCTTTCATCAATTTAATAGCTAGAGAATTTTTTTCTCCAAGATCTTCTACAGTGACACTATCAGGGACAAACTCTCCAAAGTTCTTTACTATTTCACTCTGATTAACTTCCTTCAAAGAATGTTCAAAAGTTGGAGCAGCTAAACCTTTACTTCCTTCAGGAGATGCTAAGAATTCCAGCAACTGAATAGCTTCATTTTTATTTTTTGCATATTTTGCGACACCACCAGCACTAATATTTACATGTGCAGGATTAGGAGTAAGAACCATTGTTTTTTTTGCATACAATGCGTCTCTTCTTCCATTAACGCCTGCTAGCATTCTTGCGACGTAATAATGATTAACAATTCCTACTCCGCATTTTTTCTTAGAAACTGCTCTAATAATTGAAATATCACCTGGGAAAAATGGTTGGGAAACATTTGAAATCATTCCGCTTAACCACGCTTTAGTTTCTGATTGACCTTTATTAATTATTTGATTGGCAACTAAAGATTGATTATATGGACTTTTTCTATTTCTTAAACATACTTTCCCTTTTAAAGAAGGATCAGCCAAATCAATGTAATCATTAATCTTGCTAACATCTACGACTTTAGGATTAGCTATCATAACTCTTACTCTTCTTGTTAATGCATACCATTCCTTATTTGGATCTTTCAAGCCAACTGGAACATCATTTTCTAAATTAGAAGATACTATTGGTTGAAGTAATCCAGCTTTTGCTGCATTAGTAATTCTGGCAGCATCAACTAGTAATATTAAATCTGCCTGAGAATTTGGCCCTTCTCGTTTTAATCTTTCTATTAAAGATATCCCTGCTGCTTCTATAAGCCTAACTTTAATTCCTGTTTCTTCTGCAAATTTTTTGTAAATACTTCTATCTGTGTTGTAATGTCTGCCCGAATAAACTTTGACTTCTTTTTCTGTTGAATTAACAGGTATATTAACGCTTAGCAAAAATGTAAATGTAAATACTGAAAAAATTAATTTTTTTAGTTTTTGCACTTTTTCAAATTAGTATCTATGGTTACTTTATACCCTTAAAAACAGTTCAAACTTTTATAGCGAACTTCTATACATCGAGTTGTATCATTTTTTATATTTCATATGAATTATTTAATCCATCAGTTATTAAACGCTGAAGAAATAAATTTAATAAAAAAAGAATTAGAGAAATGTAACCAACAAGATTGGGAAGATGGAAAAAAAACTGCTGGGAGTCACGCCTCAAAGGTAAAAAATAACTTGCAACTAAATAGAAATAATGAAATATCAAAAAAAAATGCTCAATTAGTTAATAAAAAAATCCTTTCAAGCCAATTAATAAAAAGTTTTTCTTTACCACAAAGAATACATGGAATAATGTTTACAAAATCTACAAATAATATGCATTATGGGAGACATATTGATAATCCATACATGTCTTCAGGTAGATCAGATTTATCTTTTACTCTTTCATTGACGAATAAAGATTTTTATAAAGGTGGAGAATTAATTATTGAAACAATGAATTCAGAAGAGACATTTAAATTAAATGCTGGAGAGATAATTTTATATCCAAGTTCATACTTGCATGCAGTAAATGAAGTAGAGAATGGTGAAAGATTAGTATGCGTAGGATGGATAGAAAGTTATGTTAGATCAACTGAAGAAAGAGAATATTTATTTGATCTAGATGCGGGAGCAAGAGGGCTATTAGCAAAACACGGGAGGTCAGATGAGCTTGATTTAATTTTCAAGTCTTATGCAAATTTATTGAGAATATTAGGTAGTTAATAGATCATTTTATACATCAAATAGAAAAAGTTTTTAGAGACATTTAGAATAAAAAATATAATTTAAAATTTAAATGTCAAACAAAAGTTCAATTGCAATATTCATAGCCGCAACTAGCGCACTTGCAATTTCATCACCTGCAAGTGGAGGAGAAAAAGATTTGGGAGGGCTTAAGGAATGGAATACTGATATGTCAATTGATTCAGAATTTATTCTAGACAAAGATGCGCAAAAAATTGCAGATGAAGCAGCCAAATCAAGTATGTGCATACCTGTTGGCGAGGGTGAAAACTGCTGGTAAACTCAATCTTCAAAATAATTACAGCAAAGGAATTATATAATTAAAAAAAAACGCCCTCTTAAGGGCGTTTTTTAGTTTCAAAATCCAATCCTAGAATTTGAATGTAGTTTCTAAAACTGCACCAGTTATGTCTGAGCCAGCTGTTCCGTTTCTATCGGAACCACCAAACACAGCAGGAGTAACAGAAATTGAATCATTAACTTGGAATTGATAATACGCTTCCCAAGCAAAAGGATCAGTTGTTTCACCTTCACGCTTTTGTGGCTGACCGAAAGCTAAACCTATACGATCATCCGCTTGGAACATATCTTGCCAGTTTAGACCAACGAAATACATAGTTGTATTACTGTTTGAAGTAGCACCTGTTTCAGATGTATCAAAACCTACTGATATAGAAGGGGTAGCAGTACCTGTTTCTTGAGGTCTCCACCATGCTCTTAAACCAATGTTAGTAGAACTATCATCCGTGTAAGTTCTCTCTTTACCCGAAGAGGTGGAGAAGTAAGAATCACTCCAATCATTATACTTTTGGTTAACAATTGCTGAGACTGAATATTGTGGCTGCGTATAACCTACTTGAGTAGCCCAACTAGTTGCACTTTCATCTTGTAATAAACCTTTAGAATTACCAGATTTTGTAGTGAAGTTAGTGCTAATCGCAAGTCCACTATCACCAGTCCATGTCAAGCCTGCACCGGGACTAGTACTTGCACCATAAGCTGCAGCATTACCACCAAGTGTAAACTGTTTTAAAACAGGTTTATAGATTGATGGAGTTGTACCATGCATGTAGTAGTTTTCAATCTTTGGTCCAGCAGTAAATGTAATGCTGTCACCTAATGGCATTGAATACCATAATTTATCAACCTTTAAGCTATCTCCATTTTGGTTTGCAGATGATAAATATGTACCATATGCAGTTTCGTTAAATGGAAGAGTTTTGTCTCCATCAGAATCTTTAGGACCGTTTCCAGTTTTAATCCTTACATAAAGATTATCATCACCAGTAAAACTTGAATTCAAGTTCATTACATACATGTACTGGAAAACAGTATTTTCATTAAGAGCTGTAATACTATCAGCAGCATCAAGGGCGCCTACAGTGAATACTGCCTTACCATCCATTACTGTAGTATCGGAAAATCCGCCAGCTTCAAAATTATTCTGCCTAGCTTCTAATCCATCTATACGACTATTTACTTTTGCAAGACCTTCCTTAACTTCGTTTTGGAAAGTATCGCTATCAAATCTTTGAGATGCTTTTTCGCTACGAACATAGCTATTCATCTCTTCAAGATTGATTGTTTCGGAAGCTTGAGAAGCCACTGGAGCTATTAAGCTCAATGC
The DNA here is from genome assembly GCA_003278855.1 of Prochlorococcus sp. AG-347-M23. Lineage (GTDB taxonomy): Bacteria > Cyanobacteriota > Cyanobacteriia > PCC-6307 > Cyanobiaceae > Prochlorococcus_A. The sequence continues at coordinate 23,201 of QCCU01000013.1, read as the reverse complement.
GGTTCCAGCTACCAACATTTTTTGGAAGAGTTTCATTTTACCTCACACGGAAAAAACCCATGGAAATGGGTAACTATACTGTATCGGCTGTAACAAAAAGATAAAGATATAAAAGTTTCTATTCGGTGTAACTTTTGATACTATCAATTCTTTTTCTTGTCTGAATATATTTTATGTATTAATTCTTTATCAATGGGAAATTAAGGGATTCCCTTTCATCTACCCATGATGAAGCAACTTCTCTCGCTAATTTTCTAATTTTTTCTATGTATTGCGCACGATCTGTAACCGAAATTACTCCTCTAGCATCAAGAAGATTGAAAGTATGACTACATTTCAGAACAAAATCGAGCGCAGGGTAAGTTAATTTTTTTTCTATTAAAGAAATTGCCTCGTCTTGATAAATTTCAAATAATTTCCTGAGATTATCAGGACTAGATTTATTAAAATTATAAGAGCATTGACTTTTTTCAAATTGAAGCCAAATATCGCTATATTTCAAATTCTTGTTCCAATCTAAGTCCCAGATACTTTCCTTATCCTGCAGAAACATCGCAATCCTTTCTAGTCCATAAGTGATTTCAATTGGGATTGGATTACAATCAATACCCCCGCATTGTTGGAAATAAGTAAATTGAGTAACTTCCATTCCGTCCAACCAAACTTCCCAACCTACACCCCAGGCTCCAAGTGTTGGAGATTCCCAATTATCTTCTACAAATCTTATGTCATGTTTTCTAGGATTAATTCCAAGAGATTCTAAAGATTTCAAATATTTTTCCTGGATTCCTGCCGGTGAAGGTTTAATTATTACTTGATATTGAAAGTAATGTTGCGCCCTATTTGGATTATCACCAAATCGCCCATCAGTAGGTCTTCTACATGGCTCTGCATATGCTACGCTCCAAGGCTCTGGTCCTATAGCCCTTAAAAAAGTATGCGGATTCATTGTTCCAGCACCCTTTTCGGTATCATAAGGCTGCATAATCAAACAACCTTCGTCTGACCAAAAATTATTTAAATTTTGAATTATATCCTGAAAAAACATTAAATTAAAATAATGGAAAAATTAAGATCAATTCCAGTAGTAAATATAACAAAGCTTATAAGTAAAAAAATTTTTAAATCCAAATTCTCAAAAAAAATTATCAGTTAAAAAAATGTCATTAAATTAGATCCTCGATAAAACATAGATTGGTACTTAATTATGTAAAAAAATTTAACGGCAATGGGCCAAAAGTATTAGATTCTTTAGCACCTTCGTCATACTGACATGTTATTAAAATGCCTTCTCCAAGACCATTTTCAGATCTAACAAAAACATTACCAGTTTTTTGATTAGCTTTTAAAAAAACAGCTCCATCAGCATGAAGAGAAATTAGATTCCCAAATTTAATTGAAGAATATTTCTTACAAATTGATTGTAACGCTTCAATAGCTTCATTATCACTTGGTGCCATTACACCTATTGTTATCCAATCGGCATTTAAAATATTCGCTTCTAATTCCTCTAAAAGATTTTTTGCTTGCCAATCACTTAATTTAGGTGCAGTTCTAAAATTATTTAAATCGACTAATTTATTTATTTCCATTAGCTTGATATCTGAATATTCTTATCCAAATGTCCTTCCATTCCAAGCCCACAATGAAGCTGGCACATCCTCAAAAGAAATATAAATCCTATCAATTGGGATTCCCATTTTCTCGAATACAAAATCGGATATTGGCTTTGTCATTTCTGAAGGATTTAGAGAACCTATGGATTTGATTTCTAAAAAACAAGAAGGCGTCTCATCATCAAAATACATTTGGCAATTGTCATCTATTTTCGCCATAACAAATCTTCTTGATTTGTTAGTTAATGAGGAAATCAGGATTGAAATGTCTTCGAGTAATTTACCTTTATCATTTACTTTTACTGAAGTCGAAATATTAATAAAAGGCATCTCTATGCAGCAAGATAATCTTTTTTAGAATCATTTTTGAAATTAACAGCTTTATTTTTTAATTTTCTTTTTGAGGAAAGATATGCCATATCGTATGAACTTATTCCGTTTTTATAGGGATTAAAAAGAGCATTTTCAGACCTGTTTTTTTTTCCCCTTTTAAACTCAATCATCATTATTGAATCATTAATTAATAATTTAACTTTTTTTGAATAGATGTCTAGTTTATTTGAGAATTTTTAGTTTATTAAATGAAAATCAATTCCTAATACACAATTAGATTTTCTTTTTACTAAATTTATTATGTATGTTCTTAATTAGTTGTTTTGGAAGTTTTAAATAATTATCAAAGAAAAAAACTTGATGAGAGTAATGATGAAGAATTTTATTCTGATCCAAAATTTGTTTATCATTTAGATGCGAACTTCAGGCAAAATCTATCAGATTTATATGAAAGAGAAATTGATAATTATTCAACCGTTCTTGATTTAATGTCCAGTTGGGATAGTTACTTACCTAAAGGTAAAAAATATAAAAAAGTTATTGGACATGGTTTAAACAAACAAGAACTTGAAAAAAACAAAATTTTTGATTCTTATTGGATACAGAATTTTAATTTAAGTCAAAAAATTCCACAAGATAAAGAAAGCGTTGATTATTGCTTGATGGTGGCTGCATGGCAATATTTACAGTATCCAGAGAATTTAACTAAAGAAATTGCAAGAATATTAAGTAGTAAGGGCAAGTTTATTGTTGCTTTTTCAAACAGAGCATTTTGGCATAAAGCTCCTAACATATGGACTTCATCTACTGAAGAAGAGAGGGTCAAATATGTAAGAAAAGTATTAATCTCAAATGGATTTAATGAGCCAAAAATTATCAAAAAGTTTACTGAACCAGCACTTAATATCTTCAATTTTTTAAATAAAGACCCATTTTATTGTTTAATCGCAACCAAAGAGTAAGTTTTTTATTGCATTGCACTAATCAAGAGCTCTATGAAAAAATTATCAACTATTTTTTCATAGCCATAGTTTTAAATTTTTACTAATATTGGGTAGTTAAAATTAATCATATGGGTTCTAAAAGAGAAAAATATCCTGAAAAATGTCCTTGGGATCTTGGACCTAATCAACATTTAGCCAAAGAAGAGAACTGGACTTTAAGATTAGGTGATGCAAATGTATGCTTTAGCAAAAATAAATTAGATAATAATTATTTTCATGTAATTAGTAATGAAAATGAAGAACAAATTCTAGCTTTTAGAGCAAGACTTCTATACCAAAAACTGCTTGATAAAGGGTTTAGATTGGTTCAATAAAAAACCTAATTTAACAAGCATAGATCCTCAAAAACAAACTTTTGTTTTTCTTCTTCTTGATTTTGGTTTAAGTATTTAATTGTCCTCGATTTTAATATCCAATAATCGTCTTTACCCATATTTAGAAATTCATCCTCGTATTCCATTTTTTCAGAACTTTTCTTTAGCGTATCCGGATTAATTTGCTGACTACTGTATTTTTTACTAAGGAAACCTGTTCCTGTATCTAAAAATTCTTCAACAAAAATTTCTATTATAGTTCCATGAATTTTTCTGTAGACCATATTAATACAGTTATTTTTAACTCTATATTTATCACCTTGATTCTTCCCTGAAACGCTCATTTCAATACCACTTTCAGAATTTTTAAGTAAATTAAAATTATTTTCTGAGTGCACTGATTCAAATCCTCTCTTTACCCTATGTATGCACACTTCAAATAACTGAGAGGAAATACTTTTAATAACTTTTTCATCATCTATATTTTGAATATTTGGTTTAAAGTCTTTACCTAATACGAAGTCCCCTTTATGAATATTATCATTAGTCAAGAAAATACATTTACCTTGATAACCATGAAAATCATTGTTCCAAGTGTAACGATTTTCATAAGCCTTTTTAAAAATCTCCTTACAATTACTTTCTTTTAGAATATCCATTAATTTTTTGAAAAAGTGAAATAATTCTACAAAAAAAACCTCCCTCTTAGAGGAGAGGTTTTCTATTTGTTTAAATTAGTTTTGAGTAATTTTTGTATTTTCAATATTGTCAAAAGCTTGACCAATTTTCTTAAAGTCAAATCCCATTGCTCTTAGTGCGTGCCAAAGATGACCTTGTAAGAAAAAGAAACCCAAATAAAAATGAGTATTTGCAAGCCAAGCTCTTGAGCTATATGCTCCTGAACCTAAATCTACTGTATCAGTAAAATAAGGGGCAAATTCAAATTGAAGCTTTAAGGGTTCTCCATATAGATCAACTGGATATATGGTGGTATTTGAAGCACACCAAAAAGCAGCAACAAAAGCCATATAAGAAACACCCACAACTGAGTATGACAAAATTGCCTCAGCGCCAAGTAATCCTTTCCCTTTAAATTCTGTATATTCTCCAAATTGTTTAGTACAAATATGGAAAACACCTCCAATTATTTCTAGGAAAGCCAGGAAAGCATGTCCTCCCATAACATCTTCCAAACTATCTATTTTTAAAAAATCAAATTGATGATTCCAGATAGCGGCAATATCTAAATTGTAGATAACTTGTCTTGTAGAGCCTATTGCTGGGTCGTAAATTCCATGAATACGAGCCCATTCAACGAACATAATTGCTCCAAGCCCAAGAAAGATTAGATGATGACCAAGAATAAAAGTTAATTTATCTGGATCATCCCATTCGAAATCAAATTTTTGTGGCTTACTATTTTCTGGGTAGTCTCCAAGATCACCTGCAAATTTGTTGGAATGTAATAATCCCCCAGCACCCAATACTGCTGAGAAGATTAGATGTAATGTGCAAATTACAACAATTCCATATGGTTCTGTAATAACACCATTTTCAACGCCACCAATTCCAATACCCGCGAGGTGAGGCAAAACAATAGCTTTCTGTGCACCCATTGGAATACTGGCGTCGTAACGGGCTAATTCAAATAATCCAAAAGCTCCTGCCCAGAACATCATTAAACCTGCATGGGCAGCATGAGCGGCTATGAATTTACCTGAACGGCCAACAACACCCGAATTCCCTGCGTACCAGTCATAGGTAACATCGGATTTTCCGTAAGTTTGTAACACTTGATTTAAGTAAACAGCAAATTGAGCATATTGCTTATCGCTATTGTTTTTACATGTTCTTTACAGATTTAATTACTTATGTAAAAAAAACATATTGTTAAAGAACAAATGTTACAAACTAGGGAAGTATATCTGAGAAAGCTTAAGCCAATGAAGGGATTTCACCCTTAAGCTGAGAAGCCCATGTTTCAAGACGCGAATCGGTCAAATCAGATTCACTATCCTCATCAAGAGGTAATCCACAAAAGCTTTCTCCTACAACACTTTTAGACTCATCAAATGTATAAGAAGATTTATCTACGTAACCGACCATTTCAGCGCCTGCTTTTGTGAAGTAGCTATGGAGTTCTTCCATTGCATCACAATAGTTTTCTGTATATGTAGAAGAATCTCCTAAACCAAAAATTGCAACTTTTTTTCCTGATAAACTTAGTTCACCAATATCCTCTAAGATTGAATCCCATGCAGTTCCCGATCTTTCTTCGTCGGCACCAGTATTCCAAGTGGGTATCCCGCAAATAATTCCATCAAGACCTTCAAATTCGGAAAGATCATCAACATCAGATACATCTTTAGGTGCTTCTGCTGAAGAGATAAAATTGTGAAGACGATCAGCTACGTCTTCAGTTTTTCCGGTTGTAGTTGCGTAATAAATTCCTACAGTCATAACTTCAAAATGTTTACCTTAAAATAATAAAATCTAAAAACGTTAAATTAATTTCTTTAAAAACTTTTTCATGTAAAATTTTATACTAATCAAGGTAAGAAAAAAGTTTTGAGAAAAATTTATAAAAAATGCAAGCCATCGTGACTGACAAATTTCAAAATGATTTAAAAAATCTTATTAAAGAATTCAACTTTAATGGGCATAAAAAATTCAAATTAATCGTTTTATTTGGTTTATTGGGAGATTTTGATAGCTTTGAATATGCACTAAATTTGAAAAGTTTTATCGATAAAAATCAAGCTGAAAATTTAGATATTTTTGCAATTGCGATTGGGAACAAAATTGGGAAAGAAAAATTCTGTAAATTTACTGGCTTTCACAAAGAAAATTTAATAGTTGTTTCTGATAATCAAATCCACAATAATCTAAAAGTCTCAAGAGGATTAGATATTGGTTTAGGAGGTTGGATCAATATGCTTTTGATGTTATCAGGGATAAATTCTTTTAAAACAATTAAAGAAGTTATTAGAGGTTATACCGGCGACAGAAAAGCAAAGCAAATTTATTCAGAATTTGACAAAATTGATGTTTTGAAATTTTTAAAATTTTCAGGTAATTCTTTTAAAAAGGTTTTCGGGGATGGTTATTTGAGACCATTTGAATTAGCAACATTTAGATTAAATAATATGAATGAAATAATTCAAAATTGGAGTGATTATATTATTAATGAAGAATACCTTCCTCAAAGAGGGGCTTCTTTTCTATTAAATAATAAAAACCAAATTATTTATAAATTTTTTTCAAACGATGTTCTTGGATATTCATCAAACATGAGGGATCCCTTAGGATTTTTGAATGATTTAATTAAATAATAGTTTTAAAAATATTTTTATGAATGTAGATATATTTGGATATTTTGCAGCGATTTTAACAACAGCAGCATTTCTCCCTCAATTGATAAAAACTTTAAAAACAAAAAAGGCAGATGATGTTTCTTTGACAACATTAATAATGTTTATTATTGGTGTTTTGTCTTGGATTATTTATGGTTATAAAATTTCTTCAATACCAATATTAATTGCAAATTTAATTACCCTGATCTTAAATTTATTGATATTAATCTCTAAAATATATTTTTCAAATAAGGAATATGAGTAAAAATTTTTTTAAAACTAATAAACTTTAGATTTATTACTTGAATCTTGATTAAAATAGAACAAAAAATTGACTGATCTTGAAAACTTCAAAATGCTGGGTTTGGTTTAAAGGAAGCCTTAACAATGGTGGATATTGGAAAGAAGGTTTTACATGTACTTTTGATGAGAACCCAGGGGTTTTAATAGAAAGTCCTGCCTACGTAACTTGTAGGGTTCCTACATGGAGAGTTTTGACTAAAGAACCAGAAAATTTATATAAATCTCCACTAATTCCCGACAAAGCAATCTGGAAAATAATTTAAATTTTCAATAAATAATAAAAAACTTTTTGACTGCACTTTGGCGAGTTAATATTGCTTTAATAAATATTTAATTAATAGCATCTACTCTCTTTTTATAAATATCATCCCTTTTTTAATCTTTGGTTTTCTTCTGGGAAAAAAGAATCCAAAGATTTCAAAATATATAGCAAGACCTCTAATAAGGTTTGGTATTCCGTTAAGTGTAATGGGTCTTCTATTAAAGGAAGGTATAGACATAAACCTAATTAAAAGTGCATTTTTAGCATTCTCTGTAATTGGATTTTTAATAACATTAATAAATATAATCCCAATACTTAACAATAAGCTTCCAAATTACACATTGCAGCTAGCAGGCCTAATAGGTAATACATCATTTCTTGGAATACCTATTGCGCTAGCTCTTCTACCTTCAACAACTATTAATTTCACTGTTGGATTTGATTTAGGAACAACACTTTTCGCTTGGATATTTGGACCTTTTTTTCTTCAAGAAAAATCCAACAGCAATAACATCCCAAACATCAAAGGACTATTAAATGCACTGATAAATAGTCCTGCATCAAGAGGGATCATTGGTGTACTTCTTGCATATCTTTTTCAAATAGATGAAATTTTAGGCAATTATCTTTGGATTCCTGCAAGAATAGTTATTGCTTTGGCAATAATAGTTGTGGGAACAAGACTTGGAATAATCACAAATCAAAATGAAAGGATTTTGGATCTAAATGAAGAAATTAAATTTTCAATTTTATTAAAGTTATTTATTCTTCCCTTTATTATTTTTGTTCTATGCAAATACTTAAATTTTAACTTCGATCAATCATCTGCAGTAATTCTTCAGGCAGCAACCCCAACAGCAATATCTACAATTTTAATGGCAGAGGCATATGGTGTGAAACAAAAAATAGCTTCAAAAATTCTTTTTACAACAACCTTAATTTCATTAATTACAATTCCTCTATTAAAAATGTTTATGAATTTATTCATTCAGACAATTTGAATGAAATTTTTTATAAGAGCATGATTGATGAATATTGTAAAGATTATATCCTGATATCTAAATAATGTCTTAAGATTTAGGTTATGAAGTCAGCAAACCCTGAAAATGAATATATCCCTATAGATCTAAGGATTTCTGTGAGGAGGGATACTCTAAGGCTTATCTCAGAGATGGCTCAAGATATGGGGATAAGCATTAATGAGGTTTTTAGTTTTTTAGCCGAAGATTCTGTCATAGATCTCGAATTAATGGAAGATTTAAACAAAATTGATATCCCAAGCAAGTGCAGCATTGATGATTTAAAAAATGCTCTTCTAAAAAAAAGACTTTGTTAAAATTTCTCAACTTTTCTATTTACCCAGTCAGATTTATAACCACTTTTAACTAAAAATTTCGAATACTTGTTTAAATCACTTTTTTTTATTCGCCATAAATTATAAATTCCAAATTTGCCCAATTTTTGATGATTAATTTTTGACCATTGCTGTCGGCGGGTAGAGTATTCATCTATCACGACCAATAGAGATTTATATTCATAATCGGGTTGGTCCTCATAATTCTCTCTCCTATCAGTTTTTAACCTTTCTGACAGATTAATTAATCCCTCTTCAGTGTTGGGTTCATAAAAAACTATTTGTCTCGAATAAAAATGTAATGAAGGTTTTCTTATCCCGATCATTGCTAAAGTTTCCCTCCCCTCGCGAATATCTAAAATTAATTTTGAGATATTCCTTAAAGGTAATTGCCTTGAAGTATCTGCTAATTTTCTTATTGGCGACATCAAATAAGATTGTCCCACTAAAAGTAAAATTTGGAGATAAAGAAGGATATTTCTAGATTTTAAAGAAAATAAAATTATTGCAAGCAGTGTAAATGAAGAGAAGAATAATTTGGCTTTAAAAATTATACCGGAGCTTATTAATTCAGATGCAAGATTAGGCATTTCGGGATCATTTATTGAACTTAACCAATAATTTGAGAAGAAGAATGCTATTGAAACACCGAATAAAATTAAAATATTAAAAATCCATAAATATAGAAAACTTTTACTTGAATTTTTTAAGTTTATAAAGCTATTACTAATTAAGATTGAGGCTGCTGGAATTGCAGGCAGCCAATAGCTTGGTAGTTTTGTAGCAGAAAGACTAAAGAAGATTAAAACAGATATTAACCAACATAGAGAAAAGGTATAAAGGGTGTCAGTGATATTGCAACTTTCTTTTGTACTTCTCAAAAAATCCCTAAAGGCCTTGAATATACCGTGATACAAAAAAGGAGTGAATGGTAATGAAGCCAATATCATTATGTAAAGAAAAAACCAGAATGGTTCGGCATGATTATTTACAACTGAGGTATATCTTTGAAAATTATGGTAACCAAAAAAATTGTCCCAAAAAGGCTTTCCCTCTTTTATGAGCTCTAATATGTACCATGGAACACTTATTAATATCGTTATAAAAAAACCTTTCTTAGGGTTGATCTTACAGAGCAACATTTTCCAATTCTTCTGACTAGATAAGAAAGATGTAATAGTCAATAATGCCAAAACAAATGCAACAGGTCCTTTAGTTAAAATTGCAAAACCTAAAAATACCCACGCTGAAATACATTGGTCATTATTTTCACAGGCCATTCTTCTCCAAAACAAAAGGAGGCTGATCCCCAAGGTACCAGTTAAAAGAGCATCACTCACGGCAGTTCTACTCCAGATAATTATTATTGGAGACAAAGCAAAGGCTAATGATGCAACTATTGGAGTGAGGAATTGCTTATCACTCTTCTGTGGCCAACAAAATAAAGTATCTCCAATCATCAACATTAAAAATAATGATCCCAAAGCTGAAGGAAGTCTTGCTGAGATTGTCCCGTAACTATCCCAGATCTCGCTTTTGGGCAATGAGTAAAAAAAACCCATTAGCCAATATATCAGTGGAGGCTTATCAAAACGGAACATTCCATTGACCTTTGGAGTTATCCAGTCACCAGATTCACTCATAGCCCTCGCCGCCGCGGCAAATAAAGGAGGCGTTTCATCCACCAGTCCTGTATTACCTAAGCCTAAAATAAAAATAATGATCCCAGAAACTAAAATTATTACTGCGTTTAAAAGCCTTTTTTTTGAGTTCAGAAGAATCATTTAATATTATTTATATTCATGCATTACCTTATTAAGCCAGTTCACAACCTTGTTAGCAAATATATCTGCGGAGGCATTTTTTTCTACCCATTCTCTACATTTCTGACGTTTTATTTTTTCAATAATCTCTACATAAGAAAGCATATTTTTTTTATCGTCAGGATTAGCAAGATATCCTGTTTGGCCATGCTGAATAATTTCACTAGGTCCTCCCCTTTTATAAGCTACAACTGGCACCCCGCAGGCTAAAGCTTCAACAATAACGTTCCCATATGCCTCATTCCATTTTGGAGTATTTAGCAACCCTCTGCATTTACCAAGTTCTTTTTGTAATTCGTCGGTTGATAAAAAACCCATCCAATCTATAGCTCCTTGAGGGAATAATTTTTCTATCTTTGAGGCATACATCTCATCTTCTATAAATCCCCAAACTTTTAATTTTTCGCCAAGTTGATTTGCCACATATACTGCATCCTCTAAACCTTTCTCCGGCGCCACTCTTCCAACCCATGCCAATGGTCCCTTCAATGAATCTTGAAAAATATAATTATTTAAATTAAACCCATTCCCAATAATTGTTGGTTTTTTTATGAATGGATAATCATTAGCCTGCATTTTTGAATGAAAAGCAAAATTATTTGGATATTTAGCGTATACTTTAGAAATTAAATTACTAATTACTGAACTTTCAGAACCCATACTAATAATGTGGGCAATGGGTATCTCTAAATTTAGAGTCATCCAAATAGGCAACCAATCATAGGACATGTTCAACAAGACATCTGAATGTTTAGCGATATCTATCCCCTTTTCAAGCATTCCTGCTAAAAGAGAATTGTCTGGGATACTCACTGGAGAATTATAATTTTGATGTTGCCAACTAATTTGATCTTCACCTTCCACAAAATGTAATTTTGCTTTTACATTACTTTCATGTAACTTAGAATTCTTTGGAGCTACAACCTCCACAGAATGACCTAAAGAAATTAAACCTGATACTAAAGAATTTATAGTTAATTCAACTCCACCACCTTTACCACTCCCTAAGAACCCTATTGGAGTACTAATCAATACTATTCGCATTATTAGACTTTTTACAAAAAGAAACTAATTAAATAGTAGTATCAGAAAATTTATTTTCCCATAAACTCTTTCTCTGGCTTACAAAAAATACTGAGATAAGAACAAACACCACTCCTATCCACTGCACTATTGTGAGTCTTTCATCTAACCAAACACCTCCACTGAGAAGAGCAAATACAGGTGTTAAAAAAGCAAGAGTACTAAATCCAGTTATTTCTTTATTATTAGCAAAGTAGAAAAACAATCCGTAAGCTATTGCTCCTCCAAAAATACTTGCAAATGACATAAGTCCCCAATCAAATATCGACCAATCTGGAATTAGTGTGAAATTTGATTGTAAGCAGTGCCTAATAATTAAGGGCAAACTCCCTAAAACCATATGCCAACCCGTAACTGCCACTGGATCACTTTTAGTACAAGTGAATCTAATTAAAATTGTTCCTAATGCCATAGCTAGAGAAGCTGCAAGCATCCAAAGTTCTCCAAAGTTAAACGCAACATCATTTATAGACTTGTCAGACATCAACCACCAACTCCCTAAAAATTCTTGTGGAACTCCTAAAAATACTATTCCTCCCAAGCCAAAAAGTAGTCCCAACCATCCTATTGGATTAATTAAATTCCCAAAAATTGCCCTCGCTAAAATAGCTACCAAAAGTGGTTGAGAATCAATTAAGACAGAACCTAAACCTGCTCCAGTTTTTTCAATACCATAAGTTAAAAACAATTGAAAAAAAGTAGCATCAACAATCGTAAAAACAAAAAACCACTTCAAATCGCACTTATAAATTTTTAAGTCTCTTTTAAACAAATATGTTGTTATTAGAACAAGAATTCCTGCAGGAAGTAATCTTAATGAAGCCACAAACTCTGGCCCAGCACTAGATACTAAAGGAGTCATTGCCGCCATTGAAGTCCCCCAAAGAGCAAAAGGGAGTATCATTAAAAACCAATTTAGGATTGAATTCATTAGGTCTGCTGATAATCTTTTTAAAGTAGTTTTATGAATTTACCTTAAAAGAATGATTTGGCCTTTTAGACGAAAGTCAAAAAAAAGAATAGCTCGTATAGTAATTGATGAGCCTATTACAAGTTCAACAAGAGTTTCAGTCCTTAAAGCACTTAAACAAATTGAGGATAGAGAATTTCCTGCTTTAATCGTGAGAATTGACTCCCCAGGGGGTACTGTTGGGGATAGCCAAGAAATATACTCTGCTATTAAAAGATTAAAAGATAAAGGATGTAAAGTCATTGCCAGTTTTGGGAACATCTCAGCATCAGGAGGCGTTTACATTGGTGTTGCATCTGACAAAATAGTTGCTAATCCAGGTACAATTACAGGATCTATTGGTGTGATTATAAGAGGAAATAATTTATCTGAATTATTAGATAAAATCGGCATTAAATTTGAGACTGTTAAAAGCGGTGTATTTAAAGACATACTGTCTCCAGATAAACCTCTAAGTGAGGAAGGTAGGGGTCTACTCCAAGGACTTATAGATGAAAGTTATAAACAATTTACTGAAGCTGTTGCTGATGGAAGGAATTTGCCTGTTGAAGAAGTAAGAAAATTTGCTGATGGAAGAATTTTCACTGGAACACAAGCACTCGAACTTGGTCTTGTTGATAAGGTTGGAGATGAATTTGTTGCAAGGGAGCTAGCTGCAGAAATGGTTAATATAGATCCAAACATTCAGCCCTTAACATTCGGGAAGAAGAAGAAAAAAATACTTGGACTAATTCCTGGAAGTAGAATGATTGAGAAAATTATCAATAATATCTTTTTTGAGTTTGACTCATCTAATAAAGTACTTTGGTTATACAAGCCTTAAATAGATATGTATGAAAAAATGAAAGATGATTATAAAATTACATTTATTCGTGGAGCTACAACAGCATCTGGGAATTCTGTTAGGGAAATAGAAGTTGCCGTAGTGGAATTAATTGATGAATTAATTTCACGAAACAATCTAATTAAAACAAACATTCTTTCCATTACATTCACAGCGACAAAAGATTTAAATGCATGTTTCCCCGCTTCAATTGCAAGGAAATTTAATGGACTTGATTCAGTTGCCTTTTTAGACTGCCAACAAATGTACGTATCGAATGATGTTGATTTTTGTATAAGAATAATGGCTCAAGTTTTATTGCCACCAAATTATGCAATAAAGCACCCTTATTTAAAAGGCGCTGCAAAATTAAGAGCAGATAGATGTTAACCTTAGTGAAATTATTCTGCTTTATATTTAGATAGCACGAACTCAACCTTTAAATTCCATTCCCTTCAATGTTGAAAATCACAAATAAACATATTTTAAATCTTAAAATTTTAAGATTTTTAATCATACCTACAGTTTTAGTTTTAACTCCTTTTTTTAATAACCAAGAGGCTAAAGCGGGTTTGGAATTCCAGTGGAATCAAGACGATAGTTATAGAAGATTAAAGTGGTTTCAAAAAGAAAATAAAAGGAAATTTAGAAACACAATTTATTTTTTCTTGAGGCCATCTGATAGAAGAACTGATCTCTTAAAAATTAATCTAGCAATTCCAAAGACCTTTAAATCCACTTTAAAAAATGAAAAAATTAGTTTTTGCAAAGTAAAAATAGGTGGTTTTGAGGGTAATACTAAATGTTTAGAAAATATTCCAGCTGATTTCGAAATCAAGACTGATGAATCAGGTTTACGGTCCTTAGATATTTACCCTTATAACCCAATTCTCTCTAATAAAGAAAGTTATGCGATTGTCTTAAAAGTCTTTAATCCCAAAAAATCAGGTTTATATCAATTTCATTCATATGGACAACCTAAAGGGAAATCATTTTCAAGTTATTTAGGAAGCTGGACTATTGTGATCGATTAAGTGATAAATTAGATAAGGATAATAAAACAAATGACTAAAAGAACTTTTGGCGGAACTTCAAGAAAAAGAAAACGTGTATCTGGTTTTAGAGTAAGAATGCGTTCTCATACTGGTAGAAGAGTTATTAAAAGCAGAAGACAAAAAGGTAGAGAAAGAATAGCTGTATAAATTCGAATTTTAATGGCCTTACCCAAGGATATGCGTTTAAAAGGTCACAGGACTTTTGATTATATTCATAAAAACTCCAAAGTATATCATGGAAAATTAATGACATTTAAAGTTGCAAGATCAAATCCAGCAATACTCTTTACCCATAAATTCACAGATACCTCAAACAATTTTAGGATTGCAATAGCTATAAGTAAAAAAGTTTCAAAAAAAGCGGTTGAAAGAAATAAATTAAGAAGAATTCTTCAAGAGTGGTTATTAAAAAACATTCAGAAAATTAATAACCACAGACCTTATTGGTTACTTGTTAACCTTAAATTGGGGGATTTCTGCAATGATAAAAGTAGACTTTTGGAGGAATTTCAAAAATTAATGTTCAAATCTCGTCTAATCAAATGATTAACATGAATGAAGAAACCTTTTATGAAGGAGGTCCTGCTAAAGGTGATTTAATAATAAATCTACTAGCAGGAGTAACTTTACTTGGTTTGCCATTTACCTTTGCCGCAATAGTTAGAGCATTGTGGTTGAGATATAAAATTACAAACAAAAAAATTACTATTGATGGTGGCTGGTTTGGCAAAAACAAAACACAAGTCTCATTAAGTAACATTGAAGAAATCAGATCTATTCCAAGGGGATTTGGTTCATATGGTGATATGGTTCTTATCCTCAACGATGGATCAAAGGTTGAAATGAAATCATTACCCTTATTCAGAGAAAAGCAAAAATTTATTGAAGAAAATATAAATAAAAGATCACAAATACCAAATCTCAACGAGGTAGAAGGATTTGCTACTAAATCCTAAATAAATTAATTACAAAAATCTTTTTTTCCTGTAAAATAAAATGTCTAGTAAAATTACACTCTTTTTTATATCGTGATAGGGTTCATTTCTGAAAAACTACTTATCCCTATTCTAGATTTTTTCTACGGTTTAGTACCTAGTTATGGTTTGGCGATTGTTGCATTGACAGTCGTTATTAGAATTGCACTTTTTCCTCTAAGCGCTGGTTCCATTAGAAGTGCAAGAAGGATGAAGATTGCCCAACCAGTAATGCAAAAAAGGCAAGCAGAAATAAAATCTAAGTTTTCAGGTGACCCAAAGAAACAGCAAGAAGAACTTGGGAAATTAATGAATGAATTTGGCAGTCCTCTTGCAGGTTGTCTTCCCTTGATTGTCCAAATGCCTGTGCTATTTGCATTGTTTGCAACCCTAAGAGGGTCTCCATTCGCAGATGTCCCCTACAACATAAATCTTAAGGTCGTCCCACAGGATCAAGTAGCAGCCATTGATCCAAAACCTTATAAATCCCCACGTCACTCTATATTTATCACAGAAAAATCACATTTTCCTGTTGTAGCCACAATCCCTAGTGGAACAAAATTAGGAACAGAAGAATCCATAAAAGTAAATTTACAAACAACAAATGGTAATAGCTATTCAGAAGTTTTATCTAAATACGACAACGGATCTAAATTCCTCCCCACTTGGAAAGTTTCTAAAGGATCTGAAAATCTTAAAGTTTCCCAAGACGGTACAGTAACAGCAATTAAACCAGGTGATGCAACAATCGAGGCGAAAATTCCTGGTCTAGCTGCTAAAAGTGGTTTTTTATTTATTAAAGCTCTTGGTCAAGTTGGTTTTTATGTTGATGGGGCAATTAATTGGGATATTGCTGCATTAGTTGGTGCCTTTGGATTAACCTTACTTCTCTCTCAAGTTTTATCAAGTCAGGGAATGCCTGCGAATCCACAGCAATCAACAGCAAATAAAATTACACCAGTTATGATTACTGGAATGTTTCTGTTTTTCCCACTACCAGCCGGAGTCTTACTCTACATGGTTGTTGCTAATATTTTCCAGGCATTTCAGACTTTTCTGCTTAATAAAGAAACTCTTCCTGAGAATCTACAGAAAATTTTGGATCAACAATTATCAGCAAAAAATGAAGTCATAACAACTTCTGCATCAACTATCTCAGATAAAAGATTACCTTTTGAACCTAACAGTAAAAAATAGTCTTAATCCTAAATAATGAATTCTTGGTGTAGAAATTTAGAATTACTTATAAAATCAAGAACTTCATTAATTTGGATTAGGACAAAAGAAGAGGAAAGATTAGATAAATTAATTAATCTATCTTGTGAAAGACTAAATATAAAAAAATTTGTTTCCTGGGATTGTGTTAGCGGTATAAAAGGATTAATAAATGAAGAAGGTAAATTTTCTAACAATCCGTTAGGAGTACTTAATTGGCTTAAAGAACAAAATACTGAAGTTTCAACAGTTTTATTAGTTAAAGATTTTCATAAATTTTATGATGATCCATCTATCAATAGAACTATCAAAGAACTATTCTCAGAGCTTAAAAAAACTAGTCATAATTTAATTATTAGTTCTCATTTATTTCCATCATCAGAAGAGTTAGATGAATTAATGGCAATTATAAATTTACCTTTACCTGATCAAAGAGAATTGAAAAATCTAATAAAACAAATCGCTATCAATACTAATTCTAATCTAGAGGAACAAGACTTAAACGAACTTTCTATAGCTTCAAGTGGACTGACCGAAATAAAAGTAAAGCAAGTCACTGCAAAGGCCCTTGCTCAAAGAGGAAAAATAAGTAAAGAAGATATTAAAGATATTCTTGAAGAGAAAAAACAAGTAATCGCCAGAAGTGAAATTCTAGAATTTTTCGAAGCTAAATCAAGTCAAGATGATATTGGTGGTTTAAATGTTTTAAAAGTTTGGCTTAAACAAAGATATAGGGCTTTTTCTAAAGAAGCTAGAGACTATGGATTGCCTATTCCTAAAGGAGTCTTACTCGTTGGAGCTCAAGGAACAGGGAAATCGCTAACCGCAAAATCAATTTCTAAGAGTTGGTCTATGCCGCTGCTTAGGCTAGATGTTGGAAGACTATTTTCTAGCCTTGTTGGCTCAAGCGAGGCAAGAACAAGAGAAGCAATATCAAGAGCTGAGGCCATGTCTCCTTGTATCCTTTGGATCGATGAAATTGACAAGGGTTTTGGTGGCGATGCTAGAAGTGATGGAGGAACAAGTCAAAGGGTTTTGGCAAGTTTGCTAACTTGGATGGCTGAAAAAGAATCCGCCGTATTTGTCATTGCTACCGCAAATGCTATAGATAAGCTTCCCGCTGAATTATTAAGAAAAGGTAGGTTTGATGAAATATTTTTTCTTGACTTACCAAATTCTGAAGAAAGATTAAGTATTCTGGATTTGCATTTAAAAAAAAGAAGACCAAGTTACAGGTTTCCTCTTTCCACTATCATAGATAGAACAGATGGATTTTCAGGTGCAGAACTTGAACAAGCAGTGATAGAGGGGATGCATATTTCATTCTCTGAAAATAGAGAGCTTTTGGAAAAAGATTTAATAAAGGCAGTTTCTGAATTAGTTCCCTTATCTAGAACAGCTAAGGAGCAAATTAATTTACTAAAAGAATGGTCAACTACAGGGCGGGCTCGATCTGCATCATAGTTAAAAATTTCTATCTAAAACTAATCCGTAAGTTAGGAATCATTAATTTAGTTAATTTTTAGTCAAAAATCCCTAATATTGAATTTAGATTAACTATTTTAATTAAGGTATAAAAAAAAATAGTGTTAGATCAAAAATTAATAAGAGAAAATCCAACGTCAGTTGAAGAAAGTTTATCCTTAAGAGGAAAAGTTTTTAATATTTCCCAAATACAAGAATTAACTCTTCAAAAAAAGGAAATTGATATAGAAATATCCTGTCTTCAATCTGAGAGTAAAAAGTTAAGTAAATTGATTGGTCAAGAAATCAGTAAATCTAAAAACAATGATTCTCCAGAAGTAAATAATTTAAAGAAGAAAGGAAATGAATACAGAACTAAAATTTCAGAATTTGAAGAAAGGAAAAGAACCTTAGATAAAAATATACATCAAGAAATTTGTAATCTACCAAATTTACCTAGCAAAGATGCTCCTATTGGGAAAGATGAAAGTCATAATGTCCAGTTAAAAACTTGGGGAGATCCGTTAGCAAAAGAAAATCTTAAATCTCACTGGGAAATAGGAGAAAGTCTGAATCTTTTTGATTCTGTCAAATCAACTAAAATATCAAAAAGTCGTTTTATTACACTTATTGGTAATGGGGCCAGATTAGAGAGGGCATTAATAAATTTTATGCTCGACATTCATACTAACAATGGTTATTTAGAGTTAATGCCTCCTGCTTTAGTTAATTCAGAAAGTCTTACCGGATCTGGTCAATTACCTAAATTTTCAAATGAAAGTTTTAAGTGTTCTAATGACGACCTATGGCTTTCTCCAACTGCTGAAGTCCCACTAACTGCTTTTCATAGAAATGATATTATTGATTCAAAGCAATTACCCCTTAAGTATGTTGCATATAGCCCATGTTTTAGGAGAGAAGCTGGAAGTTATGGAAGGGATACTAAAGGTTTAATAAGACTTCATCAATTTAATAAGGTTGAACTTTATTGGTTTTGTGATCCAAGTAAATCTATTGAAGCTCATAAAAAGATCACTTTAGATGCAGAAAGTATTTTAAAAAAGCTCAATCTACCTTACAGATTAGTTGATATTTGTACTGGAGACTTAGGTTTTTCTTCAAGCAGAACTTTTGATCTTGAAGTCTGGCTACCAAGTAGTAAATGTTACAGGGAAATTTCAAGTTGTAGCAATTGTTTAGACTTTCAAGCCCGTAGATCATCAATAAGAGCAAAAATTGATAAAAAAAATACATATCTGCATACCTTAAACGGTAGTGGGCTTGCAATTGGAAGAACTATGGCTGCCATTCTTGAGAATGGTCAACAAACGGATGGTAGTGTAAAAATTCCAGATGCTCTAGTTCCATATTTTGGATCAAATTTTTTAAAAACTGCCTAATATAATTTAATGAACGTCTTAACCTCAATAACAGTTCTTGGATTTCTCATTTTTTTTCATGAGATGGGACATTTTCTTGCTGCAATTTTGCAAGGTATCTATGTTGATGGTTTTTCAATCGGTTTTGGACCATCAATAATTCAAAAAAGATATAAAGATATAACCTATTCACTTAGAGCCTTTCCCTTAGGCGGCTTTGTTTCCTTTCCTGATGAAGAAATAAATAATATTGACCCTAAAGATCCAAATCTTTTAAAAAATAGACCAGTTATTCAAAGAGTAATTGTTATATCCGCTGGGGTATTCGCTAATTTAATTCTCGCATATATTATCTTAATTTTAAATGTAACTACTATTGGGATTCCATTTGATCCAGAGCCTGGAATTTTAGTTTTGGCTACTCAGCCTGACAAGGCTGCTTCTCTTGCTGGCTTACAAGCAGGAGATAAAATCTTAAAAGTTGAAAGCAGTACTTTAGGAGTTGGCGATAAAGCAGTTTCTGAATTAGTAAAAGAGATTCAAAATTCATCAGAGAACCCAATTTCGATAACAATTGATCGAGATGGGGCTTTGCAAGATTTAACTTTGGTCCCAAAAAACATAGATGGTAAGGGTACTATAGGAGCTCAATTACAACCTAATATTAAAAAAGAAACTAAAAAGACGAAAAATATATTAGAACTTTTTAAATACACAAATAATGAGTTTTCATCACTTTTGGTAAAAACAATACAGGGTTATAAAGGATTAATAACAAATTTCTCCTCAACAGCTCAACAATTAAGTGGGCCCGTCAAAATCGTTGAAATTGGTGCTCAACTTTCACAACAAGGAGGAACAGGGATATTATTATTTGCCGCCCTAATTTCTATAAATTTAGCAGTTCTTAATTCTTTACCTTTACCACTATTAGATGGTGGACAACTTGTTTTCACTCTAATTGAAGGTTTTAGGGGGAAACCAGTACCAGTTAAGGTACAAATGGTTGTTACTCAATCAAGTTTCTTTCTTTTAGTTGGACTTAGTGTGTTGCTTATAATTAGGGATACTAGTCAACTTTTAGTAGTACAAAGATTATTAAACCAATAAATAAATTTAAAAATTGTTATCCAAGCTGTTAATATAGATAAAAGTTTAAAACTACACTAAATGGCAAAAAAGTCCATGATTGCGAGAGAAGTCAAACGCAAAAAGCTTGTACAGAAATATGCTGCAAAAAGAAAATCATTATTAGATGAATTCAATGCTGCAAAAGACCCCATGGAAAGATTAGAAATACATAGAATGAAGAACTAACTTATGGTCAAACTAATTTCGAACAGGGGGGAATTCTAGTTGCTACAAGTAGTAGGATTAATCACGGGAGTGTTTGTCTCGAGATAAAGCAAATTATTGAAGATAACGGAATTTATCCTCTCTAGTATTTAATTAAGCGGAGCAACTGGAGTAGGGGTTGGTTCTGGATAAGACATTCCATTATTTTGACCTACGCCTCTTAAAGTGAGATTGATTCTCCCTCTGCTGTCAATTTCTCTAACTCTCACGGTCACCTCATCTCCTTGTCTAACTACATCTTCGACTCTCTCAACCCTTGCCTCAGATAACTGAGAAATGTGAACCATTCCTTCTTTGCCTGGTAATATTTCTACGAAAGCACCTATCGGTATTATTCTTGTTACAACTCCAGAGAAAATCTCGCCTTCATGCACCTTACGCGTTAATCCCTCTATTATCTTTTGAGCTTCTTCTGCCGCGGCACCGTCATGAGAAGCAATAGTAACAATCCCACCATCTTCTATATCTATTTTTGTATTAGTTCTTTCAGTGATTCCTTTAATAGTTCTTCCTCCAGGACCAATAACTGTTCCTATAAGCTCGGGGTCAATTCTAAAGCTTAATAGTCGGGGAGCATGAGGAGAAAGTGATTCTTGAGGCTTATCTATTGCTGCTTGCATCTTTTCTAAAATATGTAATCTTGCAGGACGTGCTTTTTTAATCGCATCAGAAATAATAGAGACAGGTAAACCTGTAATTTTCATATCCATTTGTAAAGCTGTTATGCCCTTATCAGTTCCTGCAACTTTAAAGTCCATATCTCCAAGAAAGTCTTCAATGCCTTGAATATCTGTAAGAATTCGTACTTCTTTACCTTCCTTGATTAAGCCCATGGCAGTTCCACTTACGAGAGACTTGAGAGGAACCCCTGCATCTAATAATGAAAGCGTGCTTCCACATACAGAACCCATTGAAGTTGATCCGTTGGAGCTTAAAACTTCGCTAACTACCCTTAGAACATAAGGGAACGTTTCTTTGCCAGGTAATACAGGGATTATTGCTCTCTCAGCTAATGCTCCATGGCCAATTTCTCTTCTTCCAGGAGTTCTCATTGGTCTTGTTTCTCCTACTGAATATGGAGGGAAATTATAGTGATGGAGATAAGTTTTTTCTGTGCTTGGATTGAGGTCGTCCATTTCTTGAGCATCACTAGGAGTACCTAAAGTAGTTGTAGATAAAACTTGGGTTAAACCTCTTTGAAATAAAGCCGATCCATGGACTCTTTTTGGAAGAATTCCGGCTGAAGCAGATATTTTTCTAACTTCGTCGAGATCTCTTCCATCAACTCTTTTCCCATCATTTATGATTTGCAACCTCATTAATTTCTTAGTGAGTTTTTTAAAGTCAACACTTAATAACTTATCATTTTCTGATAAAAGAACTTTTAATTGGTTGTCCTCTTTCAAAGATTCGATTTTACCTTGAGTCTCAATTTTTATTTTTTCGAGTTCAAGATCTCTTTCTTCCTTTGAAAGATCAAATTTCTTTAAAACTAACTCGATCGGTTTTGTGCAATTTTTCTCTAAATAAGATGGCAATGTTTGATCTTCTTCAGGGTCAGATGGCTTAATCTGTTTTATTCCTAAATCTTTAAGTAAATCTTCTTGCGATTTAATAAGTTCAGTAACTGCTTCATATCCAAAATCTATAGCTTCGATAGTATCTTGCTCTGATAATTGGTTAGCACCTGCCTCAATCATGACAATGCCATCAGGTGAACCTGCAACAACAATGTCTAAATCTCCTCTCTCTATTTCTCTGTAACTTGGATTTAAGATGAAATCATCTCCTATGAGACCAACTCTTACTGCAGCCATTGGCCCATAAAATGGAATCTCACCAATTAAAGTTGCTATTGAAGCACCTGTAACGGCTAAAACATCTGCTGGAACTCTTTCATCTAGAGAGAGACAAGAGGCAACAATTTGTATCTCATCTCTCATCCATGATGGAAAAAGTGGCCTCATTGGCCTGTCAATTAATCTTGCGATTAAAGTTGCTCTCTCTGGAGGGCGACCTTCTCTCCTCATAAAGCCACCAGGAATTCTTCCCGCAGCATAAAGTTTTTCCTCATAGTCACAAATTAGAGGTAAAAAATCTGAAGAATCTTTTTTTGTAGTTTTTGTTGCTGTAACTAATAGGGATGTGTCACCGCACTCAATCATTACTGATCCATTTGCTTGAGGAGCATATAGTCCTGTAGTTAGTCGTATCTCTCGTCCGTCAAACGTGATCGACTTATTTTGTCCTTCCACTTTTTAAATTATAAATCTATACATAATTTATTCTTACATTTTATAGGGACATATTGAGTAAATTATTTAGATAAGCTATAAAAATTCTTAAATTCGTTCCAAAATTGAATTTTAATTTTTTAATTTTGTATCTTATACAAAACAATAAAGATACAAAAAACTTACTTGAACTACCAACTTGATTTAACTACTCCAGGAAGCTCTCCGTTATGAGCTCTTTGTCTCAACTGATTCCTGCAAAGACCAAAGTCTCTGTAGACTCCTC
>QCCU01000012.1 GCA_003278855.1 Prochlorococcus sp. AG-347-M23 | reverse complement strand
TATAATTAATATGTATTGATCACTTATAGCTACTGCAGTAGTGATACTGTCTATAGAAAAAGCAAAATCAGTAATTGAAAGAAGAGCTACAACCCTTAAAAACCTAAAATTATTTTTATTATTATCTGTCCCATTTTCAGCGTTTTCCATATCTGAATTTAAAAAAACATTAGAGAAGAATAAATAAATTAAATAAAAACCAGCAAAAACTCTAATGAGAATAAACTTTAGAAGAACATTAGATAATATGATTAGAATAATTCTAAATAATAAAGATATTGTTATACCAATATTTAAGGCTCTTGACCTTAATTCTGAACTATCGAGGGACTTAGTAAGAGAAGCTAGTGCTACAGCATTATCTGCGGATAATAATAATTCTAGAGCAATTAATATTGGTAAAAGTGTAAAGATTTCGTACCAACTGTCTACCTGATCTAGAGTGGGTATAAAAGAATTTATTGCAGCTGAATCCATCAAATATTATTCACAATCAGTATAAAATCTAATATAATGTATCGGATATTTGTAATCAAGATTGATAGTTATAAATGAGTTTAAATACTTTAGTTGATTATATTTCGAACTCACAAATTACTTCTGAATTAATAAAAAGAATTTCAAAAAATAATGAATTAAATATTGTTGGTTCAAGTAGATATGCAAAATCAATAATATTAGATAGCATCGCAAAAAAAGAGGAAAAAGATATATTATTAATTTGTCCTAATGTAGAAATTGCCTACAAATGGATTGGTTATTTTGAAAGTATAAATGATAAAGCAGTTCTATATTATCCTCCAACAGAATATCTACCATACTCATCAATTAATAAATCCAAAGAGATTGAATTTAGTCAGCTTACTGTTTTATCCAAATTAATAAAAAAAGAGAAAAATGTACTTAATATTGTTATATCAACTGAGAGATCACTACAACCTCATCTAATAAATAAAAACCTCTTTATTGAAAACAAGTTAGATTTGCAAAAAGGGGTTCGAATCGAGATCCAAGAATTAGCAAATAAACTTGCATTGCTAGGTTATACGAAGGATAATGTAACTTCAACAGAAGGATTCTGGAGCAGGAGAGGGGAAATAATAGATATTTATCCTGTCAATAATGAGTTTCCTATAAGATTAGAATTTTTTGATAATGTAATTGAGAAAATAAGAGAATATGATCCCCATACACAGAAAACATTAGAAAGTATAAATAATATTGAAATAATACAGGCTGGATTTGATTTGCTAATAAAAGATAAGTTAAATAATTTATCTAAGAACAATCTTTTTAATTCAGAAGATATAAATAAAAATAATCTTGATCGTTATTTAGGAATAATTGAAGAAGAACCCTCAAACATAATAGATTTTATAAATAGGGAAACAATTCTTGTAATTGATGAATTAGAAGATTGTAAAAAATTTGCAAATAATTGGTATCTAGATTCAGAAAGTAATTTTGATAATTGTACGTATGAATTAAATGAGAACCTTAAAAATAATGACATTAATTTAGAGGCCAAACCTAATTTGCATTTAAAGTTTGACGAAATATTAAATTCACTAGGGAATTTTAATTTAATAAAATTTTATGAATTTGAATCTAAAATCAATATTGATAATAGATTTTTATTAAACGATAAAAGATTAAATTCATACTCTAAAAATGTAGGAAAATTATCCAATGATATAAATAAAAATATAAAAAATAATGAAAAAGTATGGATATTATCTGCACAACCATTGAGAACAAAGACTTTACTTTTTGAGCACGAATGTAATACAAACTTCTTAAACAATCCTAATGATATTGAGGAAGCTTATAAGTCAATTAATAATTCAATACCACTAATTTTAAAAAATAAAAACAATTACGAAATCGAGGGTTTTTATCTTCCAATATGGAAAGTTGTACTGATAACAGATAAAGAATTATTTTCACAACAATCTCTTTTTAATAATGTATTCATAAGAAGAAAAAAAAGAAGTGTCAATTCGAATATAAACGTAAATAAGATTAGTCCCGGTGATTTTATAGTTCATAAAAATCATGGAATAGGAAAATTTTTAAAAATAGAAAAAATAAATATAACTGGAGATTCAAGAGATTATTTAGTCATTCAGTATCAAGATGGGAAAATAAGTGTTGCCGCTGATCAACTAGGTAGTATTAACAGATATAGATCAAGCGGAAAAATAAAACCGAAAATAAATAAATTAGGAGGGACAGAATGGGAAAAAATAAAAGAAAAAAATAAGAAACAAATCAAAAAAGTTGCTGTCGATATTTTAAAACTTTATGCAAAGAGAGAAAAATTAAAGGGTTACATTTATCCAGAAGATGGTCCTTGGCAATATGAATTAGAGGAATCATTCCCTTATCAACCAACACCTGACCAAATTACTGCAGTTGAAGAAATAAAATCTGATATGGAAAGTGATAAGCCAATGGATAGGCTAGTTTGTGGAGATGTAGGATTTGGCAAAACAGAAGTAGCTATTAGGGCTATTTTTAAGGCTATTACATCAGGCAAACAGGTAATATTACTAGCACCTACAACAATCCTAGCTCAGCAACATTGGAGAACAATAAGTAATAGATTTTCACCTTACCCAATAAAAGTATCATTACTCAATAGATTCAAAACCGTTAATGAAAGAAGGGAAATCTATGCAGATTTAAAAAATAACAAAATTGATTTAGTTGTAGCAACGCACCAAATTTTAGGAAAAGAAATAGAAATTAAAAACTTAGGACTACTAGTAATTGATGAAGAACAAAGATTTGGAGTAAGGCAAAAGGAGAAAATAAAAAAAATCAAAACCAACATAGACGTTTTAACTCTCTCGGCAACTCCAATTCCAAGAACTCTTTATATGAGCTTATCTGGACTAAGACAAATGAGCTTACTAAATACTCCTCCACCATCAAGAAGATCAATAAAAACATATTTATCTGAAATAGATATGGATGTTATAAGAACTGCAATTAATCAAGAACTTGATAGAGGAGGTCAAATTTTTTATGTTCTTCCAAGAATTTCTGATATAGATCAAGCTGTAAACAAATTAAAAAATATGTTTCCCAGCTTAAAATTTATTGTTGCTCATGGGCAAATGAACGAAACAGAGCTTGAAAATGCAATGATTGCTTTTAATAATGGAGAAGTAGATTTAATGATATGCACAACGATAATTGAAAGTGGATTAGACATCCCTAAAGTAAATACAATCATTATTGAAGATTCTCACAAGTTTGGCCTTTCACAACTTTATCAACTTAGAGGAAGAGTTGGCAGAAGCGGTGTGCAAGCACATGCTTGGTTATTTTATCCAAATATAAATAAAATTAACGACGCTGCAAAACAAAGATTGAAAGCGATAAAAGACTTTTCAGAACTAGGTAGTGGATACCAACTTGCAATGAAAGATATGGAAATAAGAGGAGTTGGTAGTTTACTAGGAGAAGAACAAAGTGGAAAGGTTAATGCTATTGGATATGATTTATATATAGAAATGCTTCATGAGGCTATTTCAGAAATCAGTGGGCAAGAAATACCTGAAGTTAACGACACTCAAATTGATCTGCCAATAAATGCATTTATACCTGCAACATGGATATTAAACAGAGAAGAGAAGCTTGAGGCTTACAAATCCGCTACTGAATGTTCAAATAATGATGAATTAACTGAATTAGCTACAGACTGGGTAAATAGATATGGAAACCTACCCAAACCTGTTGAGTCCTTAATTATGATAATGAGACTAAAATTACTAGCTAAAAAATGCGGTTTTAACAAGATCAAGCTCAAAAAACCAAACATCTTGATAGAGACAAAATTAAAAAATTCTACTTTTAAAATACTTAAAAATTCTTTGACAAGTAGTGTTCAAAATAAATTTAATTTTAATGAAGGCGAACAATTATCAATAATTACTATAAGGGGTTTAGGTGCAACTGAAATTCAAAATCAAATTGAGCAACTTATATTTTGGTTAGGGTCTTTTGAAAGAGAAATAAAAAATTTCGATAAAGAACTCATTAAAAGAGAATAAATTATTAAATAATTATTTAAAATCCGCGAAACAGTTTGATTTCGGTTAGGTTTATAAAAATTTATTTATTTTATGGGTGAATATATAGACATCGGAATCCAAACTTCGATTTTACCCTTATCAATTATTCTTTCATCAATTGCACTAGGCATATTTGCATTATTTGGAGAAGAAACAGAAAATGATGATGATGACTCTGACTCAGGAAGTGGAGGCCTAATGCAACCTATATGAAATTATTTATAAACAATCTGTTTTGACTTTCTCTTAGAGACTTTAAATAACCTATTAAATGAACCTATCATTAAAATAAGAGCAATAAAAGAAGATACAAAAATAAAAATCACCAACAATATCTCATAGAAATATGAAAAGAGTTCAATTAATAATAAAAAAGATTTATTAAATGTCGAAGGTAGATTTTGTAACAGCAAATTTTTATTAGGAATTAAATAATTTAAATAAACTAATAAAGCACTAAAAATGAACAAAAAGAAAGATTCAGTAAATAGTCTTCTTTTGGATTTTCTTCTTAAATTTAATTTTTTTTTAAAAATATATTTATCAGGTTTAATATTCAAATTTGGGATGTTTAAATCTGCCATACGTCAAAGTTCAAAGAATAAATTTGAATTACTCTGAAAAGAAACTAACCTATAGTACCGTGTTTGTATTTAAGATGCTAATTGCTCGTTATTCATTGTTTGTTAGTTCTTTTTTTTCTATATTTTCAAAAGGACTATAAAAATAAATAAAAGAAGAAGAGAATAGAATTAAAGAGCAAATTGCAATAAAAGGTGGAATAAGGAAATTAAAAAATTTAACTTTTTTATTTAACCCAAATCTAAATTTTTTGGGGATGTTAGTAGTTATATCATTTTTTTTAATTCTTACATTTGGAGATTCATTTAACTGATCAAAACAATTTATGGTATCTGAAAGTAATGAATTACCAATCTTTAGAACTAAAGGCTTTACATTTGCTTTAGAGCTCTTGAGAACAATATTATGTATGTGAAGATTATCGGCTTTTATATCGATTAATTTAGACTCATATATTGGAATTTCGTTTTTGATTAAAAGATTTGAATAAATATAAAAAGCATCCATAATAGGCCCTAAATGTTCAATTTTGCCTTCAATAAGTGGTTTATCAACTATGGTTAATTTCCATTGAGAAATTATAGATATTTGATCTTTATTTTCATTATTGGAATAATCTGGCAATCCGATTATTTCGAGACTTACTGAAGATTGATGAAATGAAAATTTATTTTGCATCATATTAAAAATCGTATAAAAAATTCTTCAACTTTTGATAACCCTTATTTGAAATACAAAAAGATAAAATAAGCAATGATTTTATTATAATCTCACCATTTTCAGCTTGATTTAAAAGCTTTTCCACTCTTATACTATCTAAATTGAATCTCTCTTTAATCAACTCAATAAATCTCTTATTAAAATCATTCCAAATAATTGAATTCTCTTTTATATCTTCTTTAGATTTAAGTATCTCTCTGATATAAGGATATAAATATTTAGACATTTCTACGGTGATTTTAATTAAGGCATCAAATTCGTTTACTTTAATATTGTTGTTAACATAAGATTTTCTCAATGGATTATTATTCCTTAATTTCCAAATGGTAATTTTATTTGGCAGAACATCATTTAAATCAAGTCTATTTGATAAAGAGTAAAGGGATTGAATACCATTTAAATCAATAGTTTCTAAGATTAATAATAATAAATCAAGCTTCTCTATAGATTGTCTTGATACCTGATTTCCCTTAGTTAAATCTGTAATTGTTCTCGATTAAGATATAGAGGAATTATAACAGAATTATTAATCCATTTTCTGAAATAAAAATGAATATAACTTATCTAGTTCTTCAATAGTTAGCATTCCATAACTCCATAATAATATTGGTAATGGAGTGTTATTTTTTATAGATAATTTGATACCAAGTTCAATAGTAGATTCATCTAAACCTAATACATTAAATAAATAAATTATCATTTCTCTAGATAAATAATTATTCATTATTTCTATTTAATACTTGAGTAAATGAGAGATTTAGTCATTTGATTAAGGACTAATTTTCTTGTAAAAAGAAATTTATTTAAAAGTAAAAATGAAAATTTTCTTATTGGAAACAAAAAAACATTTCGATTAGCAAAAATTGATATCAATAAGTCAGTTATAAAAATAGTGACAATAATATCTAATATTCTGCTTGAAAAATACTTAAATTTAAAAAAAATCAATTGCAATTTTGTAATAGCAATATTTTTATCAAAAAGATCATAAATAGTATTAACATCTCTCCAGCAAGTATTAAGACCCTGACCACCAACAGGATGAAATGTATGAAATGCATCTCCTACAAAAACTAATTTTTTAAAATTTAAAACTGGTAAATTTAAGGATAATGAAACAGGAAAAATATTAAATTCGCCAATTATTTGGTCCAACTTAAATTCATTAGGCAAGATTGTTGATAAATTATCCATTAAAAAATTCTTGTCAGAATTCAACCTTTCAATTGCCTTTAAAGTACTGGAAGTCCAAATTACTTGATATAAGTTTTTTTCTAAAGGTAATAATGCAAGTGGGCCTTCTTTTCTAAAAATTTCATAAGCTCGTTTTTCACAATGACCTCTAAGAGAAACTTTAAAAGTTAAACAAGACTGACTATAAGATTTTTTTATATCAACAAAATCTATGAATTTTTTATCAAGTGAGTTTGCTCCTGTTGAAAAGAATTGATAATCAAATAATATTTTTTTACGTAACAATCTCTGTGGTGTCATAAAAAAAATATTTTCATAATTATCAATCTCTTGAAAAAATAAGTTCATGAGATCCGAATGTTTAACTACCCAGCCAATATTTTCGGCAGAACTTATATCATCATCTAAGTCAGAAGTTGATAAATTGGTGAATGCAGAAGTTACGCTATCTGAAATTGAAAGGGTATCAAAGCCAAATAAAAATGGTTCTAACTTTTCCCAAAGTCTGAATTTAGATAAGATTTTTCTTGTTGAGTGAGTAATTGCATAAGTTTTATCTTTATCAATTAATCTATCTTTTGTTAATAAATCAGTTAAAAAAATATTGCAATCAAATTTTGAAAGTGCAATTGAAAGTAATAAACCTGTGGGACCTGATCCAACAATTTTAAAATTGAATTTATTTTTCATCGTAATTATATAAGCATCAACTATCTATTCAAATAAATATAGCAAATTTCCTCAAATGCCGGTCTTAATAAATAGGGGTACTCACCAACCCATAAGTTAATTTCAGGAAGCCAAGCATCTGTCAAATAAATATCTCTTTCAAAATTACGATTATCAGATGTTATTAAACATCTTATACTCGAACCAATCCTAATTTGACTGTGCTTATTTTCCATAGGAAAACTTAATTTTTCCAAATAACCATCTTCATCTTCTAATTCAACTACTAACCAGGTCCTTTTGTTTTCGATAACTTCTAAACGACCTTGCCTATTAGATTGTTCTCTTGAACTTTCAATCTTTTCTGTTTTATAGATATCTGATACATAGCCATCAAAAATAGAAAAAAATTTATATTTTCTTAATTGCAAGTTTTTTCTACTTGACTCAAGAATAGGGCCCCAGATGATATACAAAAAGAAACCTACACATAGGAATAACCAAAAATTATTAGTTTGATCTCCAGTCGAGCTTATAATTAATGAGATAAATCCACCAATTGAAGAAACTATGACCCTTTGAAGAATTTTTCTAGGATTCCCCAACGCGTACTTAAATTGACTTCCTGTACCAACTGCAGGAATAAGTTTTGAAATTTGACTTGAATTAATTGGAATTATCATTTTAAAAGATCAATTTTTCAAGTCCGTAAACTAAAGTTTCATAATTACCAATTTTTTTAATAGCCTGTAAAACTCCAGGCATATATGCCTTTCTATCAATAGTGTCATGTTTAATTGTGTAAGTTTCACCTGGAGATCCCATAATTACTAACTGATGGGCGAGTAATCCTGGTAATCGTACAGAATGTATATTAATTCCTGAATCTCTGAGCCCACCGCGTACACCTTTCAATGACTCAGACTCTTTTACTAAATTCTGATTAAATTTCTTTGGATATTCTTCAATCATTTCTGCAGTTTTTATGCAAGTCCCACTAGGAGAATCAGCTTTTTGATTATGATGCATCTCAATTAATTCAATATTGTCGTAAAATCTTGCAGCTACCGATGCCGCCTGCTGAAGAAGAACCATACCTACTGAAAAATTAGGAATTATTGCACAACCAACCGATGCTTTCTGAGAAAAAACAGACAAATCTTTTATTTGCAAAGGGCTTAGACCTGTAGTTCCTACTACTGGTGATACCCCATATGCAATAGCTGATCTGGTATTTTCATACACAGAATCAGGATGAGTAAAATCAATCAAAACAGGTTTGATTTTTTCATTTCTATAATTTTGACTAACGGAACATAAAGTCCCTTCAAAATCATTTGAAACAAAAATATCACAATTTTTTACCTTCAATAATTCAGAAATATTTGAGCCATTATTCTTTTCGTTTATGTCGATTGCTGCGACAAGTTCACATTCTGTAGAATTTAATACAGTATTAACAACTTCGCTACCCATTCTACCTAAAGCTCCGGAAACTAGTACTGGTATGGGTTTTTTAGAATTTTCAGTCATTTTTTTTAAAAAATTTTTTTTAAAGGTTGTTACACGCTATTTATATTGCACACAATAACGTCTTTTCATTCGTAGGCTGGTAGAAATACTTAAAGAAAATCAATGTTTACGCAGGTCCGCTCAGCAAACCGCAGAGTATCTCCTGTTGAGGATAACAAACACAAAGTTGTAATAAAAGCAGTTTATGTTGTCCTTGAGCCACAATACCAAAATTCCTTAACGGAAGCTGCAAAGTCAATAAATAAAATGAATGGGCCTATAGGTATAGACCTTAGCGGCTATCTTATTGAAGAACTTAGGAATGATAGTAATTTTGAAGATTTTAAAGAAGATATAGCTAATGCAGATATATTCGTAGCTTCTCTAATTTTCATTGAAGACCTTGCTCAAAAAGTGGTTGATGCAGTATCTCCATTTAAAGACAAACTAAAAGCATCAATAGTTTTCCCCTCCATGCCAGAGGTAATGAGATTAAATAAGTTAGGTTCATTCAGCATGGCTCAACTTGGTCAATCTAAAAGTATTATTGGAGATTTAATAAAAAAGAAAAAAGAATCTGATGGAGCAAGTTTCCAAGATTCAATGTTAAAGTTATTAAATACACTACCTTCAATACTTAAATATCTACCAGTAGAAAAAGCGCAAGATGCTAGAACATTTATTCTGAGTTTTCAGTACTGGTTAGGTGGTACCACTGAGAACTTAAAAAACTTCTTGTTAATGATTTCTGAAAAGTATGCTGTTTCAGAGATCATAAAAGATCAAATAGAAGAATTCAAAATTCAAGACCCAGAAACATTCCCAGATTTAGGAATTTGGCATCCTCTTGCTCCTTGCATGTTTGAAAGTCTTAAAGAATATCAAAATTGGGAAAATAATAGGAAAGATATAAATCCTAAAGATGACAAAACTCCAACAATAGGTTTAGTGCTTCAAAGGAGTCATATCGTTACGGGAGATGATGCTCATTACGTTGCTGTTATTCAAGAATTGGAATACAGAGGTGCGAGAGTACTACCTATTTTTTGTGGAGGTCTAGATTTTTCTAAACCAGTTAATGAATTTTTTTATGATCCCATAAATAAGGATCAACCTATAGTAGACGGAGTTGTATCTCTAACAGGATTCGCACTAGTTGGTGGACCAGCAAGACAAGATCATCCTAAAGCTATTGAAGCCCTAAAAAGGTTAAACAGACCCTATATGGTTGCACTTCCATTAGTCTTCCAAACCACACAAGAATGGGAAGATAGTGATCTAGGGTTACACCCAGTTCAGGTAGCACTTCAAATTGCAATTCCAGAGCTTGATGGTGCTATTGAACCTATTATTCTTTCAGGTCGTGATGATGCGACAGGTAAGGCGCATACGCTCCAAGATCGAGTTGATGTAATAGCTGAAAGAGCCATAAAATGGTCAACCTTAAGAGTCAAACAAAGAAAGGACAAAAAATTAGCCATCACAGTATTTAGTTTTCCACCAGACAAAGGAAATGTTGGCACGGCAGCATACTTAAATGTTTTCGGTTCAATTTATAGAGTACTCCTTGAAATGAAATCGAAAGGATATCAAATAGATGAACTTCCAAGTAATTCAAAAGAATTAATGGAAAAAGTAATTAATAACCCTGAAGCAATGGACGGCTCTCCCGAATTAAATATTGCTCATAAAATGTCAGTAAAAGAATACGAAGAGTTCACACCATATTCACAAAGACTAGAAGAGAACTGGGGTAAACCTCCTGGAAACCTTAATAGTGACGGCCAAAATTTACTTATTTATGGAAAACATTTTGGAAATGTCTTTATAGGTGTACAACCTACATTCGGTTACGAAGGTGATCCGATGAGGTTACTTTATTCGAGAAGTGCTAGTCCTCATCATGGTTTTGCCGCTTATTACACCTATGTAGAAAAAATCTGGGGAGCTGATGCTGTTCTTCACTTTGGAACTCACGGATCACTCGAATTTATGCCTGGTAAACAGATGGGCATGAGTGAAACGTGCTATCCAGATTCTCTCATTGGATCATTACCTAATTTGTATTACTATGCTGCTAATAATCCTTCAGAAGCAACAATCGCGAAAAGAAGAGGTTACGCATCAACCATTAGCTATCTAACTCCTCCAGCAGAAAATGCAGGACTCTACAAAGGACTTAAAGAACTAAGCGAACTTGTTGGTTCCTATCAACAATTAAGAGAAAATAGTAGGGGTATTCAAATAGTTAATGCAATAGTCGAGACTTCTAAACAATGTAATCTTGACAAAGATGTTGAGCTCCCTTCAAAAGATGTAGAAGATCTCTCAATTGAAGAAAGAGATTTATTTGTCGGTAATATATATAAACAGTTGATGGAAATTGAAAGTAGATTATTACCTTGCGGTCTTCATACTATTGGAGAAGCTCCAACAGCAGAAGAAGCCGTCGCAACTCTTGTAAATATTGCATCATTAGAGAGAGAGCAAGAGGGATTAAGATCTCTTCCTGGATTGCTAGCTGAATCCATGGGGCTGAATATTGAACAAATTTATGATGGTAATAATAAAGGTGAACTCAAATTTGTAGAGCTAAATGAAAAAATCATAAAGACAGCAAGAGAGTCTATTTTTGCGATGGTCAACTCTTTAAAAATTCTTGATGGCAGAGTTTATTTAGAAAAATCACTTCTTTCCAAATTGTTTGACTTTCTTAAAGTATTTGGTTTTAATTTACCTACCCCTTGGCTAAGGGTCTGTAACTTAAATGGATTTAATGAAGTTAACCAGAAAGAATTAAATAAATTATTTGATTACTTACTTTTCTGCTTGGAACAGGTCTGTGCTGATAAAGAAATGGATAGCCTCATTAAAGCATTAGATGGAAATTATGTTTTACCTGGACCAGGTGGAGATCCCATACGAAATCCAGGTGTTTTACCCAGTGGCAAAAATATTCATGCACTTGATCCACAATCAATACCTACTACAGCAGCAGTAGCTGCTGCAAAGTCGGTTGTTGACAAATTAATTGAGAGACAAAAGGAAGAGCAAGGGACCTGGCCTGAAACAATTGCTTGTGTTTTATGGGGTACTGATAACATCAAAACTTATGGAGAATCACTTGCTCAAATCTTATGGTTTGTTGGTGTAAAACCAAAACCAGATTCTGTTGGAAGAATCAACAAATTAGAATTAATCCCTTTAGAAGAATTAGGTAGGCCAAGAATAGATGTAGTCGTTAACTGCTCAGGAGTTTTTAGAGATTTATTCATAAATCAGATGGCATTAATCGATCAGGCAGTCAAATTAGCGGCTGAGGCTGATGAACCATTGGAATCAAATTTTGTAAGGAAACATTCACTAGAACAAGCAGAAAAAGAAGGTACCTCTATCAGAGAAGCTTCAGCGAGAGTTTTCTCTAACGCAAGTGGAAGCTACAGTTCAAATGTTAATTTAGCCGTAGAAAACTCAACTTGGGAGGAAGAGAATGAATTACAAGAAATGTATTTATCACGCAAAACATATGCTTTTAATGCTGATAATCCAGGGGAGATGAATCAAAAAAGAGAGGTATTTGAGTCAGTAATGAAAACAGCAGATGTTACATTTCAAAACCTTGATTCTTCTGAGATTTCATTAACAGATGTAAGTCATTATTTTGATTCGGATCCAACGAAATTGATCAAGACATTAAGAGATGACGGGAAAGAACCAAGTAGCTACATAGCTGATACAACCACTTCTAATGCTCAAGTTAGAACACTTGGAGAAACTATCAGATTAGATTCAAGAACTAAACTTTTAAATCCTAAGTGGTACGAAGGCATGCTCAAATCTGGCTACGAGGGAGTTAGAGAGCTTTCCAACAGACTTAACTACACTCTTGGTTGGAGTGCGACAAGTGGACAAGTAGATAATTTTGTATATGAAGAAACTAATGAAACATTTATAAATGACGAAGAAATGAGGAAAAGATTAATGGATCTTAATCCTAATAGTTTTAGAAGAATTGTAGGAACATTGCTAGAAGTCAATGGTAGGGGATATTGGGAAACTTCAGATGAGAATATAGAACAGTTGAAAGAACTATACCAAGAGGTAGAGGATAAAATCGAAGGGGTTAAAGAATAATAAATTTATTATTTTCTGTAAATCCTATCAGCTACTTTCAAGATTTGATAATTTAGTTTGACGTTATGAACTCTCACAATCTCAATATTAAATTGAGAACAAAGACAACTTATTGCAAGTGTTCCTATATCCCTTTCTTTTGGATTTTTTTCATTCAAGATTTCTCCTATAAATCTCTTCCTAGAGGCACCTACCAAAATTGGCAATTTCCATTTTTTAAATACATCTAAGTTTCTCAAGATTTCCAAGTTATGAATGATATCCTTTGAAAAACCAATTCCAGGAT
Organism: Prochlorococcus sp. AG-347-M23; assembly: GCA_003278855.1. GTDB lineage: Bacteria > Cyanobacteriota > Cyanobacteriia > PCC-6307 > Cyanobiaceae > Prochlorococcus_A. Next base: position 34,172 of record QCCU01000012.1, on the reverse strand, counting down.
CCACTATTATATTTCTTTCAGATATATTTTTTTCTAAAGCGTTCTTTATTAAATTATCAAGCGAACACTTAACATCACTTAGCACATTTTGGTAATTAGAGAGTTGATTCATATTTTGACTATTTCCACGACTATGAGTTATGACGAATGGACAGTTGAATTTTGATACAACATCCAACATTTTTATATCTCTTCTTCCTCCCGTGACATCATTTATCCAATTAGCACCATTTGAAAGAGCTTCGTAAGCAACTTCAGAATTAAAAGTATCAACAGAAATTAAAATATCTGGGAATTCAGATTTTATTAATTTTAGAAATGGCATCAGTCTTTTTATTTCTACACTAGATCCAACTTCTTCAGCCCCAGGTCTAGTACTTTGAGCACCAAGATCAATAACATCAACACCATTGCTCAAGAAATGATTTACTTGATCTAGAACTTTTTTTGAAGAGTTTAATTCCCCACCATCACTAAATGAATCAGGAGTTAAATTAATAACTCCCATAATTGAAGTTTTTTGTCCCCAGCCTTTTGGCCATGGATTTTTATTATTGATAATTTGCAATTCTCGCAAAACTAATCGGATCTAATGAAGCGCCTCCAACTAACACCCCATCTATATCACTCATTGACATGATTTCGTCAATATTATTAGGTTTAACAGATCCTCCATATTGAATAATTACATCATCAAAACCAATTAATTTCCGAATCAAAGAACATATCTTATTAGCGTCTTCTGCCTCACATGTTTTACCAGTGCCAATAGCCCATATTGGTTCATAGGCAACAATTAAATTAGATGGATCTGTATTTTCTAATCCTTGTTCAACCTGTCTAGTAATAACTCTATCAGCTTCTCCTCTCTCTCTTTGTTCTAATGTTTCTCCTACACAAACTATTGGAGTGAGTCCACTAGATTGAGCAAAAACTGCTCTTTTATTAATTTGTTCGTCACTTTCACTAAAATATTTCCTTGGTTCACTGTGTCCAACGATTGCAAATGAGACGCCATGTTCAAGAAGCATTTTTGGAGATATTTCAGCAGTAAATGCTCCTTGATCTTCCCAATGAATATTTTGACTAGAGATATCTAAATAATCAAAATTAGAATGATCAGAAAAGGTTGAAATAGCTGTAAAAGGAGGTGCAATAACAACTTTACGATCGTCTTTTATGTTTTTTATTAAAGGAATAAACTCTTCTAAATAAGATTTAGCTTCAGCACAAGTCATGTGCATTTTCCAATTACCAGCAATTACAGATTTTCTCAAAATACTATCTCCAAGAAAAATATACTAATACAAAGTGAGTGGAATAAGCTAACTATTCAAAAATTAATTCATTTTTTAGAAATATTACTTTATCTCCCTTGTTTAACTTCCTTCCTCTCCTAGTCTCAATTACACCATTAACTTTAACAGAGCCGGATTTAATAAATATTTTTGCTTCGCCACCAGAAGATACTAAATTTTTCCATTTTAAGAATTGATCCAATTTCATTGTTTTTTATACCCAAAGATATTGATAAAGTAGGATAAACAATTAAATATATAATATCTTGAGACTAATACCACCAATCAGACCATATTCAAATAGGTTTATCAAGGGTTTTATATGCATGCTTATTTACGTAGCTTGTTGGCCTTTATTAGCTTATTTAGCTGGAAACTTAATCCCAGCAATTGGTTCAGGTGACCTCTCAAAAGTTTCTAGCATAATAATTAAGTCTTTATTTGTATTTTTAGTTCAGAAAACTGCCCAATTTGGACAAGATGTATTAATAGCAAAACCATCTTTAGAAATTAGTGAAGTAATGAGAGGTAATTTATTTAGCAGAATTCAAAAAATAAAGATGAATTCTGTTGAAAATATTTCAGCCGGGGACATCACATACAGACTTACAGAAGATGCAGACAGGGTAAGCGAAGTTATTTATAAAACAGCTCAAGATACTATTCCATGCACTTTACAATTGTTAGCGGTAATAATTTATATGTTTTATTTAGACTGGTCATTAACAGTATCAACATTCGTTTTGGCACCATTGATTATTCTTTCAGTTAACAGTTTTGGAAGAAAAGTTTTAATAGCCTCCGAAAAAAGTCAAGAATCAACAAGTAATTTAGCAGGTTTAATAGGTGAATCTATAAATGGAATGTCCACGATAAGAGCTTTTGCTTCAGAAAATTGGATTGAGAAAAGATTTTATAAAAGATTAAGTGCAAATAAAAAAGCAAAATATAAAACATTAAAACTACTTGCATTTCAACATCCAGTTGTAGGATTTGTTGAAGCATTTGGAATATTAGCAATCTTAGGTTTAGGTGCTGCAAGAATCAATCTAGGCCTTCTAACAAGCGAAGAATTTAGTAGTTTTTTTGCTGCAATATTAATGCTTATTGATCCAATAAGCCACGTAAGTACAAATTTTAATGACTATAAACAGGCAGAAGCCTCAATAAAAAGGTTAAAAAACATAAATCAAGAACCTGTCGAAGATGATAAGGAAAATTCACAAAGGATATACAACCTTGAAGGCAAAATAAGTTTCAAGAAAGTAAATTTCACTTACAAAAAAGATAATCAAGTACTTAAAAATATAAATTTAGAAATCAAAAGAGGGGAAGTCACAGCATTTGTTGGAGCTTCTGGAGCTGGTAAAAGTACAATGTTGGCTTTGATATTAAAGTTTATAGCTCCAAATAATGGAGACATTTTTATAGATGATAAAAATCTTAAAATATTAAATACAAAAGATATTAGAAAAAACATTGCATTAGTACAACAACAGCCCTTTTTGTTTTCAGGAACAATTATTGATGTAATAAGAATGGGCAGAAATTACACCAAAGAAGAAGTTATAGAATCAGCAAGAAAAGCAAACGCTCACAACTTCATTCAAAAGCTCCCGGAGAAATATGAAACTGAGATAACTGAAAGAGGATCAAATTTCTCAGGTGGTCAGATCCAGAGGATAGCAATTGCAAGAGCGATACTTGGAAACCCCTCAATTCTTCTTTTAGATGAGGCTACAAGTGCGTTAGATGCAGAATCAGAATCTGAAGTACAAAAAGGTCTCAATAGAGCTATGAAAGATAGAACAGTTATTGTAATTGCTCATAGATTAGCCACTACTCAAGAGGCCAATAAAATAGTTGTTTTCGATAAAGGTGAAATTATTGAAGTTGGGAAACACATTGATTTAATAAATAAACCTGGAATTTATAAAGAATTATGTGAAAAACAATTGATTAAAAAATTATAGTTCTATTTTATTTATTAAAAAAGTAAATCCATGAACGAAAACACAAATGATTCTGCAAATCCAGTTTTAACCTTTGATGGCAAAAAATATTTAATAAATGATCTTTCTAATGAAATAAAAGACTCTATAAAAGTACTACAAATAGCGGAGACGCAACTTAAGATGCATCAAGATACTCTAAAATTACTTTCAATTAGTCGAAACTCTTTAGTTAATCAATTAAGAGAAAAACTAGAAAACTTAGAATAAAATTTTAATAATTATGGATTTCTTGTAGGGAATAAGTATAAATTTTATTGCATTGCAAAGCTTTTATCGCCTTAATGGCTGCCTTTGCTCCAGGAATGGTTGTAAAAGTTGGAATATTATATTCTAAAGCGGCACGTCTTAAATAAGCATCATCGTGAAGAGCCTGTGAGCCAATTGGAGTATTAATTATTAATTGAACAAGTCCCGAACGAATAAGGTCCTCAATATTTGGTCTTCCTTCATGAACTTTTAGCACTTCTTCAACTTGAATTCCTAAATTAACCAAATATGAAGCGGTACCTTTTGTTGCGATTAATTTAAATCCTAAATTCAAAAGTTCTTTAGCAACTTCCTCAAGATTTTTTTTATCTAAATCATTTGTAGATAAAAAAGCAACTCCTTCTGAAGGAACGCCATTACCTGCTGCCAATTCCGACTTGGCATAAGCAATTCCAAAATCTTTAGCTAAACCCATTACTTCTCCAGTAGATCTCATTTCAGGGCCAAGTAATGTATCAGATCCAGGAAATCGTTTAAAGGGTAAAACGGCCTCTTTTACTGCCTGATATTTTGGCGAAAATTCTTCTATGAAATTAAGATCTTTTAATGTAAAACCCTGCATTAACTGAGTAGCTAATTTTGCAACTGGTTTACCTATGGCTTTTGAAACAAATGGAACTGTCCTGGATGCTCTTGGATTTGCTTCGAGAATAAATAATTTATTTTCTTTATTACTTGTATTTATTACTGCAAATTGCAAATTAATTAAACCAACAACATTTAATCTTTGTGCAATTAATTTAGTCCAGTTCCTTACATTTTCTATTGTGGATGTTGAAAGAGAAATGGATGGTAAGCAACAAGCTGAATCTCCTGAATGAATTCCTGCAGGTTCCACATGTTCCATTAGGCCAGCAATTACAACCGAACCCTCTGAATCACATAAAGCATCAACATCTATCTCAATTGCATTATTCAAATATTGATCAAGAAGGATTGGATGATCAGGTGATACCTTAACTGCTTCGGAAATGTATCTCGATAATTCATTCTCATCTTTAACAATTTCCATTGCCCTTCCACCTAAAACATAAGAAGGTCTTACAACCAAGGGGAATCCTATGTTTTTTGCTACTCTTTCTGCTTCATTTTGATTACGTGCAATACCGTTTAAAGGTTGTCTAATACTTAATTCTTCAAGAATTTTTGTAAATTCCTCTCTATCTTCTGCTAAATCGATAGATATTGGAGAAGTCCCAAGAATTTTTGATCCAGTTCTGATCCCATCGTTCGATTTAAGCCATTCAAATAAAGGTAATGATAATTTTAGAGGTGTTTGACCTCCAAATTGAACAATCAAACCATAAGGATTTTCAGCTTCTATTATGTTAAGCACATCCTCCAAAGTTACAGGCTCAAAATATAAAATATCGCTAGTGTCATAATCTGTTGATACAGTTTCAGGATTACTATTAACCATTATTGTTTTATAGCCATTTGTAGAAGCTTGATATGATGCATGACAACAACAGTAATCAAATTCTATGCCCTGACCAATTCTGTTTGGACCTCCTCCTAAAATCATAATTTTTTTTGATTTACTATTTTCTGAAATCTCGCTATCAAAAATTTGAGAATCAAAATTAATGAAATATTCTTCGTAAGTTGAATAGTGATAAGGAGTTGAGGATGAGAATTCTGCTGAACAAGTATCAACAGTTTTATAAATTGGAATTATATTAAGTTTTTTTCTGTATCTTCTTACTTCAAAAAACTCAGAATTAGTTAACTTTGCTATCTGTTGATCTGAAAAGCCTAATTGCTTAGCATGTAACATCAAATCCCTATCTAGAGTATAAAGTTCCTTATTTTTCAAAAAATCATTTTCAAAATTAAAGATATTACGTAATTTTTCGATAAACCATAAATCTATATTTGTAACTTCTTGAATATAATTATTAGTTTTCCCAAGCTGCATAGCTTTTTTAATTAGAAGAATTCTTTCAGATGTAGGGTTTCTTAAACTATTTTTAATTTGACTCTCATCCTTAAATTCATCTTGTGAATCACATTCCCAGCCAAAAACACCTACTTCTAATGACCTTAATGCTTTCTGAAATGATTCTTCAAAAGAACGTCCGATTGCCATTGACTCACCAACAGATTTCATAGCAGTGCTTAAAGTATTAGATGAGCCTTTAAACTTTTCAAAAGCAAATCTTGGGATCTTAGTAACTACATAATCAATTGATGGTTCAAAACATGCAGGTGTTTTTTTTGTAATGTCATTAATAATCTCATCCAGTGTATAGCCAACAGATAATAAAGCTGCAATCTTAGCTATGGGGAATCCAGTTGCTTTACTCGCCAAAGCAGAAGATCTACTTACACGAGGATTCATTTCTATAACAATTACTTCTCCATTAGATGGATTTATTGCAAATTGAATATTACTTCCTCCTGTTTCAACTCCCACCTCTCTAATAATCTTCAATGACAAATCCCGCAACCTCTGATACTCCTTATCTGTTAGGGTTTGCGCAGGAGCTACAGTAATAGAATCACCAGTGTGGACACCCATTGGGTCTAAGTTTTCAATACTGCAAACTATTACCACATTGTCAGCAGTATCTCTCATTACCTCTAGTTCAAACTCCTTCCAGCCAATGAGTGATTTTTCAATAAGTATTTGACTACTTGGACTTTCCTCTAAACCTGATTTACACAGCTCTACAAATTCTTCAAGGTTAAAAGCAATTCCACCCCCTACTCCACCTAAAGTAAACGCAGGCCTTATTATAAGAGGATAAGAACTAATTTTTTTTGATACCTCTATAGCTTCATCTAGATTAGATGCAATACCAGATGGACAAACATTTACATTTATTTTCTCCATCGATTCTTTAAATAATTTCCTATCTTCAGCTTTATTGATAGCTGTTAAATCAGCTCCAATTAATTCGATATTATTTTGTTTTAAAAAATCTGACTCTGATAATTTAACCGCAAGATTCAAAGCGGTTTGACCTCCCATAGTGGGAAGAATCGCATCAGGTTTTTCTCTTAGAATGATCTGAGAAACTATTTCAGGAGTCAATGGTTCAATATATGTTTTGCTTGCAATATCAGGATCAGTCATTATTGATGCTGGATTTGAATTTATCAAGACAATTTCATAACCAGCATTTCTTAATGCTTTGCAAGCTTGAGTTCCAGAATAATCAAATTCGCATGCTTGCCCTATAACAATCGGCCCCGAACCTAGAATAAGAATTTTTTTAAGATCACCTCTTTGAGGCATAATTTAAACGTTCATTTATCTCATGCTACTTATAAATCATCAGATGTTAATCAAGTTACTTGAAAAGCAACATTTGTTTCTATAGTATTGAAAGAAATTAATTTTTTATGAGCGAACTTCAGCGACTTAAAAGTTTGTTGCCTCCAGAGAATGAAAGTTGGGTATTTGTTGAAGCTGCTGCGGCTATAGATCCACCTTTAATAACACTTGAGGAAATCGGTCGTGACGAAGTAGAAATTCAAATAGATTTAGATGAATGGGATAACTTTGCTATTGACCATAGAAATTTATTATTTTGGCACGAAGTGGGGAAAATCCAAAATGACACAATTCCCAGAGATGGATGGGAAATGGCAGCTCTTGCAATAGGACTTGGAGGGGCGATAGGAGAGTTGTGGGTACAAGATGGGTTACTTTTATTACTTGCTCTTGGTTTATCAAGTTTTGCAGGTTATAGATTATATTTAAAAAATAATTCTGAAAAAAAGCTTCAAGATGCTATTTATGCAGATGAAAGAGCTATAGATCTTGCTTGTAGATTTGGATACAGCATTCCAAATGCTTATAAAAGTCTTGGAGGAGCATTAAAAGAGTTAATAGAGAAGACACGAAAAAAGAAAAAAAGAAGTTTCTTTGAAGATAGATTAGATGCCTTAAGAAAAAGTGCAGAAAAAGCAAGATCAGAATTATCTCAACAAGAAGGCTCAGAAAAATCAGTTTCAAGTGAAAATGTTTATGGACAATAAAAGTTTGGTTTTAATAGCAGCAAAAGCATGTGATGAAAAAAAGGCAAGAGATATAAAACTTATAAAAATTGACAAAGTATCATTTATAAGTGAATGGATTTTAATTGCAGAAGGATTATCTGATGTACAGGTTAGATCTATAACAAACTCTGTAGAGGGAGAGCTTAGAGAAAAGGCTAAAGTTGAACCGATACGAAAAGAAGGGATTAACGAAGCGAAATGGGCTTTACTCGATTATGGGGATTTGATTGTAAATATTTTTCAACCAGAAATAAGAAAATTTTATGACCTTGAATCATTCTGGAGTAATGGAGATAATCTTTTATTTCCATAATTTTATTTTATGAATCAATCTGAATGTCCTGTCCCTAAAGAGCAGCAACCCACAAATGAATTCATAGAATTATCAAAATCTAAAATTTTTTCTTGGCCAAAAACAAAAAAATCACTAATTCTTATATTGATAAAGTTCTGGGTAGGAGCTTTTTTGCTATTTCTTGTTATTTCTTCAGGTAGTGTATATTTCAAAACATCCCTTTTTAAATATATTCTATTAAGTTTTTTTAGCAGCCTATCAATACCTCTTTTAATTTTAATAAGATTATATCTAGGTTGGAATCATATATTTAATAGACTAACATCTGAAAAAGTCGAATACGAGGAGTCAGGTTGGTATGACGGTAAAGTATGGGAAAAGCCACTAGTTTTGAAAGAAAAAGAATCACTTATTGCCTCAATCGAGGTAAAACCTATTTTAAAAAATTTAATTCAAATTTTTTCCATTATTTCAGTGTTAGCTTTGTCTGGTATTTTGATTTTTCAATATAACAATTTCTAAATGAGTTCTAATTTTAAAAACCTCTACACTTCTAATAATCCTCCCTTACAAGCAATCTTGATGAGAGGATCAAATATTGAGTCTATCCACAAGATTCATGCTGTTATTACTGATAAAAAAGGGAGGGTTTTAATGTGCGCAGGAAATCCAGAATATAAAAGTTTCATAAGGTCAGCACTAAAACCTTTTCAAGCAATACCTTTTGTTAGTAGTGGAGCTTCATCAAAATTCAATAATGAATCAAAATCAATTGCTTTAGCATGCGGATCACATAGTGGATCAAAACTTCATTCAAGAGAAGCATTCAAAATTTTATGGGAATATGACATTGACATCAATAATCTTAAGTGCCCAAAATCAAAGACAAGCCCATTAGAACATAATTGTTCGGGTAAACATGCAGCTTTTTTGGCTACATGCAAAAAAATGAATTGGCCATTAGATAGTTACTTAAAAGGGGATCATCCTCTTCAAATAGAAATATTCAGAATTGTTTCTGAATTACTTGAAATCCCGTCATCTGAAATAAACGCAGAACGTGATGATTGTGGTGCGCCCACTCTTTATTTAAAACTATTAGAAATGTCGAGGCTATATTCACTTCTTAGCAGTTCCGAAAATGCTGAATTAGAACAAATCAGTAGAGCTATGACAATAAACCCAATAATGATAAGTGATAACAATAAATTTGATACAGAAATAATTAAAGCTTCTCATGGGAACGTAATAGGTAAAGGTGGAGCAGAGGGAATACAGTGTTTATGTAAAGTAAATGAAGGTATAGGTTTAGCTTTAAAAGTAGAAGATGGTTCAAAAAGAGCAAAGCATGCTGTTAGTCTTCACTTACTAAAACAGTTAGAGTGGATATCTGACATAAGAATTCAAGACATCGAAGAAAAGGTGTTTAATTTTCCTGAAGGAGTGCGACTTGAAGTTAAAGGTAAAGTAAAATTCCAAGAATCCTAAAAAACAAGAAAAATAACCCTTTCAGATGTATGCTATTCATATGTCGCGGGGTAGAGCAGTCTGGTAGCTCGTCGGGCTCATAACCCGAAGGTCGGAAGTTCAAATCTCCCCCCCGCCACCATCTATAAGCAGCTTAAAAGCTGCTTTTTTAGTATTTGCAATAGTTGCAGCAATTATAAAAATAAAGATTATAACGTCTTAACTAAAAAGATTTTATTAAGAATTATTTGAGTTATTTTTGAATAGAGAATTTCAAGTCAACCCTAACTATTAGGCCAGTAATTATGAAAAGTATTCCAATGTATGAATTCAATGATAGGTCCAAAATATTAAATTAATTGTCTAACTAATTTTAACTCACAAATCATATCTATTAAATAAGTCAATTAAAAAGAATTTAGAAAAATCTAAATTTTGAACATTTACTTCTTTAATAAGTAATTTAATAAAGTAGAGTAAAATTTATTTAGTTTAGAAAAATTATATGCAGAATTTTCTTCAGCGTGATTTAGGTTCAAGCATGTTATCACTAGCTGTCATATTAGGTTGGTTAGGCCTATTTTTTGTATTTTTGAGAGTATTAACAATTTCAATAAAGAGAATCCTTGAAGCTGTTTTCAAAAAATCGTAATTATTTAAATAAATCAATAATCCTGAATTAATCGCATTAACCCTTTTTGAATAGGTATAATAACCTAAAAAATGTCAATTTTAGATAAGGTTAAGATAGGAAATTCAGTTCAAGTTAACCTAGAACTATCTAAGGGTAGACTTACCAAAGAAACTATTGACGCGTTAAATGTTTCTTCATTGGGTAAGATAAGTGATTTCAGAATAACTGATGGTAAAGGTATTGGAGTTGTCTTGCAATTATCTAATGGAAAAGAGCAATGGTTTTTTGAGGATGAAATTGATCTTATCGACGAAAATGGTAATGTAATAAAAAAAAATAATGAAAAAAAAGAGAATAGTAATTTTATCTTTAATTTTTTAAGAGGATTAAATTATGAAAATAAAAATAAGGTAAGCGAGTTACTTAATCCAATTAACTTTTTTATCTGGCTGGTTGTATCGTTTAAAGATATTTTTTAATTGGTTAAAAAATTTTCTAAAATAAAAATAAATTAACAATTTATTTAAATATAAAATTTCAGTAATTTAAAATTGAAATGGTACAAAATATTATCGAAGTAAGAAATTTATCTAAGTCATTTGATATCTCTACCAAAGAACCAGGCTTAAAAGGAACAATTAAACATTTTTTTAGAAGAGAAACAAAAAGTTTAAAAGTTATAAAAGATATAAGTTTTGAAATCAAAGAAGGAGAAATTGTAGGTTTTCTAGGTGCTAATGGAGCTGGGAAAACAACAATATTAAAAATGCTTTGTGGATTAATTTACCCAAGTGAAGGTTCAATTTTGGTTTCAGGATACTTACCTTTCAGGAGAAAAGAGAATTTCCTAAAGAATATCACCTTAATTATGGGACAAAAGCAACAGCTTATCTGGGATCTTCCGCCAATTGAATCATTTTATTTGAATGCATCAATATATGACCTAGATAAGTTCGAAGCTAATAAGAGAATAAAAAAACTATCGGAAATGCTAGAGGTTGATGAAGAGCTATACATACCTGTTAGAAAACTCTCTCTTGGCCAGCGAATGAAATCAGAATTACTAGCAGCTTTGATACATGAACCAAATATCCTATTTTTAGACGAACCGACACTTGGATTAGATATTAATGCACAAAGAAATTTAAGAAAATTCCTTCAAAAATATAATAAAGAAACTAATGCAACTATATGCCTAACCAGTCATTACATGAAAGATATTACATCGCTATGCAAGAGAGTTATATGCGTGCACGAAGGGGAGATATCATATGATGGAAAACTTGACCTATTATTAAAAAAACTTTCTCCTGTTAAAGAAATATTAATAGTTTGTCGCTCAGAAGAGGATGCAGTTAAATTACAAAATTTTGGATTTACTGTTAAAAATAAAATAAAAAATGAAATCACTATAAAAATTGAAAACAACTCTATTACCTCTTCACTAAAAACTATCCTAAATAATTTTGATATTGAAGACCTTCTTATAAATGAACCTCCCATAGATGAAGTAATTGGGAAGGTATTAATTAAGAAGGATTATGATATTTAATTTGATTAACCGTAAAATATTCACCTTATTAAAGGTCCAATATTCAAACATGTTGGAATATAGGGTAGAAATTGCATTATGGGCAATTTCAGGGATTATTCCTTTTTTCATGTTAAACATTTGGACAAATAATAATCTAAATGAATCCATAAAGATTAGTGAGGTAATGCTTTCTAGGTATTTTTTATGTGCTTTTTTTGTAAGACAATTTTCTGTCGTTTGGGTTGTATTTAGTTTTGAAGAGGATTCTCTTATGGGGAAAATATCTCCGTATTTAATCCAACCTTTAAATCCTTTTTTCAGATATTTTGCACAACATCTTGCTGAACAAATAACAAGGTTTCCTTTTGCACTAATAATCGCATTTTTCTTTTTTATTTTTAACCCAGAAAGTATATGGATGCCAAATTTAGGTATTTTACTCTTATCGATAGTATCAACTTTTTTATCCTTCTTGATTCAATTTTTAATCCAGTCAATAGTTGCATGTCTATGTTTCTGGACAGAGAAAGCATCATCGATAGAAAGATTGATATTTATTCCAACATTATTTCTCTCAGGTCTTTTAGCTCCAGTAGTTTCATTTCCCGCATATGTTAAATCTTGGATTTATTTGACTCCTTTTCCATATCTAATTGATTTCCCTGCGAATTTACTGTCAGGTAATGAAACAAATATTGGAGGAGGCTTAAGTATGCAGATTCTATGGATTTTTTTACTTTTCCCATTATTTAAGAAAATCTGGTCTGAAGGAACGAAAAAATATACAGCAATGGGTTCATGAATTTAAGAAAATATCTAAAAGTTTATAAAAAATTTTTACATACTTCTTTAGCTTCTGAATTGGAGTATAAGACAAATATATTAGTTGATTTAATTACTGCAATTTTAAGTTTGATAGGGAGTATTTTTCTATTATCTATTTTCTTTCAAAATAATGGATATATTGGAGGCTGGAAATTTGAACAGGCATTAATAATACAGGGCATTTATACAATTTTGAATGGGATAACAAATACATGGTTTAATCCAAATCTTACAGAAATAGTTAAACATATAAGAGAAGGAACATTAGACTTCATACTTTTAAAACCTATTGATAGTCAATTTTTTATTTCATTAAAAAAAATAAATCCATCTGGATTTTTAGAAATATTGCTTGGATTTTTCTTGTTGCTCTTCTGCATAAGAATAAATCAAATAAGTTTAAGTTTAAGTTTTCTCACCCTATGCTTGATTACGATAAGCTGCTCGATTTTTATTTTGTATAGCCTATGGTTTTTTATCTCTACTACTACTATTTGGTTTGTTAAGACTTGGAATGCAATAGAAGTATTAAGATCATTTCTTTATATTGGAAGATTTCCTCTAAATTCATTTTCATTTTCATTAAGAGTTTTTTTTAGTATTTTCATTCCTATTGCGTTTATAACTACGATTCCTTCTGAAGTTTTTCTTGGACTTTCTCAATCGTGGAAAATATTGCTTGAGATTATTGTTGCTTCAGTATTTCTCATAACTTCAAGAAAGTTCTGGTTCTTTGCATTAAAATTCTATTCATCAGCATCTAGCTAACTATTATTTAATAACCTCCCTGCAAAATTCCCAAATTTGTTGTTTACTTTTTAGATTAGAAAGCCTAGATAATTTCTTAAAATGAAGTTTAGATTTTTCAACTGATAAAAGCCTACAGTTGTATTCGATATTATGATTTCTAGATAAGATTCCTAATTTAAGTGCGACATCACAAAGGATTATTATTAAAGTGAGAAAAAAAACAATACTGAAAAATTGTGAAATTGATTTTGAATAATTTTCATTTTCAGTTCTTAATTCAAACTTCATTACTTAACTATATGCTGAGGGCACTTAATTGCAGCAATAGCAACTGCCGTAACTTTAAAATTTTCTGACTTCTCAATAACCTTTTTAACTTCTAATGGTCCAAATTTATTACTTGCATCACTGTAGGAAAGAAGTAAAGATTTATAGTTATCATGACCTAGATCTCTATACTCACAGAAATTATCCCCAACATAATTTAAAAGAGTTAGTAAAGTTAATTCAATCATTAAAGCTTCTTACTAGCAAAGTTCTTACGAATGATACTGTGCAGGACATTTTTAACAAGTAAAATTACCCAAAAACATTTGAAATCATAAAATAGAATTTTTACTCATAAAATTTAAAATTACAAGATTATTTCAAAATTTTCAAATTTATATAAGAGAAAATCATTAAAGCACTATCTGTAGTGCCTGAGGTAGTTGATGTTTGCGCTACAGATAGGGGGTTGCATTTTTTAAGAAATTGGTTTAAAAATAAGATTCCCCATCACCCGGCCCCACATATGTGAGGCCTTTTTTTATGGATTTTAGAATAAGGCCTCTTTAAAGTTTTATTCAATAAAACGAGTGGTTAATCCATTTAATAATGAATTAAGATAATAATTAATTTATTTTTTAATTTATAATCCTTCTTTAGAATTTTTTACCTAAATATACGGCTATCCACAAATAATTTATTAAAAGCTTTTTATTGATTTGATCAATAAGCTAATACCAACCAAAATACAAACTGTTATAAAGGTTTTCTTAATAAGTATATTCCCATTTAATTTTGACAGGTGAGCTCCAAAAAATCCTCCTGTAAAGGAACCAATTATTAAAACTATTAATAAATTAAATGGAACCGATCCTATTCTTGCCAAAAAAACTGCTCCGACAAAATTCCAAAAAATCCCAACCGTAAAAAATGTCATACTTATGGCTCGAAGAAAATCCATTTCAAAAGTTTTTATTAATAGTATTGTTACAAGCAATCCAGTTCCTGAAGAAATAGAACCGTTTAATATACCTATAAGAAAAATAAAAATTAAAAATCTAATTTTATGAACAAAATTAAGCTTTTTGTAACCAGATGACAAACCTAAATCTGGTTTAAGGAATGAATAAAAAGCTAATAATATGGATATTATTCCTAAAATTAAGTACATGTACTTTTCTGATATATATTCAACTACAGAAGCTCCGAAAATTACGCCTGGTAATCCAAAAATTAAAATTTGCCGAGCAACACTTATATCATTACCTAGAGATTTGTAATTTCTTAAGGACCCCCCTATTCCTAGTGTTACTGTTGCTAATTTATGACTAGCCAGAGCCTGATAATAAGGAACTCCAGATAAAATCAATGCTGGCAATTGTAATAATCCTGCTCCTCCTCCAGAAATCGCTGAGAACGTATTGGAGAAAAACGATATCAAAAAGATATAAATACTTTTAAATAAAGAATGATCAAAATTTCCTAATAATATTGTTAATAAATAAAGCATTAACTATAAATTGTTGTTTGTATTAATAAGTGAAAATTATTCTTTTTACAAGAAACATTCGCTTTAAAAAGTCTTATCCTAACTTTTTCAATCATACTTTAAAAAAAACTGTTATTATCAAAAAAATTATCAAGAAATTTATGCATAGACAAGATGCAATTTACCTTGATCAGTTTTGTCCCAAGATAAGTAATAAAAATTGGAGAGAGTCACTTAATAAACTTACTAATTATAAATGTATTTATTGCGGTAAACCTTCAGAATCACTCGACCACCTTCACCCAATGTCCAAAGGTGGAATTAGCAGTACAAATAATTGCGTACCATGTTGTTTGTCCTGTAATGGGAAGAAATCAGATTCAGAAGTTCTTAGTTGGTACAGAAAACAAAATTTTTATGATCCTCGAAGAGCTATGGCGATACGAGCATGGTTTAATGATGATTTAAAACTAGCGTCAGTTCTTTTGAAATACTTAAATTAAACAATGAATGATAAATTGATTGAGATTCGAAAAAATATTTTTTATATCCTTTAATAGGATCCTTTATTTCCGTAAGCAACGTTTTTATTAAATTATTTTTATTCTTTCTGAATTTATATTGTTGCTCTTAAACATCGAGATATTAGAATAATCATCTTTCCACATTATTGGTGAATCAATAACTTTTCTCTCTGGTGACTTTACTGAAAAAATCAATCCAAATACAAAAAGAATAGTAATCAAAATTATAGTCAATACTAATTTATCTGAAATATTATTCATTAACCTAATCTATCTTGAAAAATTTTTGTCAGGAGTAGTTTTTTCGTAAATTTCTAGAAAATATGATTTAAAATAATTTACTCCCTCATTTCCAATCAATCCAATTGACCGTCCGCAATCATTTACTACTTGTGATGAAATTTGATTTGCCAAGTCACTTTTCTCAATCCATTTTTTCTGAGGATTGTAAGAGAAAGATATAATATTTTCAGTTTTTACAATAGCTGATTTCATTGCTTCATCTTTAGAAAGACCATTTTGGATGGCATTGCAATATTTCTTAGAGAAATTATTAGAGATCCTATTTTGTAGCAAACTAACACTAGGATCGGAAGTATCAAAAGCTAAACCTATTGAAGGTTTTAATTGAAAAATTATAAATAAAAGTAAGACAAAAAATAATTTTAACAACAGCTATTAATCAATAGTTTATGAGTAATATAATAGTATCTTAAAATCGTCTTTTCAATTAAATCAGATAATTATTAAAAGCAAATTAAATTTCAATTTATTAATAATTAAAAGTATTGCGATAAGTTCAGTAATAATAGTCAGAGGTTTATTTGACTACAAATATGAACGAATCATTGATGACATTGCTATTTTTTCCTGATTGGACCAATGGATTACCTTCAGATTTCTTAATTCTTCATTTTTTTGTAGGAGCTGTGATTTTCCCATTTAACATGATTCATGCTAAAGCAAGAAAAATTGACAGTCAAAACCCACAGGAAGCCGCTAATGGGTATAAAAATTCAGATAATGCAACATTTTTTGGATATGAGGAAATCAACTAGATTTCCATAAAATTTGTTTAAGGAATTAGTTTATTGATGATAATTTCCCTAAATACAGCTTTAGACCTTAAAATATTTAGTCCAAGTGAACCTATAGGAATATTTATAATTTTTGTAGGATTAATATTTACTAGCATGATTTTCTATATAATTTATGCTGTAAGTACGAACAAAGAATCCTTAGAAGACAAAAAAATAAGAACAAAAAAGGAGTACTTGCAGAAGGAGAAAATAGGAAAATTATTTCCTAAGAAAAAATAAATTTAATTGCTTTATTTCTAAAAAGAAATTTATTTATATTATTAATTATTAAATCAGTAGGATCTAAAAACATTAGTTTTAGTTCTCTTAAATCAAACATTTTCTAAAAATCTAACTATAACAACAAATTTTTTTTTATGAGGACTTCATATTGTTAATTGCACAGCTAAATTATTTTCATATCAAGCAAAAAATGTTAAAAAGGAAAAAATAATTTTAAACCTTGGAGAATTCACCTCAATATTTATTTCTTGCTAGTGGAGTGAATAATGGAGAAGGGTTTTGGATTGTGGGAATAAAAAATTGCGATGATAATATCCTTGAGGATGAAAATCTTTTAGATTGCCATAGAAAAGAATTAATAGGTAATGAATCAGCAAAAGATATTCTTTTAGCTATTAATTTAAACGTAAATAATTTATTAAGTGAACTAATAAACAAAAAATATTTAATTTCAAGACCTTCAATCGGGATTCCATTTGATATCCCTTTAGAAATCTTGGAAAATATTTTTGATTTTTGGTTAGATATTTATAAAAATCAAGAAGCTTGGCAAGCTTGTTTAGGACTTCTTAAAGTAAGAAAAAGACTTCCCCTAACAAACCTAATTGAAAGCGAAAGTTTAAAGGGAAACTCTAAAAAATGGGCTATAAAAATTGAAGCTTTACATACTTATGTTCCTTCTTCACTTAAAAATGAAAAATTAAATGACCCCATGTGGGAATAATTTTATCTTTTAATATTTAGAATATTTACTTCTTTGGATATTTAAGTAAAAATAAAATAACTAATCATTTAAAAATGAATAAACCATATTCTTTTAGTATCGATCAAATGAACGGGATAGTTGAGGATACATATGCCAAGATAATAAATGAATGTGAAAATTTAAAAAAAAATACTAATTGTCCAAATGAGCAAGTAGTAGCACTTTTAAGTGTAATTGCTTCAAATTACGCTACTACCACAGAAAAATACGAAAATTAAGATGATAAGTTATTTTACTTGGAGCGAATTTGATAAGAGTGTAGAACAAATAGTTAATAAATGTAGGTTTAAGGAATTTTCTGGAATATATGGAGTTCCTCGTGGCGGATTATGTCTTGCTGTAGCACTAAGCCATAAATTAAAAATTGAATTAATTTCAGAACCAATAAAGAATTCACTAATTGTAGATGATGTTTATGAAACAGGCATCACATTGACGACCTTCAAGAATATTGAAGGAGCAATGTTCTTTGTATTATTTAGTAAAATCAAACCTACATGGTGGAATACAGTACATGTAACAAAAAAAAGTCAATGGATTGTTTTCCCTTGGGAAAATACTTTAAATTCAAAAAGTGACCGCGAAGAGTACATCAAAAAAAGGGGGTTAAGTTGAGAAAGAAATTATATTTGGCTAATCCATATGGATTTTCAAAACAAACTAAAACCCTCTTAAATGAATTTATTGAAATCTTCAATGATTTAAATGTAGAAGTATTTGAACCTTTTGAGAGAGCAAAACAATTATCACAACAAGAAAGTGAGTGGGCATATAAGGTTGCAAGAAGTAATTTTCTTGATTTAAAAGAATGTGATTGTATTTTTGCGATTGTTAATGGAAATCCACCAGATGAAGGGGTAATGATTGAATTAGGTATCGCAATTGCTTTAAAAAAGGAAATCTTTTTATTCAGGGACGATTTTAGAAATTGTGCTGATAGCAATCAATACCCATTAAACCTAATGTTATTTGTTGGACTGCCTAAAGATAATTGGGAGAAATATTATTTTGAATCATTACAAGATATAAAAAGTAATAAAAAAAAATTTTTGGATTGGGCAGAAAATTAGCCAAATAAACCGTCGACCCACAAGTAGAAGTTTTAATATGTCTTTTGAAATGCTAGAATATATTTTTATTTAGAAAATTTTGACACAAGTTACAGTAGGAGAGAACGAGGGTATTGAATCTGCCCTTAGAAGATTTAAAAGACAAGTATCTAAATCTGGAATCTTTGCAGATTTAAAAAGACTTAGGCATCATGAAACCCCTATTGAAAAATACAAAAGAAAATTGCAACAGAGAAGAAAAGCTAGAAGAAGATAATCTCCTAAAACATAAAAGTTTTTGTAAATTTTTAATATTTTAAAATTATATAAAAGTATAAAAAAATTAACTATTTAAGCTTTTTAAGCTTCTTAACAAGATTTATTCCTACTCCTGAAACAGCAAGAAGATCTTTTTCATCAGCAGCGATAACTGCCTTTGTAGTTTTAAATCCAGCTTCATACAAAGCTTTTGCGCTTTTGGCACCTACACCAGGAAGTGTAGTCAAAGTTTCAATATTTTTCTTAGAATTTGCCGCTTTGGCTTTTGTTTTTGTTTTTGTTTTTGTTTTTGTAGACTTTACTACTTTTTTTTCTTTCTTTAAAGGAGTTTCAGGAGTTACTGCACTTTTAAATAAAATTGATTTTAGTTTGCTGAGAAATTTAGAAATCATTTCAATATATAAGTAATAAAATTAGCTCTTCAATTTAATATTATCAAATCCCAGAGGAATTAATAACTAGACAATAACTAATTGAATAGAAAAAATTTATTTACAATTATATAAAGACACACATTTAATAATTATGCAAGCTTACGAGCAATTGCACGGTATTCTAAATTATTTTAAAAACAAAAGAAAGGTAAAATATATGTTCAAAAATTAAAGATTTTTATTAATAGAAAAGATAAAATCTTATTAAAGAAAAGATCATAAAAATGAAGCTTATTTTTATAAGTGGACCTTCCGGAAGTGGGAAAACAACTTTATCAAATCAAATAATTAAAAAAAATAAAAATGGTATTGTGTTAAGTACAGACAATTACTATAAGACAGGGTTAATAAGTAAATTACTACAAAAATCTGTAGAAGGTTTTTTTGATAAAAGTATTAGTTTTAATAACAAACTATTCAGTAAAGATTTTGATTTTATTTATAAGAATGGAATTTCAATTTGTGATCGTTATTATGATTTCGAAAAGAAAACAATTCAAAATGTTTTAAACGAAACAAATAATATTAGTTTTTTAATTGTTGAGGGTATATTTGCCAATGAATTCTCAAACACTTTAAATAATAAGGATTATATTTTTTTAGAAATAAAAACTAAAAAAAATGAGTGCATGAAAAGAGTTGTCCAGAGAGATATAAAAGAAAGAGGAAAGGATAAAAAACAAGCTGAGAATGATTTTTTAAAATCATGGAACATTTATTACGAAAAATTCAAAACAAATAGCATGAAAAATAATACAAATAAATTCATTATTGAAAATAACACTGATATTGATCAAATTCTGAAAAAATTATTTAATTAAGTCTTTAATTTTTTTCTCTAATATTAAAGCACTTAAAATTGAGCCTTCAATTCTGCCAAATCCATCCCCTTCAAACCAGTCTCCGCAAAATCCAATTCTATATTTTCTACTAAATTGTAAAGATAATGGTACGGCAAGACCAGAAGGCTGTGAAGCTCTCCATTTCATAATAGATATTTTTTCATCAAAAGATAATTTATTTACTATAGAATTCTCTTCAAACAGTTTATTGAAATTTGTAATTATTTTTTGTTTAAAAACCTCTTCATCTTTTGAACTGACATAAGAATTAATTAACTCTGCGTTTTTTGAATGTACTACAATTCCTAATTTATTATTATCTTGCAGCTGAAAAATAATTCTTTCAAATTTATATTTTTTTTCTAAATTATTTTTTAAATAAAAATACCTTTGTTTTTTAGAATAATAATCTTTATAACTATAATTTTCATTTGTATAAATTAAAAAAGTTAACCTGGGAATAAATGTTTGTTCTTCTAAGGATTTCAATATTAAATCTATTTTTTTGTCACTATTAATAGGAATTGCTTTTCTTAATGGAATTTGATTTACGTTTAATATTTTTAAAGACCTCTTATGTAACAACAAATTAGTTGAACAAATTAGATATTTTGACTTGAATTTGCTGCCATTTTTTGATGTTAGTATCCATTCCTTATCATTAAACTTCATATCAACTATTAAAGTTTCAAAGAAAAAATCAATTTTTTCTTTGAAATTATTTTTTTCAATTATCTTTTTCGATAATTCACTCATGGAATCTAAAGATAGATAATTAACCCCACAAGAAAATTCAGAATTTTTTATTGTTTCTAAATTAGAATCCTCATTAAGAAAAAATATATCAGAGTTGTCAATTTTTATACATTTATTTTTCAATAATTCATCAATATATCTTCTTAGTAGAAGATTATTTTTACTGTTAGATATATTAAAATTTGGAGAACCATGGTTTAGTTTCCATCCTTTATATTTTTTGCTTATTCTTGTACTTGATCTCCCTCCAAGTCCACGACCAATTTCAATTAATCCAACTTTTTTTGTAATATTATTTTTCAGATATTTCGAAGCGAAAACACACGCAGATATACCACCACCTATTATTAATAAGTCATATGTAACATCACTTTTCATAGATCTAATATTGACAGAAATTATCTTTCATTTTCTAAAAATCTAGAAACAGAATAAAGTTTCTGTAATGATGCAAAATCAGATTCAATTAAAGGTGTAATATTATTTTTTTTATAAAAACTAACTAAATCGTTTGTGAAATCAAAAAAATTCTCCAAGGCATATAAACACTTTTCAGATATGTATACCTCTTTCCAAGGACGAAATTTAAACCGTGCTATAAATTGTTTAGAAGGAATAAATAAACTTCCAAATAAATTTAATTTTTCTTCTTTTGCTATGTTTTTAAGATAAGTCACCTCATTCTGAAGAACTTTAATATCTGTACCATATTGAAACCAAATTGAATTTATTAACCCAGTCGAAAATTTTTTTTCGAACCTTTCTCTTTCTGAAGAAATATTATAATATTTTTTCAAATATGGATTGTAAGCTATACCTAATTTAACTTTTAAATTTTTTTCTTTTTTTAAATAAGCTAATACATCAACTGAGTCAAAGTTTTTTTTCTTATTTGATCCCGATACAAGAAGAATTTCATAATTTTTATTAGTGTGAGAACTTTTAACAAAATCTAAAAATTCCTGATACGATTTTTCTTTATTTTTTGAATATTGATGATAAAGACTATAGTGATAGGTCACATTAAATTCATTATAGTTTTTTAATATATATTTAATAGTTGAATTAAATAAATCCTTCCTTATAAGTCCTTTACATGGAATATTAATATTTTTGATGTTATTTAATTTGCAGAAATTAAGTTTTTCGTCTAACTGAGGAATATTTTTAAATGATAATTCAAATCTTATGTTATTGTTCATTATTTATTAGTCATATTTAGTCACTCAACATATTAACGAAAACAAGCATCTGCTACGATTCTTATTTTGGAAGTTGTTTTTTTATTTTTAGCCTTTAGAAAATAACTGGGGGAAATCTCTAAAGCAGCTTTTAAAGAAATTTTATCTTCTGCAGATTTTGCTATAATTTGATTAAAACATTTCCAATTTTCTGGTATTACTAAACCGGGCCATGATAAATAAAGACCTACAAAAATACCGAAAAATAAAAATAAAAAAAACCTCATGACAAATAAAATTTTTAATTTTACAAATTAAAATAAAAACAATATTTCAATTGTATTGGAAATAATTAATAAATTATTTCCTTTTTTGTTATCGCAGATATATTATCGATGAAAGATTTTCATGAACTCGAGAGGTTAGAATAACTAAAAAGTATTATTTTAGAATATGGCCAGCCAAGATTATCTAATTGCAATAGCTTTAATAGAGCAAAACTTAGTAAGAGCAATGCCTCTTGGAGGTAAAGAAATTAAAGATAATTTAGAGGAATCAGAAAATTTCAAGAAACTTGGAGAAGAGGTAATTTTAAATCTACTAATGAGAGTGTTTCAAAGAAGTGATGAAGGTGCCTTAAAAAGGGCTTCTGAAGAAAACGGTTTGCTTCTTGTTCATATGCATCCTAAAAGAATGCAGAAAGAGCTTCCATTTATTAAATCTGAATGGATAAGAGATGGAGATACTCAACAGTTTCTAAAATACCTTGGCAATCTCTCAAAACAAATATGGACTGCATCTTTCGTAAAATACAAAGGAATTGAATTTACTTCTATCTCAAAGAATGATGAGATCTAAAAGATATTAAAAATATTTTCTTTTCAAAGAATTTCTTTCTTTACAATATTATTTTCCCTTGCCACTCTAAAGCAGTTTCTACCATTACCAAAATCAATTGAGGAATAATCAAAATCATTTTTAATATGCAAGGCACAATTGCCCTCAATACATATACAAGATTCAATAATTTCTCTCTGAATAACATCATTAACGTAAGGTTCTCTCTCTTTCTCTTCATCGAAATGGGGGCAGGCAATACCTTCAACTATGCCTAAGCAATCAATTATGGCTAATTCATTAGCATAAGAATCAGTTATACCTTTATCAAACCAACAAATAGCCCCAGCACTTACACCACTCATTACAATTCCCTTTTCATAAGCATTTCGCAAAATTTTATGTAAATTCCATTCTTTCCAAACAGCTAACATACTTTTAGTATTTCCTCCGCCAACATAAATTATGTCTTGAGTTAAAACTTTTTCTTCTAAGTTTTCTGTTCTAGAGAAAAAATCAATATGACTTGTTATACAATCGAGTTTGGTAAATGCTCTATAAAAATTTAGTTTGTACAAACTACTATCACCAGATGCTGTTGGAATAAAGCAAATTTTTGGCCTTTTTTTATTAATTAATGAAATTATATATTTTTCAATTTCAAGAGAGCCTAAAGAACGTCCAAACCCTCCTCCACCAATTGCGACTATATTTTTACTAGGCATACAAAATAGAAGATTTGTTTATGAATTTAAGACAAATTACTATTAAAGATCAACTGGAATTAAAGAAGGTTTATTTTGATTCCATTCAATCTTTAGATGAAAAAATTTATAGTCAAGAGCAAAAAAGGGCCTGGTCAAGCCAAGCTTGGAATAATCCAAATTTTGAAAAGTCAATAACTAAAGGGAAAGGATGGCTTCTAAGTAAAAAAGGAATAATTATTGCTTTTGCCACAAGATATCCAACTGATAGAATTGCGTTATTTTACTGTAAAGGCAAATTCCAAAGAAAAGGATACGGCTCATACTTACTTCATAAATTAGAAGATGAAGCTAAAAAAGAGGGTTTAGATTCTCTTTCAACTGAAGCAAGTTTAATAAGTTATGAATTATTTCTTAAAAATGAATGGAAAATTATACGTAAAGAAAAAGTAATTATAAATAACATTTTTTTTGAAAGATATAAAATGACTAAAATTATAAAAATTGATTAATAATGTCTGGCATAAGCAAGGGATTAATTCTGATTAAAAGGGTTATAATTTGGGCGTTATACTTTTTTTCAGGATTTATACTTTATTCAAAACAAGGTATTTTGCCTTCATTGATAATTACTTTCTCAAGAATTATTTATCCATTATCTATTTTTTGGTTACAAATAAGAATTAAAAAAAGAACCAATTTTCTGCCTATTGATTCAAAAATGACAACTTCGCAGTTGTGGTTCAATTTATTACCTGTTATTGCATCTCTATTAACTGTAATTTTTTCTTTAACTAATTCTTTCTTATATATCCTAGGAAAATTAATTAACTTTTAATTATTATTTATTAGCTTTAGAAATTTCTCATAAAAAAACATAATGTAAAGAAATTTGTCTTTTAATTTTATTTGTTTAAATTTTAAATAGTGAACAATAAAATCATGAAAAATATTTCATTAAAGGGAAATATTAATTTTGATAAAAAAAAAGCTATAAATGATTATGAATTATTCTCCTTAAAGATCACAGATAGTTTATATAAAAAAGATATTGGGAAATTCCTTGAGACTCTCTCTTCTCACTTTATTTAGAAAAATATTCTTTTTCTGATCTTCAAATTCAAACAGTCACATTAATAAATAAGTATTTGAGGGATAATGATTGTAATGTTAAGAATACTCCAATGCAATTATTTCTTGCTGACTGCCAATTCCCAGATATTGAGAATCAAGTGAAAGCTTATCAATTATTTGTAGAAGCTTGGGAAAACGGTGAAATTGCAAAATCAGATAAAACAGATAAATTTGAAATGTTATTTAGAGTTCATGCTCCAGGGGAGGGTAGAGTAGTTTGTTTATGTAAGGCAGAGAGTGATAAAGAAATTTTCGAGCATTTTGCTCCATGGAGAGCCAAATTTGGCATTCATATGGAATTTACACCTGTAATAAGTTGTCAAAATGTTGTTAATTACCATAAAGATTTGTTCAAAACTTTAGTGTAATTAGCCTAAATCTAAAATTTATCGTGATTAAACCTCTTTCCAATCTTATTTATAAAAAAAAAGATAAAAATTTGCCTTCTTCAAAAAATAAGCTTAATAAAGAAGAAAACGTCAAATCTAAGCCATTAATAATATTTGGTTCTATCATCTCTTTAACATCCATCTTTTTACTTTTGTTCACCATTAATAACAAATTTGGATGATATATAAGTAATTAGAACTATTACTTAAGAACAAATATGTTCTATTATTAATTTAAAAATAACTAACTAAATGGCGTTTAACGAAGGGGGGATGGCATCTGGCCTTCTAATCATTGCAGTATCAATAGTTTTTGCTGCCGGTTTTGGATTTTTAGTCTTGCATTTTGTACCTGGAACTCCGTTTTAAGTTGTCTAACTTAATTGATGCACAAAATATCCTAAACATTAACAGTTTCTAAATCCTGCATTTGATTATCATCAGAATTTGAATTCTTCTTTAATCGATAGGCATAAACTAAAGATCCTAATGCTATGGTACTAGAGGCAAAAATCCCAGATATAAGTATCAAGGCAAAAAGACCTCCTATTAGTCCCCCTTTTAATCTAAGCAAATTAGATTTAATTAAAAGTATTGATAGAAAAACAATAGTAGCTTTAAGGGAAGTGATTTTCAAAAGAGTAAATGGATAAAAAGGATTTAACAACATTTTGGCGGAATATATGTTTAATTGATTCTAAAAATAAATTTAAAAAACCGCATAAAAAAAGACTCAAATGAGTCTTATAAAATCTATATTAAATAGGATGATTTAGGCATCAGGGTCAAAATTCTTTAAGTTTGGACCAGCCACTAGACCAACAAGACCAAAAAGGACTAAAGAACCAATTCCAAAGCCTGCTGCCCATGGATTGAAACCACCTAAAGCAAAAGAAGCTAATAAATTCATGATTTTAAAACATAATATCTCCGAGTTAGCATACAGATTTTTATGAAAAATATACCTATATTGAGACATTTCTTCGTAATTATTAGAATCGCTTAACACTCCCTTTATAAAAAATCCACAAAATTTTTATTATTTGTTTTATTATCAAATCAATACTTTTTTTGTTGTCGCACTTTAAGACCATCAAAACTGTTTTTTTCTAATGACTTCCAACTATACCTTTATTTATGACGGAGAATGTCCATTCTGCAATCATTTTGCTGAGCTCCTTGAGATCAAAAGCAAGTTAAATAATATTAAAATTCTTGATGGTCGTAAAAATTTAACTCTAATTAAATCCCTCCTAGATAAAGGTTATGACCTAGATAAAGGAGCTATTCTCCTGAAAGATGAAGAGATCTTTCATGGGGCAGATGCGATCAATACTATTTGCAAACAGATAAATAATCCCTCAAGTAGTTTACTTTTTTTACTTTCTAGAGTCTTTAAATCAAATAAACGAACAAATTTGATATTTCCTTTACTAGTCAGAGCAAGAAGATTTGCATTAATATCAAAAGGTATATCAATATCCTTAGTTTAAAAATAAAAACTTTCTAAATATTAAATAACATATTTATAAGCTTCTGTATCAATAAATGATAATTAATTATTTCTTAGCTAGAACTAGGTGGTATCAACAAGTATTAAATGATAGAAAACTTCAATCCCTTTATTTCATTGGGCGGTGATAACCAAAAAGTTAATCATATGGCTGAAGCGGCACTTGAAATGAATTTAACTTGCAATGATTTAAAGAAGGATTTAAATTTAACTGATGGTGATGTAGTTGATATGTTGCAACTAGTCATGGATAGGTTTAAAAATAGTAATTAAGTAAATATCATAATTAATCACTACATATCAAATATTTTTTAATGAAAACAGTACAAATTGAGTTTTCGAAATATGAATTAGTTAACTTTTTATGGCCCGAATTAATAGAAGACTACGGATTTGATAAAGCCAGAAAAATAGTTTCTCAAGCTATTGACTTACAAAAAATGAATGGGACTAAAAATAACACCATGCCAATTATATTTTCAGGAACAGGAGGATTAGCTCTAATACCAATACAAATGCTAGAAAAAGAAAACTTTGAGATAAGTTATAAAGATAATCAAGTTTTAATATTTAATCTAAAAAGAAAGTCATTTCAAATCTTAAATGAAGCAAACTAATCTAAATTAGTAATTTCTCGATAAAACCAAAATTACCTTATAGTTTAATAAAACAATTAATTTGTAATGACTTTTGAAGCGACCTACCTTGGTTCAAATGGTTGGCTTATAAAATTTAAAAAAACCAATTTAATTATTGATCCTTGGCTCAAAGGAGATTTAATATTTCCTCCAGGTGAGTGGTTTTTTAAAGGATCATTAGAAGAAGAAATTTCAATAGATAAAAAAATAGATATTGTTTTGTTAACCCAAGGATTACCTGACCACTGTCATGTTCAAACATTAGAAATGTTCAGAAAGGATATTCCTATAATTTGCCCTAAAAGTGCTGTTGAAACATTAAAAAAAATTGGTTTTAGTTCAATTAAAATGCTTAAGCCAACTGAAAAGACAAATCTTGTTAATTTAAGTTTTGAAGCAACTGCTGGGGCTCCAGTACCACAAATAGAAAACGGATATATTGTTAAAGACGATCAAAATAATGGTTTTTATATAGAACCCCATGGATATCTTGATGAAAATTTAAAAAAGCAAAGTCTTGATGCAGTCATTACTCCTACAAAAAATTTAGAATTACCCCTAGTTGGTTCTTTTGTAAAAGGTGCGGATGTAATCCCTAAATTGATTAACAAATTCAATCCAAAATATATACTTTCAAGCACTATAGGCGGAGATGCAAAATATTCAGGTTTTTTAAATAATTTTATTTCAGTTCAGGATTACGAAGAGGCTTTAAATTGTAATCTTGTAGATCTAAAAAGTATGCAATCTATTATGATTTAAATCAATCCAAATAGATCTTTAATTAAGTCATTTAGCTTGAAAGTAAATCTACTTTAAAAGGAGCTCAAAAAAATTCATTCATTTTTTATTACCTCAATACTTTTATTAGCTTTAAATAGTGGCTATGTATGTGAAAATTCAAAGCTTAATCTTGTGATGCGAAATAATATTAATGGTGACTTTTCCATAGTAGAAAAGATATCTGAGTTAAAGCCAGGAGCATTTATAAATATTAATTGGAATAAAAAAAAGCTTATGCTTCCATATTCTCTAAGAAAAGATTATATTTCGTTTACAGATAAAAAATGGGACTGGAGGTATCAATTTAATAAGGACGGATCACCTGATATTAATAATCCTTCTTTATACGAACTTCTACCTTCTGGTGAGATTAAAACACATTTTTGTGAAACAGAAGATAATAAGCCAAACTTATAATTTCAAAATAAGTATTCTAAATTTTTTAACTTCTGAACTTCTTTGTAAATATGAACAATCCAAAAAAACAAAATAATATTTCAAGATATGTAAAACTTGAAGATTACAAAGTTTTTGATTATGAAATCCCAAAAATCTTTTTGGACTTCGTAATTAAGAAAAATGCTGTAAATGTTACGACCAAACTAAAATTGGTAAAAAAAAATAAGAATACCAGAAATCTAATTCTTGATGGTACGGATATATTAATAAAAAAAATATTTATAGATGACACACTACTGGGAAAGGAATACTACAAACAGCAAAAAAATAAATTAAAAATTGAAAATATAAACAAAGATAATTTTTTATTGAAAATAGAAGGAATAATTAAACCGAAGGAAAATACATCCCTTTTAGGAATGTATGAGAGCAATGGTATTATCACTACGCAATGTGAGGCGGAGGGATTTAGAAGAATAAGTTTTCACTCTGATAGGCCTGATATTCTAAGCAAATATACCGTGAGAATTGAGGCAGACAAGAATGATTACCCTGTCTTACTTTCAAATGGTAACGTCGTAAAAGAAAATAATCTTGCAAATAATCGACATGAAATAATTTGGGAAGACCCATATCCGAAACCCTCATATCTATTTGCATTGGTAGCGGGGAAACTTAATTGTGTAAAAGACAATTTCATAACAAAATCGAATAAAAAGGTAAAAATAAATATTTACGTTGAGTATGGCGATGAAAAATATGTTCAACATGCAATAAGTTCTTTACAGAAATCTATGAAGTGGGACGAGGATAAATATAAACTTGAATACGATTTGTCATTGTTCAATATTGTTGCAGTCAGACACTTTAATATGGGAGCAATGGAAAATAAAAGTCTCAATATATTCAACTCAAAACTAATACTCGCTAATTCTGAAACAACAACTGATGAAGAATTAGAAAGAATAGAGGGTGTAATCGCCCATGAATACTTCCATAATTGGACGGGGAATAGAGTGACTTGTAGGGATTGGTTTCAACTATCTCTAAAAGAGGGTTTAACAGTATTCAGAGATCAACAATTCACTGCAGACGTTCATAATCGGGAAATCAAGAGACTTGATGATGCGACATTTC
This sequence comes from Prochlorococcus sp. AG-347-M23, assembly GCA_003278855.1. Taxonomy (GTDB): domain Bacteria; phylum Cyanobacteriota; class Cyanobacteriia; order PCC-6307; family Cyanobiaceae; genus Prochlorococcus_A. The sequence continues at coordinate 4,636 of QCCU01000012.1, read as the reverse complement.
TTAGAAAAAATCAATTTAGAGAGGATTCTGGTCCAACATCACATCCTGTAATGCCTGAAAAATATCAAGAAATAGACAATTTCTATACGACCACTATTTACGAGAAAGGAGCCGAAATAATTAGAATGCTTAATAAGCTTGTAAACGATGAAAATTTCTATAAAGGATTTAGTAATTACATCTCAACATATGATGGAAAGGCCGCAACAATAGACCAATTTGTCGATAAAATTCTTGAGCACAATAAGGAAATAGATCCTGAAAAGTTTAAAATCTGGTACAAGCAAAATGGGACCCCAAAAATTAAATTCAAGAGAATCTGGGATCAAACAGGCGAAAAACTTACAATTGAAGCCTCACAAAGTAATCCAATAAAGAAGAACCCATATAATGATTTACCTCTAATAATTCCTATAAATCTGGCTATATTTTGCAGTGATAATAAAACGATAAAAAAAACAGTTGTTTTAAAAACAAAAAAACAAGAATTCATTTTTAGGAATGTAAGATCTCACATCCAAATTCCTTTAGTAACGTATTTTCGCGAATTCTCTTCACCTGTTGAGTGGGAATCAGACACTACCTTGGATGAAAAATTTTTAATCTTAAAATATGAAAAAGATTTTTTTACACTATCTAATACTGTAAAAGAATTTTATAAAAAAATTATTTTATGCAGATTAGATGAAACACCAGATCATAAAATTGAAAATAAATTAATAAGCACCTTAATATCATTCATAAAAAATAAAGATATTAATTTATCCCTTTTATCAGAATTACTAAGTATTCCGACATTTGCTGAAATTGAATCGGAGATAGAAAATATAGACCCTTTAAAGATATATAAAACTATTGACAAAATAAATCATTTATTCGGTACCAAATTAAAAGAAGAATTACATTTTAAGCTCCAAGAAATAGAGAAAAATCTAGATAAAGTTTGGCCAGAAGGTAAAAATGAAAGAAAACTAATCGAAACTATTTGGAAACTACTCTTACGCTGTGATGATAGGGAAATTAGAGGCAAAATAATTAATTATGTCGATAGTAATTCGATGACGCTAGCAAAAGCTGCATTGAATTCTTTCAGTAGAATTAATTGTCCTGAAAGAAAAATTATTTCAAATATATTCTTCAATAAATGGAAAAATAATAGTGTCGTTTTGGATAGTTGGTTTTCATTCAATGCAGCTATAGAAACTGATGATAAAACTAGCGGTATAGAAAAATTATTTGAAAATAAGTTTTTTGATTCGAAATCACCAAACACTTTAAGAGCTATATTAAATACATTCGTAACAAGAAATAGTACTTTTCATGCATTTAATGGTTCTGGTTATAAATATATAGCAAAAAAGATAATTGAATTTGATAAATTAAATCCAATAGTAATTTCCCGATTTGTGAAAGTATTTAGTAGATATAATTATTATTCAGAACCTTACAAAAGTAATATGATAGAAACAATAAAGCAGATTAAAAAGAATAAACTATCAAAAAATACTAAAGAAGTTTTAGATGCAATAATAGAGTAATCTTTTGATGATATTTAACTCAATTTAATAATAACGATTGTAAATATTAATAATACAATAAATACAATATACTTATTAATAAAAATATAATCAAATACATTTTTATTATAGTCTTTATTCCACTTTTTATTTACGTATTCCTTAGTTATAAATTTATTAGGTCTACCACAATATAAACATGTTGGGGAAGTTTTTAAAATTAAATTTTTACATTGGGGGCACTTTTTTTTTTCCATAATTTAATCTTACTGAATAAAATTGAAATCAGAAACAATAAATAAAATAAGTAATTTAAATTTTATTTATTATATTTTGATTAATTAAATTTCATTGCAAAAAAAAAATTGATTCTAAGTATTTAAAAAAATTCAATATAATTAAAGATTAGTATTTTGTTTGAAATGTTTGCTATTGCACTTGGAATGTCCCCTATCGAAAAAATCACTGTTGCAATATCTGCTTCAATTTTTATAATCGCCTTTACATGGGTCTCGATTAAGGGAGATTTAAGAAAACTTGCTAATGAACTAATTGAAGATAATGAAAATAATCAGGATAATTAAAAAAATCTTTTATCCTAGTTTGCATGCAAACTAGGATAATCAATAATATGCCTAATTTCTTTTAGAGAAGAACCATAGATTTTTTCACCATTTAAGTTAACACCAATCCATTTTTCCTTTTGATTAATAAATTTACTTTTAGTAGTATTCCACTCAAGATAATCTTTATTATCCCAATTTAAAGTTATATCCCAACCTTTATAATTTTCTATCATTAAGAAAGATATTAGATAACCAAATAATACCCAAAGAAACAGAGAACAAAAACAAAGGAAATAAGTAATTTTTTCGTTATTTTTATTTAATATTTTGCTATGACTTTTATTTTACGAGCAGCTTCATCTGCATTTTTTCTAGCCAAATTAATGTCAGAATTTGATGAGAGAACAACACCCATTCTTCTGCCTTTTCTTGAAGTTGGTTTACCAAATAATAGTACTTTAGTCTTTTCAAATTCTAATGCTTCATTAAGACCCTCATAAATAGGATTAGGATACTCTTGATTAGAAAGTATAACTCTGGTTGCAGAGGGCTCTATTAGATCTATACGCGGTATTGGTAAATTTAAAAAAGCCCTTAAATGTAATTCAAATTCATTAATATTTTGACTAACTAATGTAACCATACCAGTGTCGTGTGGTCTTGGAGATAATTCTGAAAATATAACCTCACTTCCTCTTATAAAAAATTCTACTCCGTATAATCCAGCTCCATTAAGGTTATTTAATATTCTACTTGTCATTCTCTTAGCTTCAATAATTAAGGATTCCTTGATCTCTAAAGGTTGCCAACTACATTGATAGTCTCCATTAGATTGCAGATGTCCAATCGGTAAACAAAAAATATTTTCACCATTTTCTGTTCTTACAGTTAAAAGAGTAAACTCAAAATCAAAATTAATAAATTCTTCAATAATTACACCTTTAACCTTTCCTCTTGAATTTGCTTGTGCCTGATTCCAAGCATTTTGTAAATCATTTTTTGTTTCAACCAAACTCTGCCCTTTTCCTGAAGAGCTCATTAAAGGTTTAAGTAAAAGTGGGAATCCAATTTCATCTGCTTTTTTTTCTAAATCATCAAATTCAAAAATATAATCAAACTTTGCAGTTTTAATTTTTAAATCTTTAGAAGCTAAGTCTCTAATTTTATCTCTATTCATTGTAATTTCTACAGTTCTTGCGTTGGGAACAATATTGAATCCTTCATCCTCGAGTTCTTTTAGGGCTTCAATTGAAAGTGCCTCTATTTCTGGGACAACATAATCAGGCTTAAATTCTTTTATAACACTTTTTAAAATATTTTTATCTCCCATATCAATTACTCTTGAATAATCAGCAACTTGCATTGCAGGAGCTTTTTCATATCGATCAATTGCAATAACTTCTAATCCTAATCTTTTGGATTCTATTACTAATTCTTTTCCAAGCTCGCCACTACCAAGTAATAAAATTCTCTTTTTAGAAAAAATTGATTCTTTCATATATATAAAACTTATTCCTCATCACCAGAAGGTTGTGAAGATGTATCATCTCTAATTTTTTTATCTTTAGAAAAACTAAATAAAAAATTTTTACCATACCAATTTTGACTTCGAATGCTATTAGTTATTGATCTTGAAATTGCTCCTAAAAAAAAGATTCCAATCATTGCCCAAATAATTCTTTCTAAAGCAATTGCAGGTGAAAAACCTTGACCGGAATTAATAATTTCAGTAAGTGGGTCTAAAGGGTCCAAATTTAAACTGATTAATAAACATAACAATTATAAATGGTTAAATAGATGAAAAATTAAAACTTATGAAAGAAATAACCAAAACTACCATATAAATTAAACACAATAAAGTCTATACAATGCTATCTTCAAAGGGTGATTTTTTTTAGACATGCAAGTCGACGTACAAAATACTACTGTTCTTTCCGCAGACGGATCATCCATAAAACTAGGTGAATATTCTGGGGAGGTAATTTTAGTTGTTAATGTAGCTAGTTATTGCGGAAATACTGCTCAGTATGAGGATCTTCAAAAGCTACATGATTTATATTCAAGCAAAGGCCTAAGAATACTTGCTTTCCCTTGTAATGATTTCGGAAAACAAGAACCCGACTCTCTTCCAGAAATAAAAGATTTTTGCATAACAAAATATGGAGTTAAGTTTGAAATCTATGAAAAAGTTCATGCCAAAGGCAACACCACAGAACCATACACAACCCTTAATAAAGTTGAACCTGAAGGAGATGTTGAATGGAATTTCGAAAAGTTTCTGATAGGGAAAGATAGTAAAGTAATTGCAAGATTCAAGCCAGGTGTTAAACCGTTTGACGAAAACTTAATAGCAGCTATAGAAGTAGCTCTAGATTCATAACAACCTTCTTAAAATTCAAATTAAAATATTAAAAATAAAGATTTTTTTATTTAATTAAAAAATAAGCAAATTATTTTAAAATTTTATTTTTTTGTATCCAAGCTTCTCTAGTATTCTTTAATTTATTTTAAATCTTATTTATTATCAGAATCAACTTCTACGTCTATAATTTC
>QCCU01000011.1 GCA_003278855.1 Prochlorococcus sp. AG-347-M23 | reverse complement strand
AATGATAATAACAAAGAAATTGTCGCATTAATTGATCCATCTAATTTAGAAAATGTTGTACCAGCAATAGCCATTACTATTCATAAATCTCAAGGAAGTGAATCTGAAAAAGTAAACATTTTGTGGTCCCAAAATTATAGAAGAAATCAATATGGTGTAAAAGAAAAAAAAGATAATCAAAATATCTTTTGCAGAGATAATTTTGAAAGAAGGTTATTTTATACTGCTATTACAAGAGCGAAAAAATATTTAAATATATATTATTTAAATTAAATTTTATTTTTGAGAAATTAGTAATATCTTAACCTCAAGATGTTAGATTAATAATTCGGCTCTGTAAGGCTAATCAACAATTTAAGTCAATTGAGATATTTGTTGGATGCCTAATCAGAAGATTATTAGGCATTTAAAATGACTTTTAAAAAAGATAGTAACTCTCTTGGTAGTGATAAGGAAAAGTCTCAGAATGAAGATTCTTCCCTTCTAGAGTTCAAGAAAGTAGATAACAAAAAAGAAATTGAATCTCAACTATTGGAAGTATCGAAAGTAGATGATAATGAGAATGGATTTCTCGATTTTGGGTTTAATCAATCGATCTTAAACTCGTTAAAAAATAAAGGATATAAAAATCCAACTCCCATCCAAAAAGCTGCAATTCCAGAACTAATGTTAGGCAGGGATTTACTAGGCCAAGCACAAACAGGAACAGGAAAGACTGCAGCTTTCGCATTACCATTAATAGAAAAACTAACAGATAATAAAGAATTAAATGCTAAGGTTTTAGTGATGACTCCTACAAGAGAATTAGCAACTCAAGTGGCAGAATCTTTTAAAAGTTATAGTTCTGAATCTAGTAATTTTAAGACGGTTGCAATATATGGAGGTACCGACTATCGAAATCAAATTTCTGCATTAAAAAGAAAAGTTGACGTAGTAGTTGGGACACCAGGCCGCATAATGGATCATATAAGGCAGGGGACTTTTAAAATTAAAGATATAAATTGTCTTGTTTTAGATGAGGCAGATGAAATGTTAAATATGGGATTTCTTGAAGATATTGAATGGATAATAGATCAACTTCCGGAAAATAAGCAGATGGTATTGTTTTCAGCAACAATGCCTAGTGAGATAAGAAATATAGCAAAAAAATATCTAAATGATCCCGCCGAAATATTAATCAAAAGTGTCAAAAAAGAAACTCAATTAATTTCGCAAAAATTTATATATGTACAAAGGCATCATAAATTAGATGCTTTAAAAAGAATACTAGAACTTAATAACGAGGGAGTAATTATTTTTGTTAGGACAAAACTACTTACTACTTCAATAGCTGAAGCTTTAGAGAATTCAGGTCATACTGTGGCAGTACTTAATGGAGATATACCTCAAAATCAAAGAGAAAATACTGTAGATAGATTAAAAAAAGGATTTATTAATATCCTTGTTGCAACTGATGTCGCAGCTAGAGGATTAGATGTTGAGAGGATAAAACTTGTTGTTAATTACGATTTTCCTTTTGACAAGGAAACATATACTCATAGAATTGGAAGAACTGGAAGGGCAGGCAGATCAGGAGAAGCAATTTTATTTGTTAATCAAAGAGAAAAACATTTTCTAAGAAACTTAGAAAACTCAACAAGAACTAAGATTGAAGAAATTAATATACCAAGTAATAAAATAATAAATGAAAAAAGGATGGAGAAACTTATAGATAATGTTAATGAGAGTTCTTTAGCTAAAAATGAAAATGAAGAAAATAAAGCTTTGATTATTGATGTACTAGATAATTTAAAAGAAAAATACTCTATGGATGACTCAAATATTGCAATGGCGGCTATTAATTTAGTAATAGGTAATAAATCATTTTTTGTTAATGAAGATGATTCTTGGATTAATAAACAAAATAATACTGATCGAAATAGATCAAATAGAAATAGTAATAATCGTATGAGAAATTTAAATAGAAGAAATAATTATCAAAATGATTCTTTTGAAACCTATAAATTTAACTTTGGTAAATTTGATGGAGTTAGAGTTGCAAATATTATATCCTCAATCTGTAATTCAACTAATATAAATGGTAGATCCATAGGTAAGATACAGATTTTTAATGATTACAGTTTGGTAGATTTACCTAGAGATCTGCATAGAGAAACTAAAAATAAATTAAAAAAAATTAAAGTCAGAAACTAGTGATAGAGAATGAAAGCTAGCAAATATAATTTCTTTATTTTTGTGAATCTGATAATACTATTCAACTCCTTTAATAGTTATTATTTAGCTCAAACTAAACAAAATTCAATCATAAAATTATTTTGTCTTCAGAGTGTCAAAGAGGAGATGATGAAAGCAGAAATCGTATATAGTAAAGAAATTGCGAATGAAACTTGTGATTGTTATTACGAAGAATTTATGCAAACTGCAAGTCATCAAGATGCAAAAACAAAATGTAAATTAGAAATTAAAGAAAATTTTAATCATAATAGAAAAATTTAATTATTATTTTTATGAGTTCTAAGAACAATCAAAATCCAATAATTAGACTTTATTTAAATCTGATTGAGGAAAGAAGGTTACTATTTTTTGCTTTTCTTAGTTCCATAATTAATAAAATATTAGATTTAGCTCCCCCTGTAATAATTGGTCTTGCAGTGGATATCGTTGTTAAGGAACAGAATTCATGGATTGCTAATTTTGGAATAAAAGAAGTTCCAGCACAATTGATTTTTCTTGCATTTGCTTCAGGAATAGTTTGGTCTGGTGAATCCTCCTTTGAATATTTATATTCGATTTTATGGAGAAACTTGGCTCAGCTATCGCAACATAAATTAAGAATAAAAGCTTATGAGCATATCCAGGAATTAGATATGGATTTTTTTGAAAATGATAATACTGGAAGGTTATTATCTATTTTGAATGATGATATAAATCAACTCGAGAGATTTCTAGACCAAGGGGCTAATCAGATTATTCAGTTATTTGTAACTGTCTTAATAATTGGAGGCACTATGATTTTTGTCGCTCCAAAAATCGCTTTATTTGCCTTCTTTCCTATTCCAATTATATTTTTAGGATCAATTAAATTTCAAAGGAAGCTTGCTCCAAAATACAGAGATGTTAGAAATAAAGCAGGACTGTTGGCATCAAGGCTTAATAATAATTTAAGTGGAATTCTAACCATAAAAAGTTTTACTAAAGAAAAATGGGAACTGGATAGATTAAAAAAAGAAAGTCTCGATTATCAAAGAAGTAATAAGGCTGCAATAAAATTATCTTCTGCTTTTATTCCTCTTATAAGATTTGCAATTTTATTTGCTTTTATAGCGATTCTATTAATTGGAGGTTTCCAAACCTGGAATAAGACACTTGATGTAGGTACTTATAGTTTTTTAGTGTTTATTACACAAAGACTATTATGGCCTTTAACTACTTTGGGACATGTTTTAGATGATTTTCAGAGATCTATGGCTTCAATAGATAGAGTAATTGATCTCATAGATACTCCTATAAAAATAAAAGATGGAAAAATAAAAATTGAACCTAAGGATATCAAAGGAGAAATTATTTTTAATAATGTAAATTTTAATTATCCTGGACGAGATTTAACTTTAAAAAACATAAATTTCAAAATTAAAAATAACTCAACATTAGGAATTGTTGGTTTAACAGGTTCTGGAAAAAGTACAATAATAAAACTACTACTTAGGATTTATGATAGTAATAATGGGTCAATAACCTTGGATGGTGTTTCTATTAAAGAAATAAATTTGAGGGATCTAAGAAAGTGTATCTCTTTAGTAAGTCAAGAAACTTATTTATTTCATGGGAGTGTACAAGAAAATATTGCTTATGGCTCAATCAACCCAAGTCTTAAAGATATTATTAAAGCTTCAAAGATTGCGGAAGCTCATAAATTTATTGAACAATTACCAGATGGTTATAAAACTATAGTGGGGGAAAGGGGCCAAAGGCTCTCAGGCGGGCAACGTCAAAGAATTGCCTTGGCGAGAGCTGTTTTAAAGGATGCTTCAATATTAATATTAGATGAAGCTACAGCTTCAGTTGATAATGAAACAGAGGCTTTAATTCAAAAATCGTTATCTAAAATCACAAAAGAAAGAACAACTATAGTAATAGCTCATAGATTAAGCACTATAAAAAATGCGGATAATATTTTAGTTATTGATAAAGGTAAAATAGTTGAAAGCGGAAAACATGAAAAACTATTAGATCAGAACAAAATATATGCTGATTTGTGGAATGTTCAAGTAGGAATCTAGTATGAATTTCTGAACTATATTAAGAAGTTAAATGATTCAATTACGTTACTAAACATACCGTCAACTTTATTCCACCTTTCTTCATTTGTCCCCACAGCGAAAGTGTAAAGTGTTCCTCTATCAATTACGACAGTAGCTAATTCATGTCTTGCCTGTTCATTTAAATTTAATTCATACTCTAAATCATAGAAAATATGATTGGATGCCTCCCTCTTATTGGCATTTATAAGTTTTACCTCTCTACCTGAACCTTCGGGAGCAATAACTTTATCAATTAATGTTTGACCTACTTCACTTGGGCTTCCTAATTGCTCTAATTGAACCTCTTTATTTACATCAGAAATAACTAAACTTAAGGTCTCATTACTATTGATTAAATCATGATAAATAATTTCTGGTCCTCCATCGACTTTTACTCTAGTCCATCCTGTTGGATACAAAAAGGCATATCTACCATCTGGACTTTGATAAGCTTCTAATCCCGCATTTAGTCCGCCACTACAAGCACTCAGTGTTAAGCACAAAAAAATCAATAATAAATATTTGAAAGGGTTAAATTTAATATTTTTCATTTTGTTTGAAATTACTAACTAAAAACATAATAAGACATTAAAAGCAAACAATTATGGCAATTCGGAATTTTGCGTCTAAATTATCTCTAGAAATACTTTAATTTTGATTACTTATACCAAACCACTTTCAAAATTAATTGGTCATTTTGAGAAATTTCCAGGGATTGGTCCAAGAACAGCGCAACGATTAGCCCTGTTCATTTTAAAACAACCTGAAAGTACAATAAGAGATTTTTCAAAGGCTCTGTTAGAAGCACATAGTAATGTTGGCCGTTGCAAAAAATGTTTCAATTTGACTTCAGAAGATGAATGTGAAATTTGTAAAAATACTGAAAGAAATCAAAAACTAATCTGTGTAGTAGCTGAAACTAAAGATTTGCTTGCTTTGGAGCGCGCTAGAGAATTTAAAGGTGTTTACCATGTTATCGGTGGTTTAATATCTCCAATGGATTCTGTAGGGCCTGAACTCTTAGAAATAAGAAGTTTGGTAGAAAGAGTTAGTAAGTCTGAAATAGATGAGATCATATTGGCATTGACCCCCAGTGTTGAGGGAGACACGACAAGTCTTTATATTGGAAAATTGTTAGCCCCTTTTACTAAAGTTACGAGGATTGCATATGGTCTTCCAATGGGCAGTGAACTTGAATATGTGGATGAAGTTACACTTGCAAGGGCCTTAGAAGGAAGAACAAAACTAAATTAGATAATGAGAGAAAATAATCTAATCAAGAAAGAAAAAATCTTAAGACTTCCCTCTTGGATTAAATTTCCAATTAGTAAAGCTTCAGAGTTCGAAAAAATACAGAAACTTATTAAAAAATCAAATATCCATACTATTTGCGAAGAAGCAAGATGTCCAAATAGAGCAGAATGTTATGCCTCAGGAACAGCCACTTTTTTACTGGGTGGATCGATATGTTCTCGTTCTTGTGCTTTTTGTCAGGTAAATAAAGGTAGACCAAGTTCTATCAATATTGATGAATGTACTCAAGTCGCTGAAGCAGTGAAAGTACTGAAGTTGAAGTATGTTGTTTTGACATCTGTAGCTAGAGATGATCTTCCTGATCATGGTGCAAATTTATTTATATCTACAATTGATGAGATTAGAAAAATTGATTCAACAATTAAAATAGAGGTTTTAACTCCTGATTTATGGGGTGGGGGCAAAAATTTTGATGAAACTAATAACCTTCAGACTGAGAGATTGAAGATGATTTTAGAAAAGGATCCGATATGCTTTAATCATAATCTTGAAACTGTTGAAAGACTGCAAAAAGAAGTTAGGAGAGGTGCAAATTACAAAAAATCCCTTAGTTTATTAAAAAAGTCAAAAGATATTGCTCCTCATATTCAAACTAAATCAGGAATTATGTTAGGTCTTGGAGAAACATTGGATGAAATAAAAAATACAATTTATGATCTTAAAAAAATAGATTGTGATCAAATTACAATTGGCCAATATTTAAGGCCGTCGTTCAATCATTTGGCAGTTAAGAAATATTGGGATCCATCGGAGTTTAAATATTTATATCGCTTCTCTAAGGAATTAGGATTCAAGAAAGTATCTTCTGGCCCCTTAGTTAGAAGTAGTTATCATGCGGGTTAACTTTCTTCAATTAAAGCTAGTTTCTTTTCTAGTTTTTTTAATATGGAAAAACAATCCCCGTTCATTAGTGTACCTGCACCTCCCCAAACCAATCTTAATAAAAGATCTACTGGGCTAGAACCAACTTCTTTTACAATTTTGAATCCTATTAACTTGAAATACCTTACAAGTTTTTTACTATATCCTTCATTATCAAAAATAGCTAAAAGTCTTGCTTTGTTGCTTGATTTTTTTTCAATTGCCCAAGCCATAGTTGTTGCCCATATTAATTCTGAAACAAAAGCAGGCGCATTACTAAGGATTCGTAATGTATCAAGCTGAATACCTTGTTTATTTAAATAAGTCCAACCTTTCATTTCGGCCCAAATCTTAATAATATTATCTTTCTGTTCTGCTATAACGATTCTAAAAAAACATAATCCGAGAGTTTCTCTAGCTTGAATTTTAATTAATAATCCAATGGTACCTGCTAATTTTTCTAATTCTTCAACTTTCATGATTTTGCAAATTAGTCCTCAAAGATTTTATAATTTTCAACTTTTAATCTATCGATCTGTTTCTGTCTTTCTTCAAACCTTTTCCTATCATCATCGCTGAATTTGTCTATGCAGAAATGACATTGGATACCCTTTCTATATTCTTTTCTTTCTTGATCTTGAATTGAAATTGGCATTCCACATGCATGACAAATCGAGTAAGAGCCTTTTTCTAAATCTTGATCTAAAGCAACTCTTTTATCAAAAACATAACATTCACCTTCAAATAAGTTTTTTTCTTTTGGTATATCGTCAAGGTATTGAAGGATGCCCCCTCGTAGGTGATAAATATTTTTATAACCTTTCTTTTTTAGTAAACTAGTAGCTTTTTCACATCTTATTCCTCCGGTACAAAACATTGCTATATTTGTATTCTGTTTATTTTCTAAATGGGTATCTAAATGATCATCGGCCCACTTTGGGAATTCGCTAAAGTTTCTTGTATTTGGGTTTATAGAGTTCTGAAATGTACCTAAAGAAACCTCATAATGATTTCTAGTATCAATGACTATTGTATTTTGATTTTTAATTAACTTATTCCAATCAGCTGAGTCAATATAGGTCCCATTATTTTCTGCAGGGTTTATTTCAGGGACACCCATAGTAACTATTTCTTTTTTGATTTTTATTTTTAATTTTTTGAAGACTTTCTCTTTTGAAAAGTTTACTTTAATATTCAAATTTCTATTACTTGAATATTTATTAAGTAAATTGATAATAAAGTCAATTACATTTTTCTCTGCACAAATAGTTCCATTAATACCCTCACTTGCAAAAATTAATAAACCTGAAAGATCGTTTTCATTTTCAATTTCTAATAATTTATTTTTGAGATCAAGAATTAAGTTTTCTTGAAATGGGAAGAAAGAATAAAGAGAAACTATTTTATAATTCTTGCCTTTCATAAAGAAGATAATGTTTTTTCACAATTTTCAAAATCTTTGTTAAATGATACTCCTACCTCTTTAAGAAGTTTTCTGTCTGATTGAAAAGATGGATTTGAAGTGGTGAGTAACTCATCTCCATAAAAAATTGAATTTGCCCCACATTGAAAACATAAAATTTGGGCTTCTTTTGAAAGCTTTTCTCTCCCTGCACTTAATCTTATTTTACTTTTAGGCATAAGAATTCTTGCTGTAGCTATCATCCTTATCATTTCTAGGGAATCAACTTCTTGATTATTTTCTAAACCAGTACCTTCAATAGCTACTAATGAATTTATAGGAACACTTTCAGGGTGAGGATTCATGTTTGAAAGCACTTCCAAAAGCGATGCTCTATCGCCATTAGTTTCACCCAAACCTATTATCCCTCCACAACAAACATTTATTCCTGCATTTCTTACTCTTTTAATAGTATCTAGTCTATCTTGATAAGTTCTAGTCGTAATAATATTTTTATAATGCTCAGGACTAGTATCAAGATTGTGGTTATAAGCGGTCAATCCTGCATCAGCCAGTCTGGAAGCTTGTTCTTTTGTAAGCATACCAGCAGTAACGCATGCCTCCATTCCTAAATCTCTTACGCCGCTAACCATCTCTAACATTGCATTAAAAGATTTCCCATCTCTAATCTCTCTCCATGCCCAACCCATACAAAACCTATCTGCGCCCTCATTTTTTGCTATTTGAGCTCTTGCTAAAACCTCTTCAACTTGAAATTGTGGGTGACTTTTGATTTCGCTAGCACTATAAATAGATTGGCTACAATACGAACAATTTTCTTCACATCCACCAGTTTTTACGCTAAATAATGATGCTAATTGAATGTTGTATTTGTTGAATTTCCTATGAACTATTTGTGATTCCCACATTAAATCAATCAGAGGCATATTAAGTATTTCCAATATCTCCTCTTTATTCCAATCGAACCTAATTTCTCTTAATAACTGATTATTAGAATTAGCCATTTTTTTAGGAAGAATATTGGGAATCTTCAAAAGATTCATCTTCTAATGATTCTATACCGCCAAAACGTCTATGCCTTGATTGGTAATCAATTATTGCTTTTAGAAATTCAAACTCATTAAAGTCTGGCCATAGCACGTCAGATATGTAGATTTCTGAGTAAGCTAATTGCCATAAAAGAAAATTACTGATCCTTTTTTCTCCACTAGTTCTGATTAGTAATTCTGGATCTTTAATTCCTCGAGTTAATAGCTCTGAATTAAATAATTCTTCATTAACTTCATTTATTTTTATATCACCAGAAGAACATTTTAATACTAATTCTTTCGCAACTTTTACAATTTCTTGCCTGCCTCCGTAATTGACGCAAACATTCAATAAAAATTTATTGTTGTTTTTAGTTAGAGATTCTGAACTAGAGATTATTTTTTTTAAAGTTTCTGGGAAAGGGGTTAAATCCCCAATGAATTTTATTTTTGTTGATTCTTCATGTATCTCTTCAATTTCATTTTTCAAAACTTCGCTAAAAAGATTTATGAGGAATTCAACCTCTTTTGTTGGCCTTGTCCAATTCTCGGTTGAAAAAGCATAAACAGTAAGAATTCTACATCCTAGTTTTTTTGATGCTTTGAGAATTTCTTTTAAAACTTCAACTCCTCTCTTGTGCCCATATGTACGAGGTAAATTTCTTTTTGTCGCCCATCTCCCATTACCGTCCATAATTATTGCAACATGTTCTGGAACTTTCTGCTTATCTATTCTCTTAGATAAGTCGTAATTTTTCTTGTCAATTATTTTTCCTAAACTCATTAGTTAATCCTTTTTGTTAATAAAGATTTCTGATTTTTCTGACTCTTTTTTATTAATATCACTGCTAATATTATCACCCGGATTTGTCTTTTGGGATAAGACATTTTTATTTAAAGATGCTTTATTTGCCCCCATTGAGTTTTGATTCCCAATCAAATTTACGAGAAGTTCTTGTAACCTACTGCTGGTAATTGGTCTTTCAAGTTTCCCTTGGTTTGCTAATGATAACGTACCTGTCTCTTCAGACACAACAATGCATATACACCTGTCGAATCTTTCTGTAATTCCTAATGCAGCTAAATGTCTTGTTCCATACCTGCTAATTCCTTGCCTTGAGAGAGGAAGTATTACGCCAGCAGAAATTATTTTATTTCCTTTCACAAGAACTGCTCCATCATGTAAAGGCGTATCTGTAGCAAAAAGATTTATTAAAAGGTCAGTTGATAGTTGTGCCTCAATATTGGTACCTGAATATAAAAAATCTTCAGGTCTTAAATCACTCCCCAAATCTACAACGATTAAAGCACCTCTTCTATTTTGAGAGAGTTTACCGGCAGTATCAACTAACTGAGTAATAGTAGTTGAAGTTGCTCTAAACTCCTTTGGTGGATTTCCTAGTAATACAGCTAGCCTCCCAGTGCCTAGTAATTCCATTAATCTTCTTAACTCTCCTTGCCACAGGATCGCTAATGAGAGAGAGCAAGCGAGGACTACAGCATCAATTAATTTTGATGTTAGTGGTAAGTATGCATATCTTTGAATAAACCATGCAGATGATACTAAAAACAAATATCCTCTTAGAAGCCATAATGTCCGTTGTTCTTTTACTCTGGAGAATAATAATAGTCCGAAACCAACAGCAAATAAGACATCTAATAAAAGCTTTAAATTTATAATCCCCCAGAAATTCACACTAAAAACAAAATTAATTTAAATGTACCTAATTTTGTTTGATAAAGCGATCAGGTAATACGTCATATTTTAAAAGATCCAATGGGCTTTCTCTTTTTTGAATAATTTCTGCATCTCCATCTTTAACTAAGAGAGCAGCTGGTCTTGGAATTCTGTTGTAGTTAGAACTCATTGAATTGTTATATGCACCAGTACCAAAAACACATATAAGATCACCAGTTTTACATTCTGCTAGTTCAATTTCTTTAAACAATACATCTCCCGATTCGCAGTGCTTACCGGCAATAGTATATTTATTTTTGGAATTAATATTAAATGGATTACTTACTAAACATGCAGAATAATTTGATTGATATGTAATTGGTCTTGGATTATCACTCATACCACCATCAACAGATAAATATGTTCTGATACCGGGAATTTCTTTAAAAGCCCCAATTTTGTAAATTGTTATACCTGCTGTAGATACAATAGATCTACCAGGTTCGCACATTAATGTGGGAAAATCTAAGTTGTTTTTTTTACAAGCTTCAACAACAGAAGAAGAAATTGTTTTTACCCATTCATCAATTGAAGGGGGATCATCACTTTCTGTATACCTGATACCTAAACCGCCGCCAACATTTAGTTCCTCAATATTATGACCAAATTTTTTGGCGTCTAAGATAACCTTTACCATTATTTCGCCCAGATCCTTATGCGGGTCTAGTTCAAAAATCTGTGAACCAATATGAGCGTGTAAACCTTTTAATTTTAGATGCTTTGTATTGCTGATTCTATTAAATAGAATATTTAAATATTCTATTCCGAAACCAAATTTGCTATCAAATGATCCAGTTCTAATATATTCATGTGTATGGCATTCTATCCCAGGTGTAAAGCGAATCATTATTTCTAAATCTTGATTAAATGATTTTGATATCTCATCTAATCTTTCTAAGTCGTAATCATTATCTACAATAACCTTGATGTTATTTTTGACTGCAAATTCTAATTCTTTGTCTGATTTGTTGTTACCATGAAAAACAATTTTTTCATTTGGAACCCCACCTTTAATAGCAGTTAATAGTTCTCCTTCTGAAACAGCATCAAGTCCTAAACCTTCCGAAGAAACAAGACTACTCATGAAAATGGAACTATTTGCCTTAGAAGCATATATGGGCAGGGATTTTCCTGGGTAATATTTTTCTAAGGCATTTTTGTACGCTTTACAAGAATTTCTTAAAGTGATTTCATCTAAGATATAAAGAGGAGAATCATATTTTTTAATTAGTTCTTCGATAGAACATCCACCAACTGACAATGTACCATC
The DNA here is from genome assembly GCA_003278855.1 of Prochlorococcus sp. AG-347-M23. Taxonomy (GTDB): domain Bacteria; phylum Cyanobacteriota; class Cyanobacteriia; order PCC-6307; family Cyanobiaceae; genus Prochlorococcus_A. The sequence goes on along the minus strand of QCCU01000011.1, from coordinate 36,708 downwards.
TCCTTCAATGGATGTGGTAATAGGCACAATATTTCTGTTAGGACTTTCCAAGTCAATTTTTTGTTTTAAAAAAGATTGTTTTTCTTCCATGGGAGAACTTTAAATAAAGCTTTGCCAAAACTGTCATATTTTATAATGACTTTAGATTTGAACTTTCTAGATATAAATACATAATAAATGATATCTATTAAACAAATAAATAAGAAAGATATTGATTTATGTTTTGAATTAGATTCAAATACGATTTCGCTATGGAGTAAAGAACAATGGGCTAACGAATTCAAAAAAGATGGTACAAAAATTTTGGGGTTATTAATTAAAAATTTAGTTATTGGTATATGTGTTTTTCAAGTTGTTCTTGATGAAGCTCAAATAAATTATTTTGTTGTAAATAAGAAATTTAGAAAAAAGGGATTTGGATCTTATCTTATGAGCTATCTAATAAAAAAATGTGAAAAATTAAATCTAAAGAAATTACTATTAGAGGTTTCTCAGAGCAATGTTACTGCTGAAAGATTTTATAGTCGCTTTGATTTCTTTACTGTGGGGATACGAAAAAATTATTATAAAGATGGTTCACATGCTCTTTTAAAAGAAAAAAAATTAACAACAAAATAATGTAAAAATTTAAATGTTCGGATAACCAGAATCATTGAAATTACTATAATTTCTTGCTATATCATTAAAAAAGTTCAATTAAATTTGATAATTTATACTTTTGGGTATTCACAAAAGCTCATTCTGAACACAAAATTCACATATTACTGGTAGTTTATTAATAGGAATTTAATCTTCTAATGTTTGAAAGATTTACAGAAAAGGCTATAAAAGTCATTATGCTTGCTCAAGAGGAAGCTAGGAGACTTGGTCATAATTTTGTTGGAACCGAACAAATTCTTTTGGGGTTAATTGGAGAAGGAACTGGAGTAGCAGCGAAAGTACTAAAGTCACTTGGAGTTAATTTAAAAGATTCAAGGATAGAGGTGGAAAAGATAATAGGTAGAGGTTCAGGATTTGTAGCTGTAGAAATACCTTTTACTCCCAGAGCTAAAAGAGTTTTAGAACTATCTTTAGAAGAGGCTCGTCAACTTGGCCACAATTACATTGGTACAGAACATTTATTGTTAGGTTTAATAAGAGAAGGAGAAGGTGTGGCTGCAAGAGTTCTTGAAAATCTTAATATTGACCTTACAAAAGTTAGAACTCAAGTTATAAGGATGCTTGGTGAAACCGCCGAAGTTGGCACAGGGGCCAGTTCAACTAAGGGAAACTTAAAAACAGCTACTCTTGATGAATTCGGAACAAATTTAACAAAATTAGCAAGTGAATCAAAACTAGATCCAGTCGTTGGACGCCATTCAGAAATAGATCGTGTAGTTCAAATACTTGGTAGGAGGACAAAAAATAATCCTGTTCTTATTGGTGAGCCAGGTGTAGGTAAAACAGCTATCGCAGAAGGTCTAGCTCAAAGAATACAAACTGGTGATATCCCAGACATACTTGAAGATAAAAGAGTTTTGACTCTTGATATAGGTCTTTTGGTAGCAGGAACAAAATATAGAGGTGAATTTGAAGAAAGGTTAAAAAAAATAATGGAGGAAATTAAATCAGCCGGTAACGTTATTCTTGTCATAGATGAAGTGCATACTTTAATTGGTGCTGGAGCTGCTGAAGGAGCTATAGATGCAGCAAATATACTTAAGCCAGCATTAGCTAGAGGGGAACTTCAATGTATTGGAGCAACAACTCTTGATGAATACAGAAAACATATTGAAAGAGATGCTGCTCTAGAAAGAAGATTCCAGCCTGTAATGGTAGGTGAGCCCTCTATAGAAGATACAATCGAAATCTTAAAAGGTCTTAGAGAGCGTTACGAACAACATCATCGACTAAAAATTACTGATGATGCGCTAGAGGCAGCCGCTCATTTAGGTGATCGTTACATATCCGACAGATTTTTACCTGATAAGGCTATTGATCTCATAGACGAGGCAGGAAGTAGAGTTCGCTTAATAAACTCTAAACTTCCGCCCGAAGCAAAACAAATAGATAGGGAACTAAGACAAATCCAAAAACAGAAGGAAGAATCTGTAAGAGACCAAAATTTTGATCAAGCTGGCCAATTACGCGAAAAAGAGATGGAATTGTCTGCAAAAATTAAAGAAGTTTTGGACAATAAAAAAGAATCTACAAATGGAGATCAATCTGATGCTGATAATTCTGTAAAAAGTGATTCAAAACTTTTACAAAGCCCCCTTGTTAGTGAAGAGGATGTAGCTCATATTGTGGCTTCATGGACGGGTGTTCCTGTTCAAAAACTAACAGAAACTGAATCAGTCAAGCTTCTTAATATGGAGGAAACACTTCACCAAAGGTTAATTGGACAAGATGAAGCTGTAAAGGCTGTCTCAAGAGCTATAAGAAGAGCAAGAGTTGGATTAAAAAATCCCAACAGACCCATAGCAAGTTTTATATTTTCTGGACCTACCGGTGTTGGTAAAACTGAATTAACTAAATCATTGGCTTCATATTTCTTCGGTAGTGAAGAAGCAATGATTAGATTAGATATGTCAGAATTTATGGAAAGACATACAGTTAGTAAACTTATAGGCTCGCCTCCTGGTTATGTTGGTTTTAATGAAGGTGGTCAGCTTACTGAAGCTGTTAGAAGACGTCCTTATACCGTCGTTCTATTTGATGAAGTTGAAAAGGCTCATCCAGATGTTTTCAACTTATTATTGCAACTACTTGAAGACGGAAGATTAACTGACTCCAAAGGCAGAACTGTAGATTTTAAAAACACATTGTTAATAATGACCTCTAATATCGGTTCAAAAGTTATTGAGAAAGGTGGTGGTGGACTAGGATTCGAATTCTCAGGTGATTCAGTTGAAGATAGCCAATATAACAGAATTAAATCATTAGTTAATGAAGAACTTAAGCAATACTTTAGGCCTGAATTTTTAAATAGGCTTGATGAAATAATTGTATTCAGACAATTAACTAAAAACGAAGTTAAAGAAATTGCTGAAATAATGTTGCAAGAAGTTTTTGTCCGACTACAGGATAAAGGTATTAAATTAAATGTCACCGATGCTTTCAAAGAAAGACTTGTTGAAGAAGGTTACAATCCTTCATACGGAGCGAGACCTTTGAGAAGGGCAGTTATGCGTTTACTGGAAGATAGTTTGGCTGAAGAAGTGCTTTCTGGGAGAATAAAAGATGGAGATAATGCTTTAGTTGATATAGATGATAATAAAAAAGTTACAATAAATATTTCTTCTGAAGAATCTTCTCAAGAGTTAGCAGGTGCTAACTTTTAATCATTCAAAGTAAATATGCAGTCTATCTCTCCAGAAACTATTTACAGGGGAAATTCTGCTTGGGAAAAATCTTTACCTCAAATTACTAAATTAACTAAAAGTCCATTAATTCTAGGTAGAGGGATTCAAACGAATAATTTGAGAAATAATATTTTAAATGATTTAAAAAATCAAAAACTTAATGTAAATTCTGCTAACTTGGAATTTGATTGTTGTTACGAAGATATTTCAAGAGTTAAGAATATTATTTCAAATAATAATAATGATTGTGTTATAGCAGCTGGAGGTGGCAAAGTTTTAGACTCTGGAAAGTATATAGCCGAGTCTCTTAATATCCCTTGTATTACAGTTCCGCTGAGCGCCTCTACATGTGCTGGTTGGACAGCCTTATCGAATATTTACACCAAGGATGGTCAATTTATAAAAGATGTTGCATTAGGATCTTGTCCCAAAATACTAGTTTTTGATCATAAATTTATTCAAACAGCTCCACCAAGAACACTTGCAAGTGGCATAGCAGATGCCTTGGCAAAATGGTACGAATCCTCAATAACAAGTTCAAAGATAGATGACGGACTTGTTCAACATGCGATTCAGATATCAAGAGTTTTAAGAGATCAACTATTAATAGATGGAGGAAAAGCATTTAAGGGGCAATTTGAAAATAATCCATCTTGGCAAAATACTGTAGAAGCATGTGGACTTACAGCAGGAATAGTTGGCGGTATTGGTGGAGAAAAATGTAGGACTGCAGCCGCACATGCTATTCATAATGCAATTACTCAGATAATCACACCTAATAAATTCTTGCATGGTGAGATTGTAGGGGTTGGATTATTATTGCAGTTAAGACTAGAAGAAATGAAAAATAACAATAAATTAGCTGATCAATCAATTAAACAATTATTAGTACTTATGAAAGAATTGAATTTGCCAACTACTATCGGACAACTTGGAATAAATGTTTTTGAAAATAATAATTTAAAGAAAATTGCTGATTTTACTTGTCGAGATAAATCTGAGATTCACTTTTTGCCTTTTGAAATTAATAAATGGGACATAATAGAGGTCATTTCAAATTTTGAACAACAAAAAATTAAAACATAACTATTTTTTGACTAAAAATAATTTTGAACAATTAAGTGATTTAAATGTAGAATTTTTCGAAAGTGCCAAATTGTCACTATTAGATCCTTTAGGTCTTTATTTGGCGAATGATGTTAAGTGGATAAAACTCAACCAAAATTGGAACTCCTTAAAATTCCCAGTAGTTATGGGAGGGAAAGGTCCACCTATACTTCTTCTACATGGCTTTGATAGTAGTTTTTTAGAATTCAGAAGAATATATAAATCACTAAAAAGAAATTTTCAAGTTATCGTTCCTGATCTTCTGGGTTTTGGTTTTAGTCCCAGGTGCGCAACAAATGCATACAATTCCTCGAAAATAATTTCACATTTAATTGATCTCCTTAAGACATTAAAAATAACAAAGAATTTAAAAATTATAGGTGCCTCTATGGGAGGCTCAACAGCTTTAAAACTTGCTTATGAAATTCCTGATTCCATTGATAAAATTATCCTTTTGTCCCCCGCCGGATTGTTTGGAGAACCTAAGAGTATCCCTTTTCCTCTTAACCAAGTTGGCGCCTCATTTCTCGGATTGCCTCAAGTCAGAAAAAGTCTTTGTAGGCAAGCATTTGCTTTCCCAGATGAATGCGTTGGTAGGATGGAAGAGCAAATTGCTTCAATTCATTTAGGTTGTAAAGGATGGAGGAATTCACTTGCATCATTTGCAAAAAGTGGTGGGTTTGCAGGGACTCAAAAATATATTCAAAATATACCAATTAAAACATTATGCGGAGAAAATGATCGAATTCTTGGAAAAAAAGAGATTAAAAAAATAGGAAATATTGAAAAATTAAATTTTGTAGGGTTACAAAATTGTGGTCATCTTCCGCATATAGATCTTCCATCATTATCTAGTAAGATTATCCAAGATTATTTTTTGGAATAAAAGATTTCTTAATTAATTTAGATACTTGAGAATTATAAAAATGTAATACAAAACAGATGGAGTGAAGATGTAACTGTCAATTCTGTCAAGAATCCCTCCATGTCCCGGCAAAAAAGTTCCGGAATCTTTTATTTTTGCGTCTCTCTTCATCATAGATTCAATTAAATCTCCAACTAATGCCATAAGAGAAATTGAAATTCCATAAATTATTCCAACAATTAATGGATTTTCCCAATTCATTAAAAATGCGAAAAATATTGCTAGTAAAATTGAACAGGATATTCCTCCAATTAAACCTTCTATAGTTTTGCTCGGAGATATTGGAGATAGCGACGTTTTACCAAATGACTTCCCAATGAAATAAGAACCAATATCACTAGCTACGATTAAAAAACATGACGTTAAAGTTAAATGAAGACCTGTAGTATTTGATAAGTTCTCAAGCGAGATAAAACTCTGGTTTGAAAGTATTATCACTGAATCTAATCCCCTTAACTTAATCCAGTAACTGGGTAAAAAACCTAAATAGAATAATCCAAAAATAGATGCTGCAATATCTGAAATTGTCCCAGGTTTTGGTTGCAAAAGTAACCAAGTGCATATCCCAACTGAACATATTGGCAAAATTGAATTTGAAATTTCTCCTTCAAGCACGCCAATGGTCTCAAGATAAGTAGAAACTATAATAATAAAGGACGAAAATAATGTGGTTTTTGTAGCTGGTCTTATTCCTTTAAATTCTGCCATTCTGAAAAATTCTAATAATGCTAAATATGTAAGCAAAGCAGTTGCCAATGTGAAAAACCATCCCCCCAACAAAACAACAATTAAACCGAAAATTCCTATAATTAATCCGCTTTTTAATCTCATATGAAATTGCTATGTTTCTAAGACCTTTATATTAAAATTTACCAGATCTTTGTTGCATAAACTTTGATTATTTATCCAATTAAACCTATCCATGTCCACTTTTTCGCCAGGAACTAGTAGAGGTATCCCGGGAGGATAAGGGCAAATGATATCTCCAGATATTTTATTTAATGATTGCGAGAAAGGAATACTCCGACTCTTTCTTCTCCAAGCAATTCCAATTTCGATTTCGGGAGCTTGAACTAATTTAAAGGGCGATTTGAACACTTCTAAACTTTTTGATTTTTTGGAATTTAATAGTAATTTTTTCCATAACTTTTCAAATAAATTAAGAAAATCTTTTTGATTACCAAATCCCAAGCAAAAAGTGAGAGTCATCATTTCTGGCAATTCGGCAATAAGGCCATTTCTATAAAAAAATTTATCAGCAGTAAAACCATCAATCCCAGCCTTAGAGGTATTTACTACAATTTTTAAGGGGTCTTGAGTTTCTATGAGAGGAATATTTCTTTGAATTAATTTTTTATAGATACTTTTTGCCTCTAAAATTCTTTTTTGATATTTTGATAAACTTTTTTTGTTAAGCCAGTCCCGAATAGACTCTTCACAAGAAGAAAGTAATAAGGAACTTGGACTGGTAGTTTGCAGTAAATTAATACTTTTGATTAAATTACCTTCATTTATTAGATTCCCTTTGTACCAAAGTACCGCCGTTTGAGTTAATCCATTGAGTGACTTATGCAATGAATTAACGACTAAATCAGCGTTTGAAGATAAGGCCGGTTTTGGTAAATTAAGGTTTTCACAAAAAAGGAAATATGAACCATGGGCTTCATCAACTAAAACAGGTAAATTTTTTTGATGGCAACAATCTATTAAAGGCTCTAAATCACTGGCATAACCATGATAAGAGGGATTCACAAGAATAACCCCTGCAATTTTATTCTCATCAAAATTTAATTTTTTAAATACATTTTCCAACCAAATTTTTGTAATTGGTTTGTAATGACCTGTTTCGGTTGAATACTCTAGGTCAAAAAATATTGGATTTATATTTTGCATCGCACAGATTTTTATAACACTTATATGAACATTTCTAGGCATTAGGATATTTTCGCCTGGATTTGCCATGGCGATTACTGCCGATTGTATTAATCCGGAAGCTCCATTAACTCCAAAAAAACATCCTTTAGCCCCAAATTTGTGGGAGAATATTCTTTGAGATTTAGCAATCAATCCGCTTTTGGATAGTGGGGAACCTATCTCTGGTAGTTCGGGCAGGTCCCAATACCCGGGTGGATATTTTAATAACTTTACTAATTTCTTTGGTAAAGCTGCCCCTCTGTTATGAGCGGGAAAGAATAAAGACTTTAAAAACTTTTTAGTCAGAAAAGATGAAATGCTCATAAAGTATTATTGACAGATATAGAATGGACCAGATAGTAATCTTTTTTGACACTTTTTAAGTTTAATGAAAAGTTCTTATTCGAAATATTCAGCAAAAGATGACTTGTTTTGGTTAATTTTGAGACCATGGATTTTTATCCCAAGAGTTTTATATATCCTTTTAACTTTTATTTTTCTTTTTTTAAGAATACTTTTTCAAGGTAACAGTAAAAATAAAAATGTACAAAAAAATCTCTCGAAATATCTTTTTGATGTAATAACGGATTTAGGCCCTTGTTTTATTAAATTAGGCCAAGCACTCTCAACTAGACCAGATCTTGTTAGACAAGATTGGCTTACAGAACTTACAAAATTACAAGATAATCTCCCAGCATTTGATCACAAAATTGCGTTAAAAATCATTGAAGAGGAACTTGGAACCCCTGCTGATTTATTATTTGAAGAGTTTCCAGATAGTCCTATTGCTTCAGCAAGCTTAGGTCAAGTTTATAAAGCAAAATTAAATAATTCTTTTCTAGCTGTGAAAGTACAGCGGCCAAATTTATACTTTCTCATAAGAAGGGATGTTGTAATCTTAAGGTTTTTAGGAACTTTTTTATCCCCACTCTTACCATTAAATATAGGTGTTGGAATTGGAGAAATAATAGATGAATTCGGCAAGGCACTTTTTGATGAAATTGACTATCAAAAAGAGGCCGAAAATGCTTTGAGATTTGCTTCTTTATTTAAAGAAAACCCAAATATTTTTATACCTAAATTAGAAAAACAGTTTTCATCCAAAAGGGTAATCACAACTTCCTGGATTGATGGAGTTAAGTTAAGAGATCGAGCTTTACTAGAGGAAAATAACTTAATACCTGCTTCGTTTATAAAAACATGTGTCATTAGTGGACTGCAGCAATTATTTGAATTTGGATATTTTCATGCAGACCCACATCCTGGAAATATGTTTGCTCTAAAAGGAGGAAATGCAGATTGTGGGAATTTAGCTTATGTTGATTTCGGAATGATGGATACTATTACAAATTCAGATAGACTTACTCTTATTAAGGCAATTGTTCACATAATAAATGAAGAATATTATCTCCTAGCAGAAGATTTCCAGAAATTAGGTTTTTTAACCAAAGAACAAGATCTTCAAAAACTTGTTGAACCATTAAAAGAAGTTCTAGGAGGATCTTTTGGCGCTGAGGTTGGTAATTTTAATCTTAAAAATGTAACTGACAAATTCTCAAAACTAATGTATTCCTATCCTTTCAGAGTTCCCAGTAGGTTTGCCTTAATAATAAGAGCCGTAGTTAGTCAAGAAGGTTTAGCACTAAGGTTAGATCCTGAATTTAAAATTTTAAAAATAGCTTATCCATATATTGCTAAAAAACTACTGACCGATAATTCTGAAGAGATATTAGACATACTTTTAGAAGTCGTTTTTGATAAAAAAGGTCAAATCCAAGTAGAAAAAGTTGAAAGTTTATTAAACATTTTATTTAGAGATTCAGAGAATATTAATTCAGATCTGATACCAGTTGCGAACGCTGGATTGAAATTATTTGTCAGTAAAAAAGGATCCGAAGTTAGGAAGAATCTTCTTTTAAGTCTTATAAAAGATGAAAAATTAGAATTTACTGATGCAAAAAAACTCTTAGCTTTAATTAGAGATACTTTTAGCCCTCTGAATATTGCAAAAAGTGCAGTACAAAATATTATTTCTACAGTTTAGTTTATATTTAATTTGATTAACTAAATTATGATTTTAATTCATTTAGAATTGGATGTAATGTTTAAAAAATAAGAAGTAAAAAGTATTATTTATTTTTGGAAATTAAATGAATATTTTGAAAAATCTCTTTTTGCTTAACAAAAAATCTGAAAAAAATAAAGATTTAAGTTCTGAACTGGTTGACCAATATATTGAAATTGCAAAGTTAGTAAAAGAAGCAAGAATGCAACAAAACCTTACAGTTAAAGAATTGTCATACATTTCAAAAATTCCTGAACGAATAATAAACTCTATTGAAAATAATAATAAAAATATTAGGCCAGATTATCCTTTTATAAGATCTATATTAATTAAATTAGAGGAATGCTTAGTATTAAAAAAAAATACATTATTAGATTTAGCAGTTAAGGAAAGAAAAATTTTAAAGAAAGAGGGAAAGGATTTTGTGTTCAGGAAATTCGATCTTATCAATTCATGGCAAGGAAGTCTTTTGTATTTTTTTATATTAGTTCTAACTATATTTTTATTAAAGAGATACTTTATTTTAAATGTAAATGTCATAGAGATTCAAAATATTGAAAATCAAATCATTGATAAATAGTTTTTTAACAAGATCTACTGTATAGTTCTCCCAAAATTATTTCCTAGCTCGCTAAACATTCTTATATTATCTTCTATTTCTTCTAAAGGTCGATTTAACTTCCATTTCCAGTTATTTTTTGTGGTGCCAGGTTTGTTTAATCTACTTGAATCGTCTAGAGATAATAGATCTTGTAATGGTGCGATAAAAAGATTAGCATTTGTTCGCATGCCAATTTCTATTAAATCCCAGGAAGGATTTTCTGAAAATCTATACTCATCTTTTATTCTTTTTTTGGATTCATAATCTAAATATTCCCACCATGAAATAGAAGTAGAGTTATCATGAGTGCCTGTATAAACAACCCAATTTTCTCCTTTAATATTCTTAGGTAAATAAGGATTATCTTCATTGCCATCAAAAGCGAATTGTAATATTTTCATGCCTGGCAGTTCGAAATTTTTCCTTAATTTCTCTACATCTGGGGTTATTACTCCCAGATCCTCCGCAATAATAGGTAGATAGTTAGCACCTAGATCCTTTTTTACTTTATTTAATAGTGTTTTACCTGGAGAATTTATCCATTTTCCAATAATTGCCGTTTTAGAACTGCCATTAACCCTCCAGTAACCTGCTAAACCCCTGAAATGATCAAATCTCAATATGTCCACAAGTTCAAATTGTCTTTGAAATCTTTTTCTCCACCAATCAAAATTAGTCCTTTTATGTTTTGACCAAAAGTAAGTTGGGGTACCCCATAATTGCCCTGTTGATGAAAAATAATCAGGTGGAACACCACTTTGAAAGATTAAATCTCCATTTTTAAAAATTGAGAATAATGATTTATTACTCCATACATCGGCGCTGTCTCTGGAGACATAAAAAGGCAAATCTCCTATTAGCTTAATATTTCTTGATTTTGCAAAGTTTTTAATGATGCTCCATTGCGCATCAAGATGCCACTGTATTAATTTTTTAATAAGTATCTCTTCACTTTTTTTCTTAATCCAAGATTTTAAGAACTTGTTATTTTTTATTTTAAATTCTTGAGGCCATTCCCACCAAGGCAACATATTAAATTCCTCTCTGATAACAACAAATGTCGCATAATCATCCACCCAGGAATTCCTACTGACCCATTTGTTAAATTCAATTTTTCTTTCTTCAGATTGTGAACTCCAACCTTGCAAAAGGAGGGGACCTAATTTTTTTGTTAGGTCATCCGCAATATCAAAATCAAAATGATCTTTATTCTGATTTGTTGGACCTAGATCTTCTTTATCTGAGATGAAGATAAAATCTTTTTCGATTAAATCATCTATATCCAAAAACCATGGGTTTATTGCAAAACTAGATGGGGAACTATATGGCGAACCTGTAGAGTCAGTAGGTGTAAGAGGTAAAAATTGCCAGTATTCAATTCCATGCTTATGGAGTTTTTTTATCCACTCTTTAGCTCCTCTCCCAAAAGTTCCACATACTCTTCCTCCAGGAATACATGTTGGATGCATAAGTACGCCTAATGATTTTCTTGCAATAACTGACTCTATAGGCATGTTTTCAATCTATTTTGATTCTTTAAACTTAACTTGTTTATAATTCTCTAAATTAAACCTTATACAAATTTTTTTTAATTGACAAATATCATTGCTGATTTTTAAGTCTGGATAAATATAAATTCTCATTTTTAAAAAACAATTTTTTGCTTAATTGAGGTGACTTTTGAAAATATCTAGTCATTATCTTTTGCGAAATTCACATAAACGACTACGATGATAATATAGTTTTATGGTGCAAATTTCGTGACAAGTTTTATCACGGCAATGCAGAGTAAAGAATCGAACTTTAATCTAACTAATAGTAGATTAAGGTTAGTAAGTGGGACAACAAACCCAAAGTTAGCAGAAGAAATTGCATCATACTTAGGGATTGAAAATGTACCTTTAATATCTAAAAGATTTGCAGATGGAGAAATTTATGTTCAGATTCAGCAATCTATTAGAGGTTGTGATGTATTCCTTATACAACCTACATGCGCTCCTGTAAACGACAGTTTAATGGAGCTCATGATCATGGTTGACGCTTGTAAGAGAGCCTCTGCTAGACAAATAACCGCTGTAATTCCCTATTTTGGATATGCAAGGGCAGATAGGAAAACCTCAGGAAGAGAGTCTATAACTGCAAAATTAACTGCCAATTTACTAGAGAAATCAGGAGTTGATAGGGTTTTAGCTATGGACTTACACTCGGCTCAAATTCAAGGCTACTTCGATATACCATGCGATCATATTTACGGTTCACCTGTATTAATTGATTATCTAGAATCTCTAGATTTAGAAGAAATAGTTGTAGTCTCTCCTGATGTAGGCGGGGTAGCAAGAGCAAGAGCGTTCGCGAAATTAATGAAGGATGCGCCGTTGGCTATCATTGATAAAAGGAGAGCTGCGCATAATATCGCTGAAAGTCTAACCGTTATTGGTGAAGTCCAAGGTAAAACGGCTATTCTTATAGACGACATGATAGACACGGGAGGTACAATTTGTTCTGGAGCAAATTTACTAAAAAAAGAAGGAGCTAATAGAATATTTGCATGCGCCTCACATGCTGTATTTTCTCCTCCCTCTTATGAAAGATTAAGTTCTAAGAATCTTTTTGAACAAGTTATTGTGACTAACAGCATACCAGTTATACATAAAGATAATTTTCCACAGTTAAAAGTTCTTTCCGTCGCAAATATGCTGGGGGAAGCTATTTGGAGAATCCACGAAGAAAGTTCTGTTAGTTCTATGTTTAGATAAAAAATTTTTTTTTTTTTACAACCCTTGTAATTTCTTGAGTCTCTCAGTTTCAATCTTAAATTGTTTTTCAATCTTTTCAGGAACATTATCTGGACACACTTGAAGAGCTGATTCAACTAATTGCAGAGATGCAATAAATTGTAGTTGTTTCATATCAACTGTTTGTTCTTTCTTTTTCTCTATTATTTTTCCTCCATGTTTTTGCGATACTACTGATGCGAACGTTGCTGAGGCAACGTTTAATGTTTTTGGGAAATCCAGATCAAATCCTTTTCTTGTCGCATTACATAGAAATGAAACACCCATTCCATGATATAAATCTAGATCATTTTTATTAGCAGGCGAATTTTTAACATTCGCATTTACTTTATTAAATTCATTATTTGTATCAAATAAAAAAGATGAAAAAATTAAAGAAATTGCAAAAATTTTAGATATTTTTAGACTCATATTTGATTTATTTTTAATTCATATTATCAAAGATAACATTTTTATTTTTTAAACTAAATCTGCCCAGAGAATTTATTTAATAATTTTAATTTCGTGATGATTCTCTACTATCTTAAGCATATCTTTGTTCCATGAATATATAACCCTAAATCTATAATTATCAGAATCTACAAGTCTTGTATGTTCAAGAATATACCAATCTTTGTAAGAAGATTCAAAAATCATTTCGTGTTCGTCGACTTGTTTAATATTTGAAATACCTTCATCATTACTTAAATAAAATTTTTCCCTCTTAAGTTGATGGCCTTTTAAAAATGCATGCATTTCTCCTCTTTCTTTATATTGGGGATTTTCGTCAAAGAAATTATATTTTTTTTCTGGATACCAAGTAAATTTATAATGCGACTCCCATTCGGAGTTACTCTCGAGAGCTTGAATATTTATATTCATACTTAAATTATAAGTTTTTTGTGCTTCATCGAGAAAATACGTTCTATTAGATTTCCATAATCCAATATTCCTGGAAAACCACCTTTTTAAATTACTATTTAAGTTGATTTCAGGAGGGTTTTCACCAAAATGTAAATTTTTCTTTGGATTAATAGCAACCATTTATAAAAAAGTCCTATTTATTTAATAGCCTATCTGTAAAATAAAAATAAATATCTTAAGGTGTTTATAAGGATTAACAGCTTTTCAACACTTCAGAGGAATTCATTTGAATGATAAAAAAGAGCTAAAATTAATACTTGTGGCAGCTAGAAATCAACTTTCTAGTAATGATATTAAGTCCCTAATAGCTTATTTAGAATCAGATGATTGTGAATTTGAGACATCTCTTCAGATCTCAGAACCCACAGAGCAACCAGAATTACTTGAATTGCATAGATTAGTCGCTATTCCTGCTCTTATAAAGGTTTCCCCTGCTCCAAAGCAAATATTTGCTGGAAGTAATATTTTCTCTCAGTTGCAAAAATGGTTGCCAAGGTGGTCTCAGGAAGGCTTAACAAAAAATCTCGGGATTAATTTGCAGCCATCCAAAATTGATTCAATAAGAACTCAAAAAGAATTTCTATTGGAAGACGAACTTCTTGTTTTAAGACAAGAAAATGAGACATTAACAAAAAGAATAGAATCTCAGGAAAGATTATTAAGAATGGTCGCGCATGAATTAAGAACACCTTTAACTGCTGCTACTTTGGCTGTTCAAAGTCAAAAACTTGGGCAAATAGATATTTCAAAATTGCAGGAGGTTATTAAAAGACGTCTTGAAGAAATAGAACTCTTGTCTCAGGATCTTTTAGAGGTTGGAACAACTAAATGGGAAGCATTATTTAATCCTCAGAAAATTGATTTAGGTAACATTAGTGCTGAGGTAATACTCGAATTAGAAAAATTCTGGAGATTAAGGAATATTGAAATTGATACTGACATCCCATCTGATCTGCCAAGTGTATTTGCAGATCAAAGAAGAATGAGGCAAGTATTTTTAAATTTAATTGAAAATGCTATTAAATTTTCTAAAGATTCTGGATCTATAAAAATCACTATGATTCATAAGACAAATCAATGGGTAGAAATAACAATTTGTGACAAAGGTGCAGGTATTCCTTTGAGCGAACAAAAAAGAATTTTTCTAGATAGGGTTAGACTTCCACAGACTTCTGAAGGAACTTCAGGATTTGGTATAGGGTTATCAGTATGTAGGAGAATAGTACAAGTCCATGGAGGAAGAATATGGGTCGTATCTGAAGTAGGGGAAGGTTCCTGCTTCCATTTCACAGTTCCTGTGTGGCAAGGACAAAACAAAGAGCAACAATACTTGACGAAAGGCTAGCCTTACTCTTAGTTTTTAATAAGCTGTTATGCTAATTTCCTGGCCCCATCGTCTAGAGGCCTAGGACACCTCCCTTTCACGGAGGCGACAGGGGTTCGAATCCCCTTGGGGCTATTATTTTAAATTTATAACGATCTTTTTGATGATTTTGCTTGCTTATCTACGGCAATTAAATTTTCTGAAAGATCCTTTTTCAGTCTTTTCTCTATCATCCCTATTGGCATCCACTGACAACCCTGAACAGTAAGATCATAAATTAATGAGTTTGTTGAAGTATTTTTAATATTTTGAATTTTCCAACTACCCTCAAACTTTCTGAAATCTCCTTTTATTAAATTAAATTTTAAGAGGCCAAGCTCCTTATCTTCAAATAAATCTATAGTTACTTCAGCTGAAAACTTCATGCCAAGAAAATCCTGAGCCCCAACTTGTTTAAGGTGGACATTATTTCCCTTCTGAAATATTTTTTTGCTCGATAAAAGGTTTGGTATGTAAAGATTTAGCCGATCATAATCTGTTAAAACACTCCACAAAGAATCAAAACTTGCAGATGTTGTAAGTTGAGCCGCCAGTCGTCTTGTCCCACCGGAAAACTTCTCCATCGTCTGCTCAATTGTCCTGTAATCATTGTTCTTGGAATGATCTTCTGATTCTTGAGGATTATTCATAAATGAATTTTTTAATTAGATAAAAAATTATTTCTGTGTAACTATACTGATAAAAACAACAAATACTGAAAAATTAAAATAATTTCTTTTATTTATCCCGATCTCAAAACGTAACCATTTTTGTAAAATCACTACAAATTAAACTACAAATTGATAATCTTTTATAAAAGAAATCTAAAAAATGTATTCACAAGCAAAAGTAATCGCAGGCGGATTAGCTCATATACCAGTAGTAATAGCTGTTTTTTATTTTATACTCACAACTTTTAATAAAAGAGCTTTAAAATTAGTTGAAGAAGCAAAAGCAAAAAAACCTGAGGCAAAAGCTGTGGAACCTAAAAAAGTCGCTGTTTCAAAAATAGAAGCTCCAAAAACAGAAGCTCCAAAAATAGTTAAGAAAAAACATGCGGATGTTCCAGTAAATATTTATCGTCCTAAAACACCATATGAGGGAACAGTTATTGAAAACTATAGTCTTCTCAAAGAAGGAGCAATTGGTAGAGTTAATCACATAACTTTCGACCTTAAAGACAGTGATCCATTTTTAAATTATGTAGAAGGTCAAAGTATTGGCATCATGCCAGCTGGTGAAGATGCTAATGGAAAACCTCATAAATTAAGACTATACTCAATAGCTAGCACTAGACACGGTGATGACTTTAATGGAAATACAGTTTCTCTTTGTGTAAGACAACTTCAGTATGAAAAAGATGGTGAAACCATTAATGGTGTCTGCTCTACTTACTTATGTGATATTAAGCCTGGAGATAAAGTAAAAATAACAGGTCCTGTTGGTAAAGAAATGCTTCTCCCTGATGAAGAGGACGCAAACATTGTTATGTTAGCTACTGGAACTGGAATAGCACCAATGAGGGCTTATTTAAGAAGAATGTTCGAACCAACTGAAAAAGAAAAAAATAAATGGAATTTCAAGGGTAAAGCTTGGTTATTTATGGGCGCTCCAAAATCAGCTAATTTGTTATACGAAGAAGATCTTCAAAGATATATTGCTGAGAATCCAGATAATTTTAAATATACAAAAGCTATTAGTCGCGAGCAGCAAAATACAAAAGGTGGCAGAATGTATATTCAAGATAGAGTTTTAGAGTCAGCCAATGAACTTTTCAATATGATTGAAGATGAAAAGACCCATATATATCTTTGTGGATTAAAGGGTATGGAACCTGGGATAGATGAGGCAATGACTAAGGCAGCAGAAGAAAAAGGATTGAACTGGTCAGAATTAAGACCTCAACTAAAAAAAGCAGGAAGATGGCACGTAGAAACTTACTAAATCTTTGATATATAGATTTAAGTTTCATATACTAAATACTTTTTGGTTTAGACACAATATGTAGCTAATATTTGAAAAAAAGAGGATTTTAAATAAAGAATACTAAAAATATGCCTTCAACTTTAAGTAATCCTCTAAGATTAGGTTTACGGCAGGAAAGAGTCATATCTCCACAATGTTTAGTAATTTTTGGCGCTAGTGGAGACCTTACTCATAGAAAATTAATACCAGCCTTATTTGAACTCTATTTGCAAAGAAGAATTCCTAGTGAATTTGGAATAGTTGGTTGTGCAAGAAGACCTTGGACTGATAATGAGTTTAGAGAAAAGATGAAAGTAAAGTTATCAAATCAAATATCTGGTAAAGAAAGGGAGTGGGAACAATTTTCTAATTATCTTTTTTATGAACCAGTTGACCTACAACAAAGTGATCATGTCCTAAGGCTTTCTATAAGATTAAATGAAATTGATAAAACACAGGCTACTCATGGGAATAGAACATTTTATTTATCAGTATCTCCGAATTTCTATGCAAGTGGATGTAAAGCTCTTAAAGAGGCTGGCCTTTTAGATGACCCTAAGAAAAGTCGTTTAGTAATTGAAAAACCTTTTGGAAGAGATTATTTAAGTGCAAAAAAATTGAATAAGATTGTTCAAAGTTGCGCTGAAGAAAGTCAGATTTATAGGATTGATCATTATTTAGGTAAAGAGACAGTTCAGAATATTCTTGTTTTGAGGTTTGCTAACACTATTTTTGAACCAATCTGGAATAGGAATTATATATCAAGTGTTCAAATTACTTCATCTGAAACAGTTGGTGTTGAAGATAGAGCAGGTTATTACGAAAGCTCTGGTGCTTTACGGGATATGCTTCAAAATCATATGACTCAAATGCTTGCAGTTACTGCAATGGAACCTCCTGGAAAATTTGAACCAGAAGCAATAAGAAATGAAAAAGCTAAGGTTCTTCAAGCTTCAAAACTTGCTGACGAAAATGAACCGTGGAATTGTTGCATAAGAGGTCAATATGGAGAGGGAGGGAATATTTCAAATCGTCTCAAAGGATATAGGCAGGAAGATGGTGTTAATAGTAACAGCACAACAGAAACTTATATTGCGACAAAAGTTTTCGTGGATAACTGGCGTTGGCAAGGGGTTCCTTTTTATTTGAGAACAGGTAAAAGACTACCTAAAAGACTTGGAGAAATAGTCTTGACTTTTAAAGACGTACCTGTCCATTTATTTGAATCAACAATAATAAATCCTGCCCCAAATCAACTTGTCCTTAGAATTCAGCCAAATGAAGGGGCTACTTTCAAATTTGAGGTAAAATCTCCTGGTTCTGGAATGAAATCAAGACCTGTTGAGATGGAATTTTCTTATGATGAATCATTTGGAGAACCCTCAGATGAAGGCTATGTAAGATTATTAGCTGATGCAATGCTTTCTGACCCAACATTGTTTACTCGAAGTGATGAGGTAGAGGCAGCCTGGAAACTTTATACTCCATTAATAGAATTGATGGATAATTCTCCTTGGAAATTACCTATTTATAATTATGAATCTATGACATGGGGACCACCTGAGTCAGATCAATTAATTTCAAAAGATAATATTTTCTGGCGTAGACCCTAAAAATGAAACCTCAACTTACACTACAAACCCCTTTAGAGCTGCCTTATCAGGAAATTTCTAATTATCTTAATAAATTATGGATTTCAGAAGATAAAGATAATAGTGGAGCTAATACTTTCACATTAATGGTCTGGCAGCCTGCTTGGCTAGAACAATGTTTGGTTCAAAAAGGATTAGTAAATGGACCAATTACTGGAAATTTAAGTCCAGAGATAATTGAAGTTGCTAAAAAATTTATATTAGATCAAGGACTTCCTATAACTACCTCACCTAATAGTGAAGAATTATTGAATTTGTTGAAGGAAAATTTATCTAATAAAGACTTTGAAGATTTTAGAGGACAATTTTTTGAATCAACGATAAGTACATTGAATCCAAGAAGATTAATAACTCTAGCGCCAACATTAAATAAAAATTCAGATATCAAAACTTTTGTATCCGCTTACTGCCCATTAAGTGACACTTCAGCTATGCAACCTATTTGCGGGGATTTAGTTGTTATTAGGGGGGGCTCGGCTTCAATATCTAATAATGGATTAAAAATAATTGATGAATTATCTATTGATGAATTACCTTCATGGTTGTGGTGGAATGGAAGCTTGGATGAGTCGCCTGAAATCTTCGAATATTTCACTGATTATGGTCTAAGGTTAATAATTGATACTGCTCTTGGATCGCCTCAAAGATGTTTAAAAGTTTTAGATCAATTAAATAATTCAAATAAAGCTATTAATGATTTGAATTGGGTTAGATTGAAAAATTGGAGGGAATCATTGGCAATGATTTTTGATCCACCTTCAAGGAGACCAATTTTAGATCATATTACTGATATTGACATTGATATCGCAGGAGATCATATGATTCAAGCTTTGTTTTTGATTTCATGGATTAGCGATAAACTTGGTTGGTCTTTTCTGAGAGTTGAAAGGGATACAGAATCAACAAAAATAGAGTTTGAAAGAATTAATGGCGAAATAATTTCTACATCAATTAATCCTTTATCTTTGGGAAATCCAAGTATTCATCAAGGACAAGTTATTGGATTGAGGCTGATTTCAAAAATTAGTGAGGTTCAAAAAAATAACACTTGTGTAATACTTGGCTGTGAATCGGTGGAATGTATGAGACTTGAAGCAGGGGGAATGGCTAATATGCAATTAATAGAACAAGTTGTTCCAAATTCTTTTTCTACATCAGAGTACGATGTCAGTAAATTATTGGGAAGTAGTAGAGGTAATACCAGTCCTCTTTTTGAAAATTCTATTAAAATAGCTCTTCAAATATTTAATGGTTTGAATAACTAATAGATGTCTTGTGTAATATCTTCTCCTTCAACTGATAGCGGTAAAACTACATTATCTCTTTTGCTATCTTGTTGGGCGTTCTCAAAAGGTATAAAGATACAAACTTTCAAGGTTGGCCCAGATTATCTTGATCAACAACAACTTAGCTCAATTGGTCAACCTATTTGCAGGAATTTAGATATTTTTTTGAGTGGTGAGGAATGGGTTCAAGAAAGTTTTTTTAAACATTCTTTGAAATATGAATTCTCGTTAATTGAAGGAGCAATGGGTCTGTTTGATGGACTAGGGTCAACAACCTATTCCAGCACAGCAAATATCTCTAAACTTCTCAATGCTCCAATAATTTTTATTGTTAATGCTAGAGGTCAAGTAGCTTCTCTTTTGGCGACTATTCAAGGTTTTATAGATTTCGATAGTGAGTTGTCAATAGCAGGAATTATATTTAACAACGTTAATTCAGATAGACATAAAAAATTAATCAAAGAAGTTTTTAAAAATGAAGATATCGAAATTCTTGGTTTTTTACCATCTGATTCAAAAATAACTTTAAACAAAGCTAATTTAGGTTTGATATCTCCGTTAGATAATGGAAAAGAAATTGATGTTGATTATTTTGCAAGTTTCGCCGAAAGAAATCTCGATATATTTTCTCTTATTAAATTCCTGAAATCTCCTCAAAAGAAAATGTTTAATTCTTTCAATTTTAAAGATCTTAAAATATACAAAAGTAAACCTATCGCAATTGCAGAGGATAAAATCTTTCATTTTCAATACCCTGAAACTAAGGAGTTTTTGAGTGAAATAGGTATACCATTGATTTCATGGAGTATTTATGATGATGAAGAAATACCTAAAGAGGCTTCTTCTTTAATTATTCCTGGTGGGTTCCCTGAAAAATATGCTGATCATATAAGCAGCTCTACAAAAAGCTTAAATTCGTTAAGGAAATTCCGCAAAAATGGATTTATATATGCTGAGTGTGGAGGGATGATGATTTTAGGAGATTTCATAAAAGATGAAAATGGTAATACTCATAAAATGAGTGGTATTCTGCCTTTTAGATCAAAAAAAAGTAAACTTTCAGTAGGTTATAGATACATTAAGGGTTTAGAAGATACTCCAATCATTAAACAAAATCAATTAATTAGAGGACATGAATTTCATTATTGGGAAATTGAAGATAATTTATCTGAACTTGATTCTGGAAAAGTTAAGTATCAGAAGAACCTTTCTTCCCCATGGAAAATTAAATCTTGGAAAACCGAATACAAAAATGAAGGCTTTTTTGATGAAAAATTACATGCAAGTTGGATTCACTTACATTGGCCAAGCTCTCCAAAAGTCGCAAAAAACTTTATAGAGGCCACCCAAATTACTTTTTCAAAGTATTCTTAATTTATTATCAAATCAAATATTTTGAGAGGAGCACCTAAAAAAAACATTCCAGGCAAAGTGATTAATGGTCCTAGAAGACTCCCCACCAAGACCTCAATTTTCGTATGACCCAGGGTTTCTTTTAACAATAATTCAGATTGAGGGTCTAGTTTTTTTGATAGTTTATTAATTTCTGCAGCTTGAATTCCAGCTGATTTTCGAACGCCACTTGCGTCATACATAACTATTAGTGCTACAGCAACTGATAATGCGAATATTGAGCTATCAAATCCTAATTCATAACCTATTCCAGATGAAGCGCCAGTTATTAAGGCGGAATGACTCGATGGCATGCCACCCGTCTCGAACATAATTCCAAATCTTATCTCTCCAGTTGAAAAGAAATTGAATAGAATTTTAAAAAATTGAGCTAACAAACAAGATAATAAGCTCCAGAAAAGAACTGAATTATTAAAAAAGGAAAAAAACTCAGACATAAATTAAAAATAATTAACTGTCTCTATTTGTAATAAAGTCGGCTAACGATATTAAATACTTTGCATCTGCGCCCCAAGGTTCAATTGCTTTTTTTGCTTTTTCAACTAAATCAAATGCTCTTTTCTTTGACTCTTCCATTCCAAGTAATTTAGGGTAAGTAGTTTTGTCAGCTAAAAGATCTTTGCCGGCAGTCTTACCAAGCTTTTCACTGCTGGAAGTTAAATCAAGAATATCATCTATTATTTGGAAGGCTAAACCAATTCCCTCTGCATATGTTGTCAGAGCTTGCAATAGTTTTTCGTTGGCTCCTGCGATCATTGCACCTGTTCTAACGCAGGCCTTTAATAAAGCCCCAGTCTTGTGAAGATGGATATATTCGAGAGTTTCAAGGTCGACTTCTTTGCCTTCGCATTCCAAATCAACAACTTGTCCTCCGACTAGGCCTGGTGCGCCAGCAACTAGGGATAATTCGCCAACTACATTTAATAATTTATTTGAATCGACTCCTGGGCTTCTTAAAGAGACCATTTCAAAGGCCCTCGTTAATAAAGCATCGCCTGCAAGAATAGCAATTGCATCTCCATATACTTTGTGATTTGTTGGCCTACCTCTTCTCAAGTCATCATTATCCATGGCGGGCAAATCATCATGAATCAAGGACATTGTATGGATCATTTCTATTGCTACCGCAGTAGGAACTGCAAGAGAGGGTTCTCCTCCAGCCAGTGAGCAAGAAGCTAAACATAAAATTGGACGTATTCTTTTACCTCCAGCTAAGAGGGAATATCTCATTGATTCTCTTAATATTTCTGGGTTCTCAGGGCCCAAGGAAAAATCAAGTGCTTCTTCTACAACCTTTTTTGTGTTTTCAAGATATTTTTCAAAATCAGAAATACTATTTATAACTTCAGTCATTTTATACCTTCATAAAAAAAAAATTCATCTTGGATTTTATGGCAAAAGGTCATTAAGAGTTGATGATAAACCAAATTGTTTTTGCCAGCTAAAAATAGTATTTACAAGTAACATTGTTACTGTCATTGGTCCAACACCCCCTGGTACAGGTGTGTATGCAAATACTTTAGAAATGACATCTTCTAATAATACATCGCCACATAATCTGGTTTGATTTTTATCGGAACTTTTTAATCTATGTATTCCTACATCAACAATTATTGCTCCTTCTTTTACAAAACTCGAATCTATAAGGTTGGGTTTTCCTGCAGCGGCAATTAGAATGTCGGCTTCTCTACAAATTTTATTCAAATTTATTGTTTTAGAGTGAGTAATTGTTACCGTGCCATTTAGGTTCAACAACATAAGAGATAGGGGTTTCCCAACAAGCAAACTTCTTCCTATGACAACAATTTTCTTACCTTCGATTGTAATATTTTGGGATCTTAATAAATTAATAATTCCTGCTGGTGTGCAAGATCTCATAGCAGGCTCATTTTTTACTAGTTTGCCGATATTTATCTCATTTAGTCCATCTACATCTTTGCTTGGATTAATATGACTGATCAGTTTTTGCTCGTCAAACTTCTTTGGGATGGGAAGTTGAAGTAACATTCCATCAATATCCTTATCAGAATTAAGTTTGATTATTAATTCTTCAACGTCTTTTTGCTCTACACTATCTTTTAGATGAAAGATAAAGCTCTTTATTCCAATCCTTGAACATGCTTTTTCCTTGTTTTTAACGTAAACACCACTCGCGGGGTCTTCACCTATTCTTATTACGGCTAGACCGGGAGCCCTTTTTGCAATTATTTTATTACTTGAGATATATTCAGTTAATCTTTCTTCAATTTCAAGAGATAATTTTTTACCGTCTAATTTTAATGACATTTAGAAAAACATCTCCTTTTTACACCTAGCATGCCTATAATTTTAAAATTATTCAAATAGATTTATCTATATTCTGTGCAAAACATCATAACTACCTTAAAAAAATTGTTTTATCTTTGGAGGCGAAGTCAAGTCCCAGTAAAACAACCAATTAAAATTTCAAGAATAGATAATCTCATAATTTTTTTAATATGCATTTTAATATCAATAATTTCTTCTTATAAGTTACTTCTTATCTCGCCTTTATATATCGAAGATATTTTTTCTTGGTTTTTGACCTTTACTGAAATACTTATTAGTTCCGGAGTTTTGATTTTAGTTTCAAAAAAAGAGAATCCCACAATTTCATCAAGACAGATCTTCTTGATCATCACTCTTCTTTTAGCAGTACAAGTTACGAAATTAGCCTTAGCATCAACCATAAGTCCATTAGCTATGATAATTCCACCGGCATTAATAATATCTCAAGGAATGGGAAGCGTTACAGCTTTAGCTTGGGTATCAATAGCAAGTTTTATTTGGCCTGACCCAGAAATCGTTATCAATAACAATATATTTTTTATTTTATTAGTTTTTGCTTCAGTAGTATCTCTTCTTGGAGGAAGAATAAGAAGTAGAGCTCAGTTACTTCAACTATCAATTTTTGTTCCCATAGGATCGTTCTTCAGTCAATGGATATTGATAGGTAAAGATAAAATATCTATTACTTATGAGCAAGATTTTGTTTTGGCGAATGGGGATATATTTTCTGATTCCTTGCTATTGGCGATAGCTATGCTTTTTACAATCTTATTTATTCCAATTTTTGAATCGATATTCGGATTGTTAACAAAAGCAAGATTACTCGAATTGGCTGATAAGGAGAATCCTTTAATTAGAAGATTGTCTCTAGAAGCTCCTGGCACTTTTGAACATACCTTACTTATATGTGGTTTAGCTGAAGAAGCTACAAGAATGATCGGCGGTGATATTGATTTAATTAAAACTGGAGCGTTATATCATGATGTTGGCAAATTACATGCACCTAACTGGTTTATTGAGAATCAGGATGGTTCAAAAAATCCGCATGACGAATTGGATGATCCGATTAAAAGTGCAAAAGTATTACAGGCTCACGTTGATGAGGGATTGAAATTTGCAAGAAAAAATAGACTTCCTAAACTGATAGCTAATTTTATTCCTGAACATCAAGGTACCCTTAAAATGGGATATTTTTTTCAAAAAGCTAAAGAAAAAAATCTCGACATTAATGAATATTATTTTAGATATAGAGGGCCTATTCCTCAGTCCAAAGAGACAGCTATTTTAATGCTTGCTGATGGATGTGAAGCAGCACTAAGAGCTATGAATATTAATGCATCTGATAAAGAAGCTTTGGAAACGATTTCTAATATTATCTACTCGCGTAAAAAAGATGGGCAATTAGATGATAGTAATTTATCGAAAGGAGAAATTTTTCTAATTAAAAGGGCATTCTTGAATGTATGGAAAAGAATTAGACACAGAAGAATTCAGTATCCAACTAGCAAGAATAATACCTTCTCTTAATTTTCAATTTTATAACCTAATACTTCTTCTATGTTTCGGGTTACACCAATAAAGAAGAGCTAATGTACTTAATAATGTTGTTAAAAGAGTAAACCCACCAACTCCATAAATGTCTTTAAGAGTTATGAGCCTTACAATTGAATAAGGACCCATACCAGAAATCACCATTGATAAAGAGACCAAAGTTAAGGTTACTCCCCATTTTCTCTCTGCTAAAAGAGCGGCTGAAGAAACTATTCCCACAATTGCGGCAGGCCATCCAAGACTAATGGCAAGAGTTATATTCGCAACTTTTAGGGGAGGCCCATAACTTATTATTAATGCGATTATCGGAAGTGCAATTATATTGCCGATTAAGCCAACCCATGAAAGTGCCCAATATCCAAGTACCCTTTCTCTCATTATTTACTGCTTTACTATTAATTTAATCTACAGTATTAAGAGACTATTTTTTAACGCTACTTAATAATCCAAAGAAAATAATTTAATTTGTAGGGTTAGAAAGAAATTTATTATCAGAATTCTCTAAATTATCAAATTGTGGATGAATTGAATTTTTTTTCTCAGAAAATACAAGTCTATTTAAAGCATTAACGTAAGCATTTGCTGCTGCAACTACAACATCTGTATCAGCAGAATGACCAGAATATATTTTATTATCCCTTCTTATTCTTATGGTTACTTCTCCTAAAGCATCAATTCCTTCTGTTACCGACTTAACAGAAAATTCAATTAATTCATTAGGAACTTTAGCTAATTTATTTAAAGCCTCGCATACAGCATCAACTGGTCCAGTCCCTATTGATACAGCAGTATCCTCACTATTATCTTCCGTGTTTAGAAGCGAAATGGTGGCAGTAGGTTTAGAGGCGTTACCACAACTTACTTGTACAAGACTTAATTGAAATTTAGCTTCTGGGAGCTGAACTTGCTCACTAACAATTGCTTCTAAGTCTCTATCAGTAATTTCTCTTTTCCTGTCAGCTAAATCCTTAAAACGAGCAAAAGCATCATTTAAATCTTCTCGGCTCAAGTCATATCCCATCTCTTCTAATCTTGCTCTTACAGCACTTCTTCCACTAAGTTTCCCTAAAGATATTTTGTTGTCACTCAAACCAACAGTTTTTGCATCGATAATTTCGTAAGTTAGTCTATTTTTTAAAACCCCATCCTGATGAATGCCTGACTCGTGTGCAAAAGCGTTGGCTCCTACAATTGCTTTATTAGGTTGTACTGTCATTCCAGTTAGGTTAGAAACCAGTCTAGAGGTTTTTGTTATCTCTTCTGTTCTTATAGCCGTAAGAGGAGTTGGGGAATCTGGATTTCTTTTGAAAAAACCATTAAAAAAACTTTTCCTAACATGAAGTGCCATTACTAATTCTTCTAGAGAGGCATTCCCTGCTCTTTCCCCAATTCCATTAATAGTACATTCTAGTTGTCTTGCTCCATTTTTTACTGCTTCAAGAAAATTGGCTACTGCTAAACCCAAATCATTATGACCATGAACCGAGATTACTGCCTCATCAATATTTGGAACATTTTTATTTATATCGGCAATTAGGTTGCCAAATTCACTAGGGGTTGTAAATCCAACAGTATCAGGGATATTTATTGTTGTCGCTCCTGCAGAAATTGCTAGTTGAATCACTTCGTATAAAAATTCAGGATCACTCCTAGAAGCATCTTCACAAGAAAACTCAATATCATCAACTAATGATTTTGCATAATTAACCATTTCTGGAACTATTTGAAGAACATCTTTTCTGGATTTTTTAAGTTTGTGTTTAAGATGAATATCACTTGTAGCAATAAAAGTATGTATTCTTTTCTTGGGAGCTGGACTTACTGCTTCGTAGCATGCTTTTATATCCCCTTTGGACGCTCTAGCTAAACCGCATATTATGGGGCCATTTTCTTTCCCTACTGCATTAGCAATTTTATTAACAGCTTTAAAATCTCCAGGACTTGCGAAAGGGAATCCAGCTTCAATAACATCTACTCCTAATCTTGCTAATTGATGGGCGATAGCAAGTTTTTCTTCGAGATTTAGACTGGCACCAGGAGATTGCTCTCCATCTCGAAGAGTTGTATCAAATATCAAAATTCTTCCAGGATCTTTTGACATCAGCGGGAATTACCTAAATCCATCTTAAGCTAATAAAAAAAATTTGACTAGATTTAGTTCAATAAAAATTTGCTGAAAGTTTATAACTTAAATAATATTGATTAAAATTCTAAAAAAAAAAATAAAATACTTAAATTTTTAAAGTATTCTTTTAGGGTTAAAGCATTCTTTTTATAAAAAATAATTTCGATTTTTTATAGAACTATAGTCATAAATTCAAAAGTATGAATGGGCAATACTCTAAAAATAATGTTTTAGGCCAGTTAGCGATAGTTTTACATGCTCATCTACCTTATGTCAGGAAAAATGAAAAAAACTCCTTAGAAGAGGATTGGTTATTTCAGGCAATTTTGGAATGTTATATACCACTACTTCAATCAATAGAATCTTCCAAAAATGAAAATCCTTTAAATACCAAACTTACTATTAGTTTGTCTCCTACATTATTATCACTTCTAAATAATAAAAATATTCAAGAAACATTCCTAAGCTGGATTGAAACAAGAAAAGATTTCTTAAACGAGTTGCCAAAAGAAGAGAAAAATGCTTCTGCATTTTTAATGAATAATCTAAATGACAAATATTTGTTTTGGCAAAAATGTTCTGGAGATTTAATTGAGAAATTTAGAGATTTAAATAAGTCCGGAAATTTGGATATTCTTACTTGCGCTGCTACACATGGATATTTGCCAATTTTAAGGGAGAATCCCGAAACTGTTAAAGGACAAATTAATACAGCCATTAAGAATCATGAAAATATTTTGGGAACTAAGCCTTTAGGCATTTGGTTACCTGAATGTGCATATTATGAGAATTTAGATGAAATGCTGTTTAATTCTGGAATTAGATATGCAATCCTAGATGGTCACGGCATTCTAAACGCTACACCAAGGCCTAGATATGGTGTGTACGCTCCAATATGCTCGAAAAAAGGAGTTGCCTTCTTTGGAAGAGATAGTGAGTCAACTTTACCTGTTTGGTCTGCAAAGGACGGGTTCCCGGGAGACAAAGTTTATAGGGAATTTCATAAAGATTTGGGATGGGAATTACCTATCTCCGAACTCCAAAAGAAAGGTATCTCAACTAAAAGACCTTTGGGGTTGAAGTTTCATAAGATTACAGACGATAAGGCATCACTAGGTGAAAAGGCGTTTTACTTAGAAAATGAAGCCAAAAAGAAAGTTTCAGAACATGCTGATTCTTATCTTCTCGCTAGATCCAAACAATTAGAAAAATTATCATTATCCTCTTCCTTTAAGCCCTTATTGGTAGCTCCATTTGATGCAGAGTTATTTGGTCATTGGTGGTATGAGGGACCTTTTTTTATTGAAAATATTTTAAAAAACTCTAGTAAATATTCAATTAAGCTTACAAATTTAAAAGAATTTTTAATTCAAAAGCCAAATCTACAGATTTGCGATCCATCACCATCAAGCTGGGGACAAGGAGGTTACCATAATTACTGGATTAATGATTCAAATGCATGGATTGTTCCAGAGATCACAAAAGCAGGCTCAACTTTTGTAGAGTTATGCTCGAAAAATTTTAATAATGACTTATCTCAAAGACTTTTTAAGCAAGCAGCTAGAGAATTACTCCTCTCTGAGTCATCTGATTGGAGTTTTATCTTAAGAGCTGGAACTACAACTGAGCTTGCAAAAGAAAGGATAGAAAGACATTTGTTCAGGTTCTGGAAAATAGTTGAAATGATTAAAAATCATTCAAATATTAATTTAAAGTTTCTTGAAGATATTGAGGAAGAAGACAAAGTTTTTCCAGATATTAATATTAATGATTGGCGAAAATAAAAAAATACTAATTTAATTTAAGCATTCCTAGTTTTACTTTTAGAGGTGAATTTATAAACATCTTACTCATCACATAAATTAGTTTTGGAAGTGGAAGTGTATTAGTAAGAAAACCTACCCATTCATTAGTCGATAATCTAAAGAAATTTGTGAAAAAGCTTCTTAATCTACTTTCGTCAAAACTCATTAGTCTTCTTAATCCATATTGGTAAAGTTTATGCCTTTGTATTAACTCGTAAGGCCATAGGATATCCCAACCTTTTGTTGCCAGTTCAAGAGAACTGAGATCAGGTTCTTTTAAAAAGATTGCTAATTTTTTTGCAAGGAGTGGAGCTCTTCTTAATAAAGATCCGATCATATATCCTGATGCAGGATGCACCATGCTTGCAGACCCTCCAAAACCAAGTACAAATTGTTTTTTAAATGGGAGGGGTAAATTCATTGGGAAAAGGCAATTCTCTTCATGAAAAATTTCACTTACCTGAATACCCTTGCTTTTCAATCTTTTTAAAAGTCTTTTTTTGAGATCCTCTTGGGATAAGGCAGGATAACTAGCTAATGATGTTTCTTCAACAAAAAAAGTTTCATCTCCAAGATCCATTGCATAAAGAAAGGAAGGAGATGATAACTTCTCTTCATTGTTTAAGTGATTTGGACGAAAATCCATTAAGACAAACTGATCCTTATTAACTGGTGGTGATGAAAATTTACCGACAATCCCGTACGCAGCTTGTTGAGCGATTTCATTTTGGAATGGTCTTTTTATGAAAGTACTTTTATGACCACTTGCGTCAATGACTAACCTCGCCTTTATTCTTAGACCTGAAAAACAAATAACTTCAGATAGTTTATTTTTCTCCTTTATATCTTTTGCTGTTTCATTCAACCATTCAATTCCTTTACATTTTTTTAAAAGTTCATTTTGAAAAGCTTCTTGATTTATCAAGCCATAATCGTAGTTATGTTTTGTAGGATAATCTCCCTTTTTATTTTCGCCATTTCCAAAAAAACTAACTGTTTTGCACCATCGATGAGATAACAAAGACTCTAATCCTAATTCCTCTAATTCAGAAGCCCAAATACCATATGTATTCTCCCATTTTTCATTTGGAGATTTAGTTGATATGCCCTTAATATTTAGATCTTGCTTGGCTAATTCTGAAGCCAAGCATAGTGCTGCAGGCCCGGAACCTAAAATTAGAATATCAAGTATTTCCATATTATCTAATAAACCATTTTCTTTTAATTTTCTTTGACTTGGTTGACTTGGTCTGTTTCTTCTTTTTGTTCATGAGGAACTAATACAACTTCTGATAAATGATCACCCTCATCTAATTTTTGTAATTTTACTCCAGTAGCGGCTCTAGATTGTTGGGATATTTTATCTGCGTTTGTTCTCACTATCACGCCCTTTTCGGTTACAAAAAGTAATTCTTCCCCTTCTCCAAGGACCTTCAAACAAACTAATACATCATCTTTAATTCTGAATTTTATAGCTCTTAAGCCCATACCTGCTCTTTTTTGTAATCTGAATTGAGTTACGGGTACTCTTTTGCCAAGTCCAAATGCACTGGCTATTAGTACCCAAGGACCTTCTGAAGAGTTAACTTCGAGATTTTCATCAGACTCTTTCGTGAGATCTTCACTTTTAGCTAATTTATCAACTAAATCAGATGTTAAAACATCCATAGATACAAGATTATCTCCTTTCCTAAGGTTCATAGATTTAACCCCCCTTGCCGTCCTGCCTAGTGGTCTTAATTCGTTAATATCTAGTCTGAAATGAATCGCCATTCCTGTTCTGGATCCAATCAAAACACTGTCACCCTCTTTTGATAATCTAACCCAAGTTAAGGAATCTCCATCCTCAAGATTTATTGCTATTAAGCCATTTGATCGAATTTTTGAGAATGCAGAAAGTGAAGTTCTTTTTATAAATCCAGCCTTGGTTAGCATTAATAGATAACAATCGTTATCAAAAGAATCTACTGCAACTAGCGAGGTTATCTTTTCTTCTCTTGGTATTGGGAGAAGTTGAACTGATGGAGTACCTTTAGCTGTTCTGCTGCTCATGGGAACTCTATATGCTGGCAGAGCATAAGATACTCCTCTATCACTAAAAAGCAAAAGAGTATCATGGTCATTACAGCTTATAAATAGTTTTACTTCATCATCTTCTTGTGTCTTTGTTCCAGCTTTACCTCTAGACCCACGACTTGTAGATTCAAATTCATTAACAGGCATTCTTTTTAAATAACCCGCTTCAGTCAATAAAACTACAGATCTGTCATTAGCAATAAGATCAATATCATCTAGACCACCACCTAAATCAAGTATTTCTGTTTTTCTTGGTGAGGAAAATCTTTCATCGATTTTATTAAGTTCTTCAAGAATAATTTCAAAAATTCTTTCTTTACTATTCAATATTTGCTGATATAAGTTAATTTTTTTTGTTAACTCATCATGTTCCCCTTTGATTTTATCTGCTTCTAGTGCTGTTAATCTTCTTAATTGCATTTGTAAAATAGCTTCTGCCTGTGTGGCAGATAACTCATGATCAGTTTGTAATTTTTCTCTGGCTGAAACTGTATCTTTTGCTGATCTTATTAGATTAATAATCTCATCCATAGCACCTAATGCTAATAAAAGACCTTTTACAATGTGATCCCTCTCTTCAGCCTTTTTTAATAAAAACTCTGTTCTTCGTCTTATTGTCTCAACTCTGAAGTCTAGAAATACATCTAACATTTTCCTGAGTGAAAGTGTTGTAGGCTCTCCTTTTACTAAAGCAAGGATATTTGCACTAAAATTATTTTGCAGAGGTGTTAACTTAAATAAATTATTTAAAACTACTTGTGGGTAGGCATCCCTTTTTAGTTCAATAACAATCCTCATTCCGTCTCGATCACTTTCATCTCTTATATCAGAAATACCTTCTAATTTTTTTTCATTAACCAAGTCAGCAATTCTTTCTATCAATGCCGCTTTATTAGTTTGAAATGGGAGCTCTGTAATTATTACTGCATCTTTTTCTGCTCTACCACTGGATTTAATTTGCTCAATATTTGCTACACCTCTCATGGTTATAGAACCCCTTCCTGTCTTGAAAGTTTCTCTGATACCATCTCTGCCTAAGATTTGACCACCTGTAGGAAAATCAGGACCCTTAATTATTTCAAAAAGTTCCCTATCTTCAATCGAAGGGTTATTGATGATTGATTTAAGACCATTAATTAATTCCCCTAAATTATGAGGTGGAATGTTAGTTGCCATTCCTACTGCTATCCCAGAAGATCCATTTAGTAGTAGTTGAGGAATCCTAGCAGGTAAAACTGTTGGTTCTTGCTGAGAACCGTCAAAATTATCGGCGAAATCTACAGTTTCAGATTCAATATCCTCTAATAAACTTTCATCTGTAAGGGATTTTAAACGAGATTCTGTATATCTCATTGCTGCTGGAGGGTCGTTATCAACAGAACCAAAGTTTCCATGGCCATCTATGAGTGGCATCCTCATAGAGAAATCCTGAGCCATCCTAACCAAAGCATCATAAACAGCAGTATCGCCATGTGGGTGGTATTTACCTAGTACTTCCCCAACAACTCTTGCACATTTTCTGTATGGTCTACCGCTAGTTAAACCAAGTTCATACATTGCATAAAGAATTCTCCTATGAACAGGTTTTAATCCATCTCTTGCATCTGGAAGAGCACGACCAACTATAACGCTCATTGCGTACTCAAGATATGAGCGAGACATCTCGTTTCTTAGGTCAGTCTGAATAATTCGGTCGTTATCTTCGCTTAATCCTGAGTTATCAGAATCTAAAATATCAGACATATAAAAATCCTTTTTTTAATAATAATCGCTGATTGTCATAATGAATAAAAAAAAATATTTATTTAATTCCCAAATACTCACATTTACACACAAATCAAAATAAAACCTGTTGTTTTTGAATAAACCTTGGCTTATTACCCCTTTAGTTGTTAATTTAATCAGAATAAAGAAAAAATTTCGTGAATATTGAACTTGGTTTAAATAAAAAAGTCAGAAGGGCTTATGGCATTGATGAAATAGCTTTAGTCCCTGGGAATAGAACACTTGATTACGATTTGACTGATCCTTCTTGGTCAATAGGTGATATCAAAAGAGAAGTTCCCATCGTGGCTAGTGCCATGGACAGTGTTGTCGATGTCAATACTGCTGTAGAACTCACAAAATTAGGTTCTATAGGGGTTATTAATATGGAGGGTATACAAACAAGATATGAAAATCCTGATGAAATATTGAACCAAATAGCATCAGTCGGGAAAAATGATTTTGTTCCGTTAATGCAGAAGATATACAGTGAACCCGTCAAGGAGGGATTGATCTTACAAAGAATAAATGAAGTCAAAGAAGGAGGAGGTATCGCTGCTTTTAGTGGGACTCCTCAAGCTGCTATTAATTTTAAAGAAACACTAAATAATTCCAAAATAGATTTATTTTTTCTTCAAGGAACAGTTGTTTCAACTGAACATCTTAGTTTGGAAGGTAAGGAAACCTTAAATATTAAAGATCTTTGCCAATCTATGAATGTCCCAGTTGTAGCAGGAAATTGTGTTACTTACGAAGTCGCAAAACTTCTCATGGAAGCAGGAGTTGCAGGATTAATGGTTGGGATAGGACCTGGAGCAGCATGTACATCAAGAGGAGTACTGGGAATTGGAATTCCTCAAGCAACTGCAATAGCTGATTGTAGTGCGGCCAGAAATGATTATTTTCAAGAAAGTGGTCGTTATATTCCTATTATTGGTGACGGAGGAATTGTGACGGGCGGAGATATCTGTAAATGTTTAGCATGTGGAGCAGATGCTGTAATGATTGGATCCCCAATAGCTAAATCCTCAAACGCTCCAGGGAAAGGATTTCACTGGGGCATGGCTACTCCAAGTCCAGTATTGCCAAGGGGCACAAGAATTGAAGTTGGTTCTACAGGATCCTTAGAAAGAATTATTAAAGGCCCTGCCTTACTTGATGATGGGACACATAACTTATTAGGAGCCATTAGAACCTCAATGAGTACTCTTGGGGCAAAAAATATTAAAGAAATGCAGGAAGTTGAAATAGTTATTGCACCATCGCTTCTTACAGAGGGTAAGGTTTATCAAAAAGCTCAGCAGCTTGGGATGGGTAAGTAGTTCATTTAGAGCAAAATTATAAAAACTTGGTGAATTAAGTATTAAATTGAAAAATTTTCTAATTAGGAGTTATTATAAAATGATGGGGGAAACCCCATACTCCTCACACACTAAATCGCCCGATTAATCGGGCTTTTTTAGATATTTTGTTACTTATATTATTTTATCTGTAATGAAATCATCACTTAAAAGAATTGCCTGCTAAATTTTCAAAAAGGAATACTTAAATTATGTCATCAGCTCCAGCCGTAACTGATTCTTCATTTGACAAGGATGTACTGCAAAGTGATCTACCAGTATTGGTTGATTTTTGGGCACCATGGTGCGGCCCTTGTAGGATGGTCGCTCCAGTTGTAGAAGAAATCTCAAAAGACTTTGAAGGTAAAATTAAAGTTTTTAAATTAAATACAGATGAGAATCCAAATGTAGCAAGTCAATACGGAATTAGAAGTATTCCTACATTAATGATATTCAAAGGTGGTCAAAAGGTTGATACCGTTGTGGGTGCTGTGCCAAAAGCAACGCTTTCGAGCACTTTAACTAAGCATTTATAAATTTAAAACCTTTGCATAAAATTGGACTAATAGACTATGGAATGGGTAATATTCATTCTGTAACAAAATCTCTAGAAAGTCTTGGAGAAGAAATTATATTAATTAAAAACTTTAATGATTCCAAGCTTTGTAAGGCGATAATACTTCCTGGTGTTGGAGCATTTGATCCAGCGATGAATAATCTCAATAATACTGATTTGATAAATGATTTGAAAAATTGGATTAAAAGTGGGAAGTCCTTTTTTGGGATATGTCTAGGTCTTCAACTCCTTTTTGAATCTAGTGATGAAGGAAAAGTTCAAGGGTTGGGAATTTTAAAAGGAAAAATACAAAAAATACCTAATATTGTTAACCAAAGAATCCCACACATGGGTTGGTGCCAACTTTTGCCTACAAAAAAAAATACTTTATTTGGGATTGAAGAATTAAATAACTGGGTCTATTTTGTACATTCTTATCATGCGATCCCAGATGACTTAAATATTATTGCAGCTCAGGTTGATTATGGTTCTGAAAAATTAACTGCAATGATTGAGAATGATAATTTATTAGCGTGTCAATTTCATCCTGAAAAATCTGGAAAAACTGGTGAAAAACTTTTGAGAAGATGGCTGAGTAATATTCAATAACAGATGCTTAGGGATGAAGACTAATTTAAGATTAATAGGCGGTAAAAAACTCCAAAGTCCAAATAATTCACATACAAGACCTACAACTTTGAGAGTGAGAGAGGCCATATTTAATATATTGAGCAATAGAGTTGAAAATAGTAACTGGTTAGATTTATTCAGTGGAACAGGGGCAATATCTTGTGAAGCATATAATCACGGGGCAAGCAAAATAATTGCAATTGAAAAAAACAAAATTAACTCACAAATTTGCTTAGAAAATTTACTCTCATTGGAGAATATAGAAAATAGGAGAAATGATATCGAAGTTATTTGTAAAGACGTTTTGAAATGGACAAAACCAAATTATGAGAGAAACTTATCATCTACAAATATGGATGTAAACGAATTAAAATTTGATTTTGTTTATCTAGATCCTCCCTATGATGTGGATTTCCATGAATTAGTTTTAGATCAATTATTCAATTGTGATTTTTTAAAAAAAGATTCAACAGTTATTTGTGAACATTCTCCAAACCTATTTATTAAAAAAAGTACTTTGTGGGAAACTATAGATGTAAGAAATTATGGGCAGTCAAGATTAACATTTTTAATCAATGTCCAGCATCCCTGATCCTCTTCTGTATTGATTCCATGCACTTACGAATAATCCAAGAAGAGTTATTGGAACTAAACCTAAAACAATTCCACATAGAAGAGGCTCGATCATTTTTTTGCCTTTTTTAAATTTCTTATTCACAATTGTTACATAGAGATTATTTTTTGTGTCAACATCTTCATCAACTGCAGCAGAAAGAGGCTTTAAAAGAGATTTATTAAAAATCGTTTTTATTGTATTTGTAGTTTTATTGATTTGTTTTTCAATATTTTTCGTAAAACATCAAGAAAATA
The DNA here is from genome assembly GCA_003278855.1 of Prochlorococcus sp. AG-347-M23. Classification (GTDB taxonomy): domain Bacteria; phylum Cyanobacteriota; class Cyanobacteriia; order PCC-6307; family Cyanobiaceae; genus Prochlorococcus_A. The sequence continues at coordinate 351 of QCCU01000011.1, read as the reverse complement.
ACAAATATATTATTGAAACTCTTGAGCTTAATGGCTCTGCGGAGAAGGGAAATGCTCTTTTTAAGATGAATTGTGTTGGATGTCATGGAATTACAGCAAGAGGATTAGTGGGGCCAGACTTACACTCAGTAACTCAACGATTGAATGATAAGGAGATAATAAAACAAGTTACTGGAGGCCTAACTCCCCCAATGCCAAGTTTTGAGATTGATCCTGTAAATATGTCCAATTTATTAAAGTATCTTCATAGTCTTGAATGATTTTGGGAAAAAATTTTTCTAATTTAAAGGTAATATTAGTTGAACCTAATGGTCCTTTAAATGTTGGGAGCGTTGCTAGATTATGCTCCAA
>QCCU01000010.1 GCA_003278855.1 Prochlorococcus sp. AG-347-M23 | reverse complement strand
TTTTCTAAAAGATAAATATAATCTAATATTTTTATTTGTTAGTTTTCTCTTGATTATAAGCTCCACAATTCATATTTTTACTTTAAAAAACATTTTTTTTGGAAAGATTGATCCTATACTTAGTTGGCTTGGTTTATTTAATTGGATTCCATTTTTTTGGATTTTCTGGAGTTCTCAATACTTTTTAAAAAGTCCAAAGGAAAGAGAAATAATAAGTAAATTATTAGTTGTTGGAACAATACCCGTTATTCTTACTGGAATAGGGCAATATTTCTTCGCATGGCATGGGCCAATCAAATTTTTATCTGGTCTAGTCATTTGGTACCAAAGACCAATTGATTCGGTCTCAGGTTTAACTGGTTTATTTAATCATGCAAATTATGCAGGATCATGGTTCACTTTTTTATTACCACTTTCGATAGCATTAGCTCTAAAAAAATCAAATAAAAGCATCCTATTCAAAACCAATTTAATATTAATAATATTTTGTATAGTACTAACAAATTCAAGAAATGCTTGGGCGTCTTCAATATTAACTATTCCTATTCTATTTGGGACTTATAGTTTTAAATTTTTAACGCCCTTAGTATTATTATTTGGAACAATAATATTAATTACTACTAATAATCATTTTGAAGGGGAATTACAAGATTGGTTTCAAGATAAAATACCCGACAAAATTTGGAAGGAATTTAGTTCTGAAGGTTTCACTGAATTAAATGTTACTAGATTTCAAATTTTCATAGCCGCAATTAAATTAATAATTTTAAATCCATTAATAGGCACTGGTGGAGGTTCATTCCCAATAATCTATGAAATTCAAACTGGTTTTTGGAAAGGTCATACACATAATATTTTTAGTGATTTATCTCTAAGTTATGGAATCCCATGCATGATTATTATGATTTTTGTTTTTTTCTCAATAGTTTCAAGCGCATATAAGAAAGCATATTTCAGAATGGGTGTTTTTGATAATATTATTGACAAGGCATGGGTTTCAGCAACAATAATTTTTTTAATTTCTCAATTGATAGATGTCCAATACTACGATGCAAGAATAAGTCTAATGTTTTGGATATTATTAGCTGGCATTAAATGTATAGCCGAAGAAAAAAAACTTACTTAGAAATGAATTTAAAACTGCTAAAAATATATCAGGAGCTTTGATAAAAAAAAAAATAATAAAAGAATAAATTTTGCAAAAATTAATTATAAAAATATTGAGGTTCAAGAATAGAATAATAATTCTCAAATAATAGAAATAAATAAATTATAAGAAATAGAGAGAATGGGAACCTTTCTTAGAGATGGAGAATTTGATTCTCTATTTAATTTAGTGGTTTAATAAATCAAACAGATCCAGAGCAAATTTATTTAAAAGATGCAGAGTTTTTCTTCAAAGAAAGGTTCAAATTTAATGAGAATAATTATTTATATAAAATTGCAATTACTCAAATTCTTCAAAAAAGATCAAGATATGCATCAATTACTTTAGAAAAACTAATAGACTTTGATAAGTAAAATTCAAACTTATATTTAGGAATATCTATTGTGGAAATATATAATCTAGATCATAAAAAAGATAGATTAGCAATTAAAAAAAGCAAACAATTCAATAAAAATGAAAATAATCTTTCAACTATAGATATAGATAAAGTAAATCTTATTTCAGATGTTCTAAATTTCAAATTTAAAGAGGTTATAGAAAAAAATTTTTTTTAATTTATTTTGGTTTATATGATTTAATTTTGTAAAATAAATTTAATCTCAGAAATTTATGAAGTTCGATAGTAATATAAAGATTGCTTTAATCCATGACTGGCTTTCTCAAGATTATAAAGGTGGAGCAGAAAAAGTTTTAAAAGAAATTGAGAAAGGGTTATCTAAAAAAGATCTAAATTATGACTTGTACACTCTTGTAAATCATCTTGATACAGAAAATTTTAGACTGCCAAATAAGCAAAAAATATTTACTTCATTTATTCAGAATTTGCCATTTAGTAAAAAGCATTTTCATAAGTATCTACCTCTATTCCCTTTTGCAATTGAACAATTTGATCTTAATCAATATAAATTAGTTATGAGTTCAAGTCATTCAGTGGCTAAAGGAGTTATCACCTCTCCTGACCAACTTCATATAAGTTATATACATTCTCCAATGAGATATGCATGGGACCAAATGCATATTTATTTAAATGAATCCTCTTATAAAAAATTAAAATTGACTATCTTATTAAGATTAATTCTGCAGAGTCTTAGAAAATGGGACTACATTAGCAGCGTAAGAGTTGATAAATTTATCGCTAACTCTTCTTTTACTGCTAGAAGAATTAAAAAATATTGGGGGAGGGATTCAAAAATAATTCATCCCCCAGTAAATACTAATTATTTTTTCCCAAACGATAATCGAGGAGAATTTTACTTAAGCGTATCTAGATTAGTTCCAAATAAAAGAGTAGATTTATTAGTAAAAGCATTTAATAAACTTGACTATCCTCTTATTATTGTTGGAGAAGGACCAGAAAAAAATGATCTTAAGAAAATTGCTAATAAGAATATTAAATTTTTGGGCTTTCAAAAAGATTCCGAAATTAAAATATTGATGGAAAATTGCAGAGCATTTCTATATGCAGGAATTGAAGATTTTGGTATTGCACCAGTAGAAGCTATGGCAGCCGGTGCTCCAATTATTGCCTATGGTAAGGCTGGAATATTGGATACTGTAAACTGTATTACATCAAATTCAGAAAATCCAACTGGTATTTTATATAAAGATCAATCTCCAGATGCACTTAAAGAATGCGTACAGTATTTTGAAGAAAAGAAAATCTGGGAAGAATTTTCGAACAATAATATAAACGCCTGGTCACAAAAATTTGGAGTTGAAACATTCCATAAAAAATTGAACTTATTCATTGATCAATCATTAGCCGAATTTAAAAATTTATAGTTCAATGTTTTATCTTTTATCTTTTAAAAAGAAAATAACCAAATATTTTTTCAATTACAAATTTTTTAAAAGATTCTGTGACTTCACTTTGGCAAGTTTACTAGTAATATTATTTATCCCAATATTTTTCATTATAGCTTTTCTTATAAAAGCAAGCTCAAGGGGGCCGATTTTATTTATTCAAAGTAGAATTGGCAAAAATAAAAAAAGGTTTTCTTGTTATAAGTTTAGGACAATGCATCCAGAAGCTGACTTTATGTTAAAGGAAATTTTAAAGAATAATTTGGATCTTAAAAAAGAATTTGAAAGTAATCAAAAAATATTAAATGACCCTAGGATTACAACATTAGGAAAATATTTAAGACATACGAGCTTAGATGAAATTCCTCAGATTCTTAATATCTTAAAAGGAGAAATGAGCTTTATTGGTCCAAGGCCAATTATTAAAGAAGAGATAATAAGGTATGAAAATAGCTTTGAAAAAGCTTTTTCTGTTTTACCTGGGATGTCTGGACTCTGGCAAGTCAGTGGAAGAAATAAACTTTCATATAAAAGAAGAATACAGTTAGATTTAATTTATGCAAAAAATATAAATTTTTTATTAGATTTAAATATTTTTTTTAGAACGATTGGAGTTATCCTTTTACCTTTTGATCGAGGAGCATTTTAAATACAATATTAATTTTTATAATTTTTTTTAATATTTAGATTTTCAACTTAAAATATTTTTATTTTATAAATTAAAAAATGTGATAATCAATTATTGAATAAGATTTTGTTAGAGAAAATTTCTAGATTAAAAAATTTTTTCATTATTTAAGAAAATAAAATAACAAAAAATTTTTCAATTTTGAAGAATTTCGATTTTCTAGTTTAAAGTAAATAAATGACATTAATAAAAAATATCTGTTGCATAGGAGCTGGTTTTGTTGGGGGTCCAACTATGGCCGTAATGGCAAGTAAATGTCCTGATCTTTTTTTTCATGTTGTTGATATTAATAAAAAAAGGATAGAAGCATGGAATAATAAGGATCTATCAAAACTACCTGTATTTGAACCAGGTTTAAAGGAAATTATTACAAGAACAAGAAATAAAAATTTATTCTTCTCTAACGAAATAAAAAACGCAGTTGAGTCGGCAGATATTATATTCATTTCTGTAAACACCCCTACAAAGACTAGGGGTCTTGGTGCTGGCAAATCTAGTGATTTAAAGTGGGTAGAAGCTTGTGCTAGACAGGTAGCCGAATTTTCTAAGGGCGATACAATCGTTGTTGAAAAAAGTACTTTACCAGTTAGAACAGCTGAGGTGATCCAAAAAATACTTAATTCCTTAGATTCGGAATCACAAGGGGATACTGATATAAAAAATTTTAGTGTATTATCTAACCCAGAATTTCTTGCTGAAGGCACAGCAATAGAAGATTTAGAAAATCCAGATAGAGTTTTAATTGGGGGAGAGGATAAATCAGCAATGCTTTTGTTAAGTCAAATATATGAGAATTGGATCCCCAAGGAAAAGATTCTTTTTACAAATATATGGAGTAGTGAGCTTGCCAAACTAACATCTAATGCTTTTTTAGCTCAACGAGTTAGTTCAATAAATTCGATAAGTGCGATTTGTGAAGTCACTGGTGCAAATATCAAAGAAGTTTCAAGAGCAATAGGTAGAGATTCCAGAATTGGATCAAAATTTCTAGATTCGGGGCCAGGATTTGGTGGTAGTTGCTTCAAGAAAGATATTTTAAACCTTGTTTACTTAGCAGAATATTTTGGTCTTGAAGAAGTAGCAAAATTTTGGGAAGAGGTTGTAAATATAAACAATTGGCATCAAAAACGAATAGCAAAAATTGTTGTGAAAAAGCTCTTTGGAAGCATATCACAAAAGAAAATTGTAATTTTAGGATTCGCATTTAAAGCAAATACTAACGATACAAGAGAATCTGCAGCAATTAGGATTTGCAAAGACTTAATCGAAGAAGGTGCTGAACTCGTGATTCATGATCCTAAAGTCAATCCTTTACAAATAGAGATCGACTTAGAAATGAAGCAATTTACGGAAATTAAAAATGAAAGTATTGATAATTCAAATAAAAATTATGGCAGTTGGACATTTAGTAATCATCTAAATATTTTTGATAATGCGCACGCTGTGTTAGTTCTAACCGAATGGGAGGATTATAAAAATATTAAATGGTTCAATGTTCAAAAAAAGATGGCTAAACCAGCTTGGGTATTTGATTCAAGGTCTATAGTAGATGTTGATTTAGTTAAAGAATCGGGAATTAATTTATGGTGTTTGGGAGATGGGAGTTCAAAGGATGAAATAAGTTATTTTTAGTTATTTTCTCTGCCATATTTATCTTCAAATCTTTTAATATCATCTTCTCCTAGATAACTCCCACTTTGAATTTCTATTAATGTTAAGGGTAATTTAGTAGGATTAGATAGTCTATGTTTAGCTCCCAAGGGTATATAAACACTTTCATTAGGGCCAATTATTTTCTCAATATTACCCACCTCTACCTTAGCAGTACCATTTACAACAACCCAATGTTCAGATCTATGAAAATGCATTTGAAGAGATAGAGAGGCTCCAGGATTAACATCAATTTTTTTTATTTGCCAAGTGCTTCCATCTTCGATAGATAAGAAAGAACCCCAAGGTCTATATACAATTTTATGATTTTGAGCTTCATTAAAGCCTTTTTGAATCATTAAAGAAACTATATTTTTTACACTTTGAGAACATTTACTATTAGTAACTAAAACTGAATCTTTAGTCTCAATAATTACTATATTTTCTAAACCAATTCCTACAACTAATTTATTATCACTCCATATTAAAGAATTTTTAGTATCTTCTGCTAACACCTTTCCTTTTAAAGAATTACCATTTAAATCTTTTTCAGATATTTTCCAGAGGGATTCCCAGCTTCCAATATCATCCCAACCGCAGTTAAGAGGAATTACAAATGCTTTTGTTGTTTTTTCAAATACTGAAATATCAATAGAAGAATTTTCACAACTTTTAAATGAATTTTCTTCTAGTCTTAGGAAGTCTAGATCCACTTTACTGTTTTCTAAACATTTTTCGCAATTTTTAAGTACCTCTGGAGCGAAATTTTTGATCTCATTTATTATTGCATTCGCCCTGAAAAAAAACATTCCACTATTCCAAGAGTATTTTTTATCCTTTATAAAATATTGCGCAGTTTTTTCATCTGGTTTTTCTATGAACTTATTAACCTTGATAGGATTATTTTCATTAGGATTAAGTTGTTTTTCAGTTTTAATATATCCATAGCCAGTTGCAGGATATGTTGGAGGTACTCCAAAAATTATTAGATTATCTTGGGTAGCTGAATCAATACTACTTTTAATAGCCAAATGAAAATTATTAATATCTTTAATTTGGTGATCTGAAGAGAGAATTAAAAGTAAAGGTTCAATGTTTTTATCCTTAAATATATCTAAAACTTTTAAGGCAGCAATTGTAATGGCGGGAGTAGTATTTCTACCCTCGGGTTCAAGTAGTATACAAAGTGGTTCAACATTTATCGCATGCATTTGATGTCCCACAATAAATCTATGTTCTTCATTACAAATAATTATTGGTCTACAAATGTAATCTAGATTTTCTATTCTTTTATATGTTTTTTGCAACAAAGTATATTCATCATCTAGGAGATTTATAAATTGTTTAGGGTAACTCTTTCTTGATAAAGGCCAAAGTCTTGAACCTGTTCCGCCCGCAAGAATAATTGGAATAATTTTAGGTATCTTCTTAGAATTCATTATTCTTTAGAACCATATATTGCGAAACCTTTCTTCTTAAGTAAAGATTCTTTTTTGGCCTCATTAGAATCTTCCTCAATCATCTCAGCAACTAATTGATTTAAAGTTATTTTTGGTTCCCAATTTAGCTTTTCTTTAGCTTTTGATGGATCTCCGAGTAACTGTTCTACTTCAGTTGCTCTAAAGTATCTTGGATCAATTCTGACAACTACTTCTTCTGAATCTGCTCTTTTTCCAACTTCATTTAGACCACTTTTTTCCCAGATAATAGCTTTTCCTCCCTCCTTCTTTTCCCAACCAAGCACTTTTGCAAATATTTCTATAAATTCTCGTACACTTTTTATTTCTTCTGTAGCTATTACGTAATCTTCAGGGTTTTCCTGCTGAAGCATCAACCATTGCATTTCAAGATAATCTTTTGCATGGCCCCAATCCCTTTGAGCATCAAGATTTCCCATATACATACATTTTTCAAGTCCATAATTTATTCTTGATGTATTGAAAGAACTTGAACGTCTTTTCAAACCATGGACTTCATAATCCTTTTCTAAAAGAAATTCTGCCAGATAACTTCCGTCTTGCCCTGTTATTCCTGTAATTAATGCAACTTTATTTTTTTTAATCATATATATTAATTTTCTTAGAATATTTTACATTAAAACTTAATTTTAAAAATTTTTTTAAGAACTTTTTAGAAGCTGGTTTAAATTATTAATAAAATAGTTGTAAAAATAAAATATATTATTTTTATAAATTTTTTATTTATTAAATCCATTTGGATTCTTCAGCTGCCAATTCCATCCACTTTTACAAATATCCTCTATATTTCTTTTTGGAATCCATTTTAGAATTGATTTTGCTAATGAATTATTTGCCACAACAATAGCATTATCTCCATCTCTTCTTTTGCTAAAACTAAAAGGAACTTTTACATTATTAATTCTTTCAAAGATTCTTATAAATTCTAATACGCTAGTTCCTTTGCCAGTACCAAGATTAAGAGTTAGAATTTGAGGTTTATTATTTAATAAATAATTTAATGCTAATAAATGTCCCTCTGCCAAATCACTTACATGTATATAGTCTCTTACTCCTGTGCCATCAGGAGTTGGCCAATTTGAACCAAAAATTTTAATTTCACTCATTTTTCCTAATGCTACTTTAGTTATCTGTGGATATAAATTATTAGGCTTTCCTAATGGACTTTCCCCTATAAGGCCCGATTTATGAGCCCCCGCAGGATTAAAATACCTTAAACAAGCAATTCGCCATTCTGAAGATGCACTATTAAAAATATCTTTTAGAAAATTCTCAATCGTAAGTTTTGTTTGACCATAGGGATTAACAGGTTCACATTCATCTTTCTCGTTTAATAATTTATTTGATTTAACTTTATATACAGTTGCGCTGCTACTGTAAACAATGTTTCTACAATTATATTTTTCCATTATTTTTAAAAGATTTATTGTTCCAGTAACGTTGTTATCCCAATAAGAACATGGATAAACAATTGATTCTTTAACTGATTTTAATCCCGCAAAATGTATTACAGCTTCAATTGCTTTGTTCTTTTTTAATGCTGCTTGAAAGATTGCCTCAATATTTCTCACATTTTTTAAATCGCCTTTAAATAAATGAAGATTACTTTCTAAATCTTTATTATTTTTTTTTAAAATCTTAATGATATTTTTTAATGACTTTTTTGAAGAATTTATATAAGAATCAAAAACAAAAATTTCAAATCCATTTTCTAATAATGTTAGGCATGTATGTGATCCTATGAACCCAGCACCACCAGTAACCAATATTGATTTCAAATTCAAAAATAATCATTATATAAAAATTTTACAATAAGCAAATTAAAATATAAATACACTCTTGAGAAATTTTAAATTAATGTATAAATTAATTAATGTGTAATGAATAAACCTATATTAGTTACTGGTTGTGCTGGTTTTATAGGATTCCACATCTGTAAAAAACTACTAGAAAATGGATTTAATGTAATAGGTATAGATAACATAAATAATTACTACGACATTAACTTAAAAAATAAAAGATTAGCAATCTTATCTAAGCTTCATCTTAAAAACCAAACTTGGAACTTTTATAAAACTGATTTAATAAATAAAGATAAACTTTTTGAAATATTTAAAGAATATAATCCTGAAACTGTAATTAATTTAGCTGCACAAGCAGGAGTTAGATATTCGCTTGAGAACCCTAGTGCGTATATCAATTCTAATATAGTTGGATTTTCAAATATTTTAGAATGTTGTAGAAGTTCAAAAGTAAAACGTCTTCTTTATGCTAGCAGTAGCTCTGTTTATGGGGGAAATACAAAAATTCCATTTTCTGAAAATGATCCAGTAAATCATCCAGTAAGTTTATATGCTGCGACAAAAAGATCTAATGAACTTATGGCACATACATATAGCCATTTATATAAACTATCTTGCATTGGCTTGAGATTATTTACAGTATATGGGCCTTGGGGTAGGCCAGATATGGCTCCAATGATATTTGCAGACGCGATAATTAATAAAAAACCCATAAAAGTTTTTAATCATGGGAATATGTCAAGAAGTTTTACTTTTATAGATGATGTGATTCAAAACATATTTGACTTAATGCAAAAACCAGCAGTAATAGATCAAAATTTTAATTGCAAATATCCTAATCCCTCTACCAGTTTTGCTCCAAATATGATACTTAATATTGGTAATAGCGAATCTATAAATCTTGAGAAATTTATTTCTTATTTAGAAACAGAATTCGGCATAAACGCAATAAAAGAATATGAAGAAACGCAAAAAGGTGACGTTAATGATACGCAGGCAGATGATAGTTTATTAAAAAATTGGATTGGAGACTCTCCTAAAACGCCTCTTTCAATTGGAATAAAATCTTTTGCTGATTGGTACAAAAATTACTATTTTTAATAAATTTTTTTACCAAATTATTGAGAAAATTAAGAAAATTTTTTAAATTAAAACTTATTTAACAATTTTGAAAAATATGCACACAATAATGAATGTAATTATTGAAATAAAAAATTTATAAACCTGTAATGTTTGGTAAATATAAATTGTTAACTCTTTATTTTTATGTAAACGAGAAAGAAAAGGATCAAAATACAAACTAAAGAAAATTGAAGAAAAAACCGTAAAATAAGTTGATAAAGATATCATAAATGACGGCCTAGAACTATAAATCGTTATAAGAATAGCGATAAATATCCAACATCCATAAAATGGTATATGAGTAAGTGCATAATTTAATAAAACTTTTCTAACTTTAGAATTTTCTGAATTACTTATATATCTAAATTTCTTAATAGAAAGAAGATTCAGATTAATTCTTTTAGGAGGAATAAAAACTTTAAGAAAATTTTTAAATACAGACCATCTTAAAAAGGCAGATATAACGCTATTACCTTTTTGTTGAAATACAATTATCTCAGACAATAAATTGATTATTTGTTTTTGCTTAATTATTGAATAAAAAAGAAAAAAAGATAAAAAAGAAAAATATAAAATGATATTAAAAAATTTTATATCAATACCACCAATATCTCCAAGATATGCAAATAATGGAGCAAATAATAAATTTGTAAATCTAGAACTATATGCCCAAGTATTTTGGAAAGTATAACCTGCTAACAAATTTCCTGCTTTTAATCCTGATAATCTAAATAAAAAACCAATATTTTCTAGAATTAATAATAATGCTGACAAGAGCAATGATATGTTTAATAAAATTTCATTCATATAAAATTTATTATAAATCAAAAAATAAAGCTTTTAAAAAGGTAACTTTATTTTATTTGAAAAAAAATATTAAACTTTATTTCTTTGAGATTATTTTGAAAATTAAAAAATGTATTTCCAATTAAAGTATAAAAAAAATAAGGTAATTTCAAAAACTTTTAGACACATATAGAAAACTAATAAGAATTAAAAAACAAAAATGATATTAATTCTTACAGAGATAAAAATTTCTTAAAGTTAGTTAATAAGAATTCTTTGATTTGGAACTACGGAAATATATATTCTCAACTATGACAAGACGGTATTATAAAAAACAGATTAGAGAGATTAAATATAAATTAGGGATATTTTGTGAAATTTGGAGCGTGGGATGGACTTTATTTTTCAAATTGCATATTTCTATATGAGCAAGGTTGGATTGGTATTTTTATTGAGGCATCCAAAAAAAGTTTAAAACTCTCCAGAAAAATTATTTTAATTCAGGAGTTAAACTCATAAATAAAAAAGTAGATGCGCCTAATTACTAAATCAAAGGAGATAATCTTGCAAAGATATTAAAAAATGAAAATATTGATTACAAAAAAATTGATATCGTTTGTATTGATGTTGATGAACCAGATTTGGAAATAGCTTTAGATATAGGTTTTACCCCCCTTAATAGTAGTTGAAGGCGGTTTTAACTTTTTTCCTACTATAGATATTAAATACCCAGATTTCTTAAAGCTGGCACATCCATCCATTGGGATATATTAATAAGAAAATGATTAAAAAAGGCTATAAATTAGTTCTTTTTCATCAAGATTCTTACTTTGTGAGAGAAGACTTTTCAAAAGATTTTCCTTCGTTTAGTGTTGAAGAAGTTTATAGAGATTCTTTTTATTTTATGACCAATGCCCATAGAAAAGTCTTATTAGATTTTAGAAGAAATCGTAAAATAAAAGAATTTGAAACATCTTATTTCAATAGATTTGAATTGAATCCACTAGATTATTAGTAATTAGTAATCAATCATTAATTAATTTAAATAACGACCAAGTTTGCACAATTCCTGAAATTGGCTTAGATAATAGTTGGATAGAATCAGAGCCAGATGCGAACAAGGTTTTATTAATTTTTACAGTGTCGCCATTTTCAAGAACAGGATTTTTTTTAGAGCTTAAATTTTTAGCAAAATCAATTTTATATCTCTTTAAAGTTACGGATCCATTCTGGTTAGTTCTTAATAATTCAACATTTCTTTTACTAGATCTTAAATCATTTAATCCCCCAGCAATTAAAATAGCTTGAGATAAAGCAGTTGAGGATGGAATTTCTAACTGACCTGGATTTTTAACTTCACCAATAATATTGACTTTTATTGTTTCCCTAGCAAGATTTGTCTTATTCAAATTTATCTCTTCATCACCTATTCTCTTTACTTTTTGTATTTTTATAATATCTCCGTCAAATAAATAAGGATTTTGTTTATTATCTCCATCAGTGAAAAGTTTTATTAGATTTAGTTTGGCAATTTTATATTCAGTTTCCTTTAGAGGTAACTCTCTATATAATAATACTTCCCTTAAATTTGATTTTGGAGTAATTCCTCCTGCCTTTTGTATCGCGTCAACCACTTTAGGCATCCCAATTGCATTATAAATAGTTTTATCATTAACCTGATTTCCATCCTTTATGTTTAAAGAATAAATGCCTCTTCGTTGAACTTCTCCAATAACGGATACATTTATTGGTCTTGGTTTTAAAAGTTTCAATTGCAAATCTGGATTAATTAGCTCATTAGATAATAAACTCTCCATTTTTATTTTTGCCATATTTAAACTTAATCCTTTTACATGAACATTTCCTATAAAAGGTAATGGTAAAGTTCCATCATTTAAAATATAATGCGATTCCCTTCTTTCAGGCATTTGAAAAACATCTATTTCAATTAAATCACCAGGGCCAAGAATATATGTTTCTTTATCTAGAAATACTTTATTATCTGGGAATTGTTCTTTGGCATATAACTTTTCTTGAGGGTATAAAAAAGAAAACGTCAATATATATAAGATATATGTCGTATTTATAAATATTCTATTAAATTGCTTACGTCTCAAACTAATAGTGCATCCCATGTAGATTCAGGTTACAAATTATCTTAATGATGTATTATAACATTTAAGTAAAAAACAAAAATCTTTTAAATGGATTCTGTAAGTAAATTAGAATCAGATGATAATCAAGAAATAAATCTCAAAGATTTTTTTAATTTCTTTAGAAGAAGACAAAAAACCTTTTTTATAACAGGTTTAATAACCTTTTCTATAATTATAATTTACAACATCAATAAAAGAATAAATAGTCCATTATATCTAGGTACATTTTCAATTTTGATAAATGATCCTTTAAACAAATCAGAATCTAGCAAATTGACTACAAATTCAACTGATGCAATTGCAAAGTTAGCTAAAAACAATATGAGCGATATTGATATTCCCACGTTAATTGAATTACTCAAGAGCCCAATATTATTAAAAGCAGTTGCTGATAAATATGAGATCCCTGTGAAATCAATCTTAGGTAGAATTTCCATAGAAAATGGAGGTGGCAAAAGATGGGATCAAAAAGCTGCAGGAATTTTAAAAGTTAGGTACTTAAGTAATAAGCCAAAGAGAGATTTAAATCTTCTCAATGATATCAGCGAAACTTATTTACAAGCAGCTCTAAATCAAAGAAGGCAAAGATTGCGAGATGGTTTAAATTTTCTTAACGAACAAGAACCTATATTAAGAACAAGAACGAGTAAAATCCAAAGAGAGTTAGCTTTATTTCGAGAAAGAAATTTCATGCTTGAACCAGCCGTTGAGGGATTAAAAATCAAGGAATTTGAAACAAAGATAAAAAATGAAATATTAAATTTAGAATTAGAAAGAGGTAGATTAAATAAAATCTCAAAAAATATAAATGATGGAATTATAGATACCTTTGGATATCAAATTGATATAAACAGTTCAGAAACTCCAAATAAAGGTGGGTTAGAAGTAACTTCTTTGGATTCCTCATTGCTTGAACAATATAAGGTTTTGAATCTTGAAATTTCTAAAGCAAAATTAAAATTCAAACCAAATTCAAAAATAATCACGGGGCTTTTATCTAAAAAAGAACAATTAAAACCTATTATTATTAAAAATCAATTAGAAGCTGTCAAATCTGCTTTAGTTATCAATCAAGATAATATCCTAAATGCAAAATTAAAACTTAATGAGGTTCAAGAAGTATTTGAAAAACAACCAAAGCTAATTGAAGAATATGAAAATATTAATCAAAGACTCGAAATTGCTAAAGGTAATCTTTATGGACTTATTTCCGCTAGGGAAAACTTTAATCTAGAGATGGCTCAAAGGAGTTTTCCATGGAGAATTACCCAAAATCCAATAATTTCAAAATCTCCAATAAGACCGAACATACCAAAAAATTTATTTTTTGGAGCTTTTTTTAGCCTAATTTTGTCTTCTTTAGCAGCTTTTATAAGAGAAAGGACGGATTTTGTTTTTCATGATGCACAAGAAATTAATGATGAAACAAAGTTGCCCATATTAGCTAATATTCCATACTTTGATATCTTTGAAAATATAAAAGTTAAAAAAGTTGATTTCTCAAGTCTTGAGAAAGAATTCAAAAAAAATGATGACCAAAAAAGTAAATATGCGAACTTTTTCTTTCAAGAAGAATTTAGAAATTTATTCACATCTCTTAGATTTCTAGATAGCCATGAAAATTTAAAAATTTTAGGTATTTCTAGTTCAATTCCTACTGAAGGCAAATCTTTAATCAATATCCTTCTTGCTAAAACTCTGTCTGATTTAGACAAAAGAGTTTTATTAATAGATTCTGACTTAAGAAAACCACAATTACATTTGAGAATGTCTCTTAATAATATTTCTGGGCTATCAAATTACCTAACGGACAATAGCGTAAAATTATCTGAAATAATACAAAATTATAATTTAGAAAAAAAATGGGATGTAATCACTTCAGGAAGTATTCCGCCTGATCCTGCAAGAATTCTAAGTTCAAAAAGAATGTCAGATCTTATTAAAAATCTTAAAGATAATAGTGATTATGATTATATTTTATTTGACACTCCTCCCCTATATGGTTTATCGGATACTTTTTTAATAGCAGAAAATTTAGATGGTTTAATAGTAGTCATAAGTACTAACTTCGTTAATAAAAACTTAGCAAAAGATACTATAAGAAACTTAGCATCGAAATCTATAATTCCCATTGGAATTATAAGTAATAATAAAAAATTAACTAAATTTAATGAGAAAAAAAATGGATATGGATATGGTTATGGTTATGGTTATGGTTATGGTTATGGTTATGGTTATGGTCCGAATAAAAATTCATTAGCATCATACATAGATAAAGAAGACGAAAAAAATAAAAAAAACTTCTTTAATTATTTAAAAAACATTTTCAAAAGATAAAACCAAAACAATGAGAAATTTTTTTAATGAAAGATATACTTTTCATAAAAAACGCTTACCAGTTTATTTAAGAATTTCTGTTGATTTTTTAATTGTCTTTATATTTATCAATTTATTTAGTATAGGAATTAATATTGACACCATCTTGATTTTCTCAATATGGATATTAATAAGCTATTTATGTAATAAATACATCCATAGTTCTAAAGATTTTATAAAAGATTTAAAAATAATACTAAATTCATATTTACTTTTTGTGGTATCAATTTTGCTTTTTGATCTAATAACAAAGGAGATTTTTAACTTGCCAATAATTTTATTGATTTACTCTCTATCATCGATATTTTTTCTCTTATTTTTAAGAATATTAAAAAAGTTTACTCAAAGAAATGAAAATGTTCTTGAATACTATTTTATAGGTCCTAATAAATGTTTTATAAATACTAAAAATATTTTACAAGAATACGGGAAAAATATTAATCTTATACACATAAAAGATATAGACTTATTTGATAAAAATAACTCCTTAAAAAATAAAAGTTTTTTTTTAAAAAAAAATAAAAAATCTCCCAATAAAATAAATTTTTCTAAAAATTATATTTCTGAAATAGAGTTTTTTGAGGAGACTTTAGAGGCATTACCTATAGATAGTATTGAAAATTTTGATGAGGTATTCATGAAAAAATCTAAATATGATATTTTGAAAAAATTATTTGATTTTCTTTTCGCAATATTCTTATTAATTATTCTTTTACCAATTTTTTTAATAATATCAATTATTATCCGAATAGATTCCAAGGGTCCAATTTTTTATACTCAAACACGAACAGGATATAACAAAAAATGCTTTTCTATAATTAAATTTCGAACAATGAAAAATAATTCTGAAACACAAGGACCTGTATGGGCACAAAAAAATGATAAAAGGATAACAAAAATAGGAAGATTCTTGAGAAAAACAAGACTGGACGAACTTCCACAAATTGTTTGCGTTCTAAAAGGGGACTTAAGTCTCATAGGGCCAAGACCAGAGAGACCCGCTATAGAAGTAGATAAGCTACAAGATATAAACTACTATTACGAAAGATACAACATAAAACCTGGGATTAGTGGTTGGGCACAAGTTAATTATAAGTATGGAGCATCAAAAGAGGATTCAATTATTAAACTTTCCTATGATTTATTTTATTTAAAAAACTATTCATTTGATTTAGATTTTATATGCTTTTTTAAAACTATTAAAAGTATTTTAAACCTTAATGGAACTTAATTAAGAAGATGCTCTTATCAAATTCATTACTGTTTTTTGCCTATATAATTGTTTTTGGATTAATCCTAGTAGATATTTTAAAGAGAGATATTTTTTTTTCTATCTATTTTATTTTTTTATTTATATATTCCTTCTTTTCAATTATCACCTATATATATTATCCAGAAATAATAAATTTATTAGTAAAGTTACCAGTTGATTCTTCTAGCCTTTCAAAATCAATAATCTGTACCATTTTATCTATTATTAGTTTATATTTTTCATTTTTTTTAATTTATTTACCAATTAATATTAGAAAATTAAATATACTTTATAAAAGAAAACAACAAAAGCTTTTCTTTAAGTTTGTTTTTTTATTTTTGATATTAGGATTTATAATTTTTTTACCATACAGAAATCAATTATCATATAAATTGATAACAATTATAGATAATACCCAAAC
This sequence comes from Prochlorococcus sp. AG-347-M23, assembly GCA_003278855.1. Lineage (GTDB taxonomy): Bacteria > Cyanobacteriota > Cyanobacteriia > PCC-6307 > Cyanobiaceae > Prochlorococcus_A. Next base: position 37,052 of record QCCU01000010.1, on the reverse strand, counting down.
TATCGATATAGGTTATAAAATTTTCACATCATTTTTTAAGTTTTTACCATATCTTTTAACCTTAATCTATATTTCCTTGAGACAGGAATTATTTGTTCGTTCTAATAGAAAATTGGCATTTTTTGTATTATTAATTTTGTCTCTTTCGTTCTTATATATTGCAATTAGTTTAGGTAATAGAACTGATCTTTTAAAATTATTTATATCTGTTGCTTATTTTGAAATAATTTTAAAAAATAATATAAATAATATTTCAATAAACAAGAATATAAAAACTTTTTTTAATAGATTAACAGTCAAAAAGAAAAGTTTTTATAAGTTCCTAATTTATTTCTCAATTTCTAGTTTGATATTATTATCAACATACAGTCTTACATTCTTCAGAAGCGATAACTATGTTTTTGGGTTCTTGAGTTTTAGATCTCCCATACAAAGATTTATACTTTTAAACGACTTTACTTTCCCTTTTACTTTATTAACTACGATTATTGAAAATAATATTATTTTGCCATTTGAAGTTTTTCAATCCAATACCTCAAATTTTTTAGCCGGTATTAATTATCCTTACCTTCAAGAAATTACATTAAATTATTTAAATTCCCGAGATTTTAATGTTACGTCTGCTTCAAGCCCTGGATTTTTTTCTTTTGCAGAGGGCTTTCTATTTATGGGATCCTTTGGATTTATCTATAATGGTTTAGTATTTGGTTTTCTTATAGCAATATACAAATTAATATCAAGTTCTAAAGATGTCCAATACAATCAATTTACAAGTTCAATTATGGTGGGATTAATTCCACAAATTGTAAGAGCTCAATCTGCAACAATGGCAAAGATTATTTGGTTTTATGTTATACCTTCTATAATTCTTTATCAATTAGTGTCAGGAACATATATCAAATTTTGGAGTATTAAAAAATGATTTTTAATAAAAATAATTTTTTAAATGATATTATTAAATTTATTGATTTTGTTGACTACATAATTTGTAAATCAGTTATTTATATATTGCGAAATCTTTTAAAAAAAAATTCAAAATATCCACCAAAAAACATAATTCTTTTGAGACATTGTTTTTTTGGTGATTTTATAGTTTGTATTCCATCAATCAAATTATTAAAGATTGCTTTTCCAAATTCAAATATTATTTTCCTAACTTCAAAAACATTTAATAAAAATTCATTAAAATATAAGCTGCCCAAAGAGATATTTAAAATTGATAAATCATTATTTGATGAGGTAATAGAATATGATTCTTCTTATATGTTCAATATAAAGAATTTTTTATCTTTGAGAAAAAAATTAGAGAAGTTTAATGATGTATCAGTAGTTCATCTTTGCTATTCAGGTCAAGGCTTACGTTTAAAATTAAAAAGGATCATTTTATGTTTTTTATTAAATATTCCATCCCCACTTGGCAATCTTAAAAATAAACCATTAGCTTTTATTCATTCATTTGACAGATACAGACTTAAAAGAAAAGATATTATTCACCAATACAAAGCTAGTATCTTATCTGTATCAGAACTAATTGATAAGCATTATCTTAATTTTGATTATAAAAATAATCTTGAAACAGTTTTCAATAATTATCGTTCAAAAAAAAGGAGCCCAAATAAAATTAAAAAAATAGGTATTGCTCCGTTTTCAAAAAGTAAGATTAAAGAATGGGATAAAGTTAATTTTATAAATGTAATTAATAGTCTTTCAAAGAAAATAAATTTTCAACTTAATATATACGGATCATCTGAAGATCTAGCGGATGCTAAAAACATTGCTAATTCCATTTTAATAGAAAAAGAGAATATTAAGCTACTTTGCGGTTGTCTTGCACCTGATAAACTTTTATCAAATATAAGCGATTTAGATCTTATGATTTGTATTGATAGCGCCCCTATGCATATTGCTTGCCTAACAAGTGTTGAAGTGATTGCTATATTTTCTCAATTAACTCTGCATCAATTTTGGGAACCTTGGGGTAAAAATGATATAATAATATCCTGTAAGGTAAAAGAAAAAAATAGTAAATTAGGTTTTTCTTTAGATACTAATCTTATTAAACCCGAAAAAGTGACAAGACATGCTTTAGATAAACTTATTAATTAGTTCAATATTTATATGATTAATGACAAATATTCAAAAAATATTTTAGTTTGCGGAGACTTAATTCTCGATGAATATTTAGTTGGTCAAGCAAATAGAATTTCACCTGAAGCCCCTGTACCTGTTGTAAAGATAACAAAGACTGATAATAAAATAGGAGGAGCAGGTAATGTCGCTATGAATATAAAAAGTTTAGGTCATTCTCCTTTTTTAATTTCAATTACTGGATCAGATAACGCCTATCATCAGATAAAAAAAATTCTAAATAACTACTCAATCGCAAATCACATCAAAACCCTAGAAAATATTCAGACAATACAAAAAAAAAGAGTCCTTTGTCAAAATCAACAAATTTTAAGGATTGATTTTGAAAAAGATGTCTTCCCCAATGTTCAAAATTGTTTATTAGATGAGTATAAAGAGGCTTTAAATTTTTCAAAGATAGTTATTCTTTCTGATTATTTGAAAGGAACATTAATTGAATGCAAAGAGTTAATTAAATTAGCAAAAGAAAAGTCAATCCCAGTTTTGGTAGATCCCAAAGGCAACAATTTCAAAAAATATGAAGGTTCTTATTTAATAACTCCAAATTGGATAGAGTTTGAGGCAATTGTGGGTAACTGCAAGAATGAAATTGATATTGAAAACAAAGGGAGAAAATTGCTAGATGAATTTAATATTGAAAATTTATTAATAACTAGAGGCGAAAAAGGATTTTCTCTTATTCCAAGAAAATCGAAATCAATTAATATATCTGCACAAGCTCAGGATGTATACGATGTAACAGGAGCGGGAGATACTTTTATGGCGACATTAGCCGTTTCATTATTTGAAAATAATTCTTTGAAGAATTCTGCTATTAAGGCAAATTTTGCTTCAGGGATAGTTGTTGGTAAGCTCGGTACTAGTATAGTAACTAAAAAAGAGCTTGATTCAAAATCGTATTTATTAAGAGATAAAGTAAAAAAAATACATAATTTTGATGAAATTAAATCAATAGTAAGTAACTTAAAATCAAATAAAATTAATGTAATAATGACAAATGGTTGTTTTGATATTATCCATCCAGGTCATATTAAATATTTAAAAAAAGCAAAAAATCTTGGAGGAGTTCTTTTTATAGCTTTAAATAGTGATGACTCCATAAAAAGAATTAAAGGTACCAAAAGACCTATCAATAAGCTTAGTGATCGTATGGAAATATTATCTTCTTTTGAATTTGTAGATTATATATTTTCTTTTTCTGAAGATACTCCTGAGAAAGTATATGATGAACTTTGTCCTGATATTCTTGTAAAAGGGGGAGACTATAAAGTATCCAACGTTATTGGAGCTAAAAGAGTTATTTCTGGTGGAGGTCAGGTAGAGATTATCCCTTTTGTTGATGGTTTTTCCACTACTAAAATGATAAAAAAAATTCAAGAGAAAGGTTAAGATTATGTTCATAGTTACAGGAGGAGCTGGATTTATCGGAAGTAATTTAATAAAAAGATTAAATTTCCAAAATTACTCAGACATTATTGTGGTAGATAACTTAGGCGATAGTTCTAAGTTTCTTAATCTATCAGGATTAAAAATAAGTGATTTCATAAATAAAAATGATTTCTTAAATTATTTTAAAAACCATGATTTAAAAAACATCGAAGCGATTTTTCATTTTGGTGCATGTTCTGCTACTACAGAAAAAAATGGAAATTACTTGATGAAAAATAATTATGAATACTCAAAAGAATTGTTACATTTATCAGTAGAAAATAATCTACAGTTCATTTATGCTTCTTCGGCATCAGTTTATGGTTTAGGTCTCAATGGGTTTCAAGAAGACTTTAACTGTGAGTTCCCCATTAATCTTTATGCTTTTTCAAAATTTCAATTTGATCAATATGTAAGGAAAAATTGCAAAAACAGCAAATCCCAAGTTGTTGGTTTGAGGTATTTTAATGTTTATGGACCTAGAGAAAACCACAAAGGTGCCATGGCCTCTCCAATGCAACACTTCTATAATCAAATAAAATCGTCAGAAGAATTAAGATTATTCAAGGGTTATGGGGGTTATCAAAATGGTGAGCAATCCAGAGACTTTGTTTATGTTGATGACTGTATTGATGTGAACTTATTTTTTCTTAGGAATAAATCTAAATCCGGAATATTTAATATTGGAAGTGGCAGATCAGAATCATTTAATAATTTAGCAAAAATCATTATCGATTGGTTTGAAAAATATTCTAATTTGAAACCATCTCTGAAATATATAGATTTCCCAGACCACTTAAAAGGTAAATATCAATCATATACAAAGGCAGATTTAAATAATCTAAGATCTACAGGATATTTAAATGAATTTACTAGTCTTAAAGATGGAGTAAGTAAGTACTTTAAAAGTTTGAACAATCAAAAATGATAGAGAACTCTCAAAAAAAAATTGAAACTAATATAAATTGGGTCTTGATTAATGAATTAGCTATTGGCCCCAAACCAGATAAAGAAATAATGTATTTAAAATTAAAAGAGTTAAGAATTAGAAGCATATTAAGTTTATGCAGTGAGGAAGAATTTCTTGTAGATAGAAATTTTATCAAAGAATTTACCTTCGCTAGGGTTATACTTCCTGACCATAAATATAAAAATCAACTTAATTTTAATCAACTATCAAATGCTATCAATCAACTAAAAAAACTAATGAAAAATGGCAGTGTATATGTACATTGCGTGGCTGCAGTTGAGAGATCGCCCTTAATATGTATGGCATGGCTTATGAAAGAAAAAAATCTAAGTAAGTTCAATGCCCTTGAATATTTAATGCGTATTAATCCAGGTACTAGTCCTACTCCTCATCAATTATCTATTCTTGACAATTTATGATCTAGAATTAAAAGTAAAAATTTTTTTAAGAATATTCCATAAGAAATAATTCAAAAATACAAAATAGTCAAAAAAACTTTGGGCAATTAAAAAATCATGAAAACTATTGATAATATAATTTTTGATTCTAAACTTGCTTAATTTTTTCTCTTTTCTTTTAGAACACAATGTCAACCAAGCCAAATTTGACGCATATAAATAAGCAAAACTTTTGAGAGAAAATAATTTAAGTAATTTCTTGTTCTCTGTCACAAGAAAAGAAGCTGCAACACTTAATCTTATAAATCTAATTTCTCTTAAACTATGAAATTCTGATGAATTAATTAATAAAAAGAGTCTCTCAATCTCCAAAAGAGAATTTAAACTCATCCATTTATCTTTTGCTGAATTTGCACATGCATTAATGAAAGCATGTTTTTTTGATAAAGTTTTAAATTTCAAATCTCCTAAATAATACTCTTCACTTTCCATCCACGCTTCTCTAAAACTTGGAAGATTAGAATGAAATTTTGATAAATGCCAATGTAGATCTACTGGATCGTAGGAAGTTTTATCTTTATTATGAAATGTTAGTTCATAAAAAATATATTTACTATATTTACCCCGAATGCTTTTCGTATTAAAAGGGAAGTAACCATGATTACATACATACCCATTACTTTTAAGCAAATTAATAACTTTATCTAAATCCTCTGGATTTATAAAAATATCCAAATCAGTATGCACTCTGGTAAAAAAGTTATTATCTATTTGTTTAGATAATGATATTCCTTTGATAATTAGAAAGTTTATTCCGTTAGCAGAAAATATGTCATTTATTAATGTAAGTGTATTTATTTTCGAAACAAATAATTCCCTTATTTGTTTTTTATTATTTGATAATAATTTACAACAATTTGGAATAATCGAAGAAATTTGTTTATTATTTAGTATCAATATCGTTAGTCTATGTCTTTTTATAAATTTATATAAAAGTTCAGGATTAGTATTATCTATCGAGGACAGTTTTCTTATACTTTTTTGAATAATAAGATCATTTTTGAAAACTTTTAAATCTTCATTCCTTTGATTATAAATTTTAATAAAATTTTCCAGGATAATCTTATTAACTTGCTCATTCATTAATAATTTGTATGAGAATTTAGATTATAGATGTATTATATATTTATTAATATCATAATTTATGCTTACTAACTACTATAAAGCATTTGGATTGATATGGAAGGTTGAAAATTTAGAGCTATCACAATTATTAAAATTAAATAATTCTGACAAAATTGATATTGTTGTTAAAGAGGACAATTTATTGGAATGGGGTAACTATAAAGAACAAATTTCAGACACATATTTTTATAGAATAAGAAAGAATATAGTTTCAATTTTAATAAAAGATATTGGGATACTGGAAATTTCCAATGGCAATCAAATCTTATTTAAAAGAGATTCTTTAAATGTAGAAGATAGAGATATAAGTAACTTCATATTAGGCTCCGCAATTGGAGTGATTTTAATTCAAAGAGACATATTAGTTTTTCATGCCAATGCCATGGAAAAAGATAATAAATCTATTATGTGTCTTGGACCTTCTGGAGCAGGGAAAAGCACAGTTGCATATGTTCTGATGAAAAGAGGCTGGAAATTAATTTCTGATGATCAAGTTGCTTTAAAAGCAGATGGTTCTGTTTTGCAAGGAATACCAAGAATAAAACTTTGGAAAGAAAGCATGGATAAACTTAAAATACCTACAAAAAACTACATTAAAGTAAGAAAAAACATTAATAAATATATAATCCAAGGTGATATGGATAATAATTTTAATCCATGCAAATTAAAAGCTATTTATATTTTAAAAATAAATAGAAATGAAGTTAACGAAAATTTCTCTAAAATAAAGGAGATTAAAAATGAAAAGGATAAATTCATTAATTTAAGAGATAACATTTTTAGACCAAGATTTGTAAGAGGATTAGGGAAAGAGTCCAACAACTTTGTTAAATTATCAGGAATGATTAAGGATTTTAAATTATTTGAATTAATCCTCCCTAATGGGATTGAAAATATGAATCAATTTCTTGATGAAAACGAATTGTAAATGAATGAGTTATTTTTATATCGCAAGTTACCCAAAATCAGGAAATACCTGGGTAAGAATATTCATAAAATATCTTCATTTAATAAAAGATTGTAAAGGAGATTTCCGAAACAAAAATTTCCATATTGATATAAATAACAATCTAAATACCGGAGAAATATACAGCTCAAGATCTTGGATAGATGAAATAATTGGTATCGATTCAAGTGATTTGTCCTCAATTGAAATTTCAAAATTAAGATCAAAAATAGGCAGAAAAAAACCGATATATTCTGAAAAACTTAACTACATTAAAGTACATGACTCTTTTAAAGACGGAAATAATATCAAAATTATCGATTCTAAAGGCTGTAAAGGTGCTGTATATATTGTCAGACATCCTTATGATGTCGCCTGTTCTTTGAGCAATTTCTTTGAATGGAACTTGGACGATAGTATAAAGTTCATCATAGATAAAAATGCATGTTTAACTCGTCAAAAAAATAGCCTTAAATATCAAGTACCACAACATCTTGGGAACTGGTCTTCTCATGTAGAGAGTTGGTTAAATCAAAAAAGCCTTCCAATTCTTATGGTGAGATATGAAGATTTACATTTAAAGAAATTAGAAACTTTTACAAAAATATCAAATTTTTTGAATCTTAGTAACAATTCAGATGAAATAAAAATTGCCATTAATAATTCATCTTTTAAAAAATTGAAGAAATTTGAAATCAAAAATAATGGATTTACAGGAAGTGTAAAAGTTAAAAGACAATTTTTCAACAAAGGTGAGGTAGGAGTTGGCAAGAGAATATTAAGCGATAGTCAAAAAAAAATTATTAATGGCTATTGTTATGATACTATTGAAAAAGTATTTCAATAGTATATATAATTAGGTATACATATATTAGAGCCATTTACTAAAAATGAAAAAATACAAAAAAAAATGGATTAAGCCAGACTTTGAAAAACTAAGTTTAAAAGCCACTTCTACCAAAACTGAAGAAGTTCCACCAGTAATTGAAGGAAGAAAAGGCGAAATCTACACCATTGGCTCCTAATCTTTTCTGGGTTTGTATCAGAGAATTAAACTCACCACCTCCTTGGTTATGGATTAATTTATTAACGGTTAAAAGATTAAGATCAAAAAAAATATATTTCATTCCTCTAGAAATATTTCAGCAATTCTTTTGGACTTTAAGAAAGACAGGTATTTTATTTAAAAGTTCAAAATATGGACAAAATATTAAAATAAAAGATAAATTTTTTTTCTGCATATTAAATAGTTACAGTCTTTATGAGTACTTTATTTTTAAAAAGTACCAATATGATGACAAAAAAATCAGCCAACTTTTTTATTCCTCTCACAACAGCAAATATTATCACAAGACATTGAGAAATAAACTTCAAAAAAACTTTGTTGCTGCTAGACATTTACTAAATGATAAGTATGGATTACTAAAAACTCTTGATAATTATATTTCTTACCCCTATATCAAACTAAATTATGCTAATAAGCCTACATATACACGAAAAAATTCTTGTCAATTACTAAAAGATAGTTTTTCTAAACAAGGGATTCTTATCAAAGAAAATAATGGCAGTGGGGGTAAAAGAATCAGTATTTTTCACATAAAAAATAATTACATTTATCATAATTCATTAGATGGCAGAGAAATTAATAAACTCTTTTTAGAAAATGAAAACGAATATATAGAAACAATATCAAATATCTGGAGAAAATACTGGCATTCAAATTGTGATATTTTATTGATGCCATATTTCAAAAACAAATATCTACTTAACAAAAATAATAAACATGAAACTTCTTATGTTTGCAGAATAATAACATCTTTAGATTTCAATAAATCTAATAAAGTTGAGGCAAACATAGCCTGGTTAGAGGTAACTGAAAATAATACATTAAATAATATTCTTATTCACGAAGAATTCCATATAGAATTTAATGGTTCAAAAACAAGAGAATTAGTTATAAGGGATGAATCCTATATAAATAAAAACAAAAAATATTTAATTATTTATGAAACATCAAAAAAATGCATTTTTCTAGCTAAAAAATTTCATAGCTTGATACCACGAATAAATAATGTTGCATGGGATTTTATTCCTCGAGAAGATAAATTGGATCCTATTTTACTAGAAGGAAATTCTGAATTTGGTACTAGAATACCAGCAATGCTGAACTATTTAAAGTTGAAAAAGACAAAAATTTAGTGTATAGTTCAAAAAATATAGTTTCATAAATGAGATTTAAAAGAAACAAAAAAGTATCTTTTGCTGAACTTGATAACGAGATAACATTATTTAATTCATTCAACTCTCAGTATGTTAATTTAAATGATTCAGCTTCTGAGATTTGGCTTTTTCTTCATAAAGAAAGAACAATCGATGAAATAAAAGAAAAATTACTTTCAATTTACGAAGTGTCGGAATCTGATTGTCTAAAATCAATAAATTACTTTTTGAATAAATTAACTAGAGAAAAATTAATAAATGTTGAGCATTAGAGATAAATATATTTTTCAAATCAATAAACTATTTTTTATAGTCTTAATATTTATAGTTGATTCTTTATTTTGGGTTTTAATTAAGATAACTCCTAACAAGTTTTTAATTAAAATTTTGAAAATGGGAAATTTTGATTTTTTAAATTTAAGATGTAATAAAAACTATAAACAACAACTTATAAAAATAATAAAGTGGTGTTTTATAAAAAAAGAAGATCTTTTCTCTCGTATAAGTTCTTGTTTGAGTAGATCTCTTACCGCTAAAGTAATCTTAAGCATATTAGGGATAAAAACTAATACTTTTTTAAGTATCACTAAAAACAAAAAGGGTAAAAAAGTGCCTCATGCGTGGGTTGAATCTAATGAATTCAAAATAAATGTAACTCAAAGTTATGTATCTAAGAAAGCTGCAACAATTCTAAAAATTTAAACCTATTAATGAAACTTCCTAAAAAAGAATCTTTTCCACTAGGTAAAGGGATTTACAAAACAGGGCCATTTCATAAAAATCAACTATTTCAAGTTCATAAAGATGAATCTAAAAAATATATTGTTAGAAGTTGGGAGGAAGCATTTGAATTAATAGATGATGTAAAAATCAAAGATGTAAATAATGAATATATCTCAAAATACTTGTTTAATGCATTTGAAATTAATGTTTCTCCTTATAGACAAATTCAAAGAATATCAAACAACAGTATTTTAGAGACTGACAATACAGGAATTTTTAAGTCCAAAAAATACCCTCTTTTTACTAACTACAAGAAGGAGGAGTCGCATTATAAAGTTTTTCAAAATGTTAGAAATGAATTTAAAAAATATTTAAAAGCAAAAATCCAAAAGAATAATGAAAGTAAAATATGTGTGGAACATTCGGGAGGAATAGACTCAAATTCTATTTTAGGTATTTTAATAAATGAAAGGATAATAAACAGAGAAAAATTATATACATGGAGTGAAAATATGATAGTTGAGGGAGAAGATATTAAAGAATATAGAAAATTTTTTAAATTACAAGAAAACAATTGTTTAGAGCACAAAATAATTAAAAATAACAAAAATTTATCTGCCCAGGAATTATTTTTATTTGGATTCCCTCCTTTTTATGAAGTTGATATAGAGATGATGAAGACTATAAAAAAAAATGGATGCAAAATGTTATTTAGTGGTTGGGGTGGTGATCAATGCATAAGTCATCATGGAGGGAATGTCCCAATAGAGCTTGTTAATGAATTTAAAATAATCAAATTATTAAAGTACTATAATGACTTAAAGTTCATACCAAAAATAGTTCTAAAAAGTATAATTAATAAACTTTTTAGATATCAAGTAAAAGAAAGAGTAAAATCACAAAGTGGTTTTGATTTGAATAATAATATCTTATTTTTATCTTTAACAAATATAGGGCTTAAAGAATTAGGTAAATTTGCATTTATTCAATATCCTTATAACTCAGACTCTTTTATTACACAAAGGAGAATAATGTCTGAATCTTTACTGATTGACTTTACTTCAATAAGAGCTGAAATTGAGGAAAGATTAGCAAATACATTTGGTATTAAAAAATACTTTCCATATTTAAATAAAAATTTAATTGATTATGTACTTTCCCAAGATATGGAAATTTTCTCGGATTCTTATAAAAGCAAACGAAAATTGGCAAGAAATGCATTTGGAGATTATTTACCTCATAAACTTAAAATAAAAACTTCAAAAGATATGGATTTAAGCAGACTAAGAGAAATAAGATCAATTGCAAAAAAACAAAATATTCTTTCATCAAAATTAAAAATCTTATCAGATTTACATCCAATTTTAATTAGATGGTTTAATAGGGATAAAATTAAATCCATAGCAAATCAAAAAATAGATTATAAAAATATCTCATTAAACATATATTCTTTAAGTAGATTAGAAAAAATCAATAATTGGTTATGGCATCTTGATTAAGAAGAAATCTGAAAATGAAAAAAAAAATATTTTGGAAAAATTTTTTAATTTTTAACAGATTAATAAAAGAAGCTGGTAAAAAGACAATATTTCTAATAGCTACATTTTCAATAGTTTCCATTTTCCTAGAATTAAGTAGTTTTAGTTTAATAATTAATTATATATTGAATACTGGCAGTCAATATATAATCCCAGAAAGTTTGTCATCAAACAAACTTCTAATCACCTTATTGGCAATAATATCAATTAGGGAGTTTATTAAAATAATCATTAAAGTTAACAGTGAAAAATTAAGATTAGAATTTACAAATTTCCTTAGAGAGGATTTTTTATCAAAAATACTTTATACAAAATTTAATAACCTAAATAAAATTGGTAGAGGCGAATTGCTGAATATATTCAATACTGAGATTAACAGAAGTACGCAATCATTGGATCAATTTATAAAAATAGTTCAATATCTTATAACCTTTATAATTTATTCATTAACTTTAATTATATTTGGTAAAAGCAGTTTATTACCTATTCTTATTGCCTTCGTAGCGACTGCTTTGGCAACATTTCTAAATAAATACGGTGCATGGCAATTAGGTTTAAAGTATACAGAATTAAGTAATAAATCTCAAAAAATCATAGGAGATAGCTTATATGGATTTAAGGAGTTAAGGTCGTCAGCTGGAGAAAATTGGATACTTAAAAAATTCCAAGAAAACAATATCAAATATCAAAAATTAATAACCAAAATTGTAAAAGAAAGATCAATTTTTATTGGACTTAGAGATATTTTTTTAATTTTAGTTTTTACAATTTGGCTTAATGCAACGAAAGCAAATTTAACAATAAAAGAATTAATTACTATTTTACTATTTAGCTATAAAGCAGCTAACTCATTAAGCTTATTAGTACAGTCCTATAAGTTTTTTAATATTAATTTTCCTGGATATCTTAGCATTTACTATATTAATAAAAAATTAAAAAACAGATTTTTTTTAGAGAAGAAGCGCAAATTAAATCATAAAAAATTTCAGCAAATTAAAAAAATTTCATGGGAAAATCCTTATTGCAGCTTAACAAAATTAGAACTTGATAAAGGCTCAATAACACTTATTACAGGTACAAGTGGTATAGGGAAAACAACATTACTTAATTCCTTCGCAGGCTTTACTGAAAATAATAATTGGACAATTTATCAAGGAGAAAATTATTCAAAAACAAATATTAGAAACTCCGAATTAATTAATAAATTGATTTCATATTCGCCACAAGACTCTATTTTGTTCGAAGCCAGCTTGGAAGAGAATCTATTAGTAGGTAATAATAAAAGCATTAAAGAAATAAAAAGATATTTTAAAAAGTTAGGGTTAAATAGTCGAATATCAAATAACAATTTTAAAGAAGAGTTAAAACTTACTATAAATAGATTTTCTGGGGGTGAATTAAAAAAGTTAGGGTTAATACGAGCTTTTTTAAAAAATAAAAATATTGAAATATATGATGAACCTACTGCTCACTTAGATGATGAATCATCAAAATTAGTAATAAATGAATTACTTGAAAGATCAGAAGATAAGATAATTCTTGTCGCTTCTCATGATATGAGGTTCGAAAAAATCGCTAAAAGTATTATAAATTTAAATTAAATTTAAGGCTATTTCACAAAAATAGCTTCTTCAACTAGTTCAACCATAATGTGTATGACAATTCCATGCAATTCTTGAACCCTATCAGAGAATTTACCACTTGGTGTACATATATCAACATCAGATAGCTTAGAAATAAATGAGTCTCTTTTGCCTGTAAGAGTTATTAATTTGATATCATTTTGTATACAATATTTGCAGGCATTTATAATGTTCTTACTATTTCCACTAGTGCTAATAGCAATTAATAAATCATGATCTTTTGCATTTGCTTCAAGAAATCTTGAAAAAATATTTTCAAATCCAAAATCATTAGCTATACATGTTATTGAGGATACATCTGAAATTGAAATTGCAGATAATGGTTTTCTATCTTCTCTATACCTGCCTGATAATTCTTCTGCAAAATGCATAGCATCGCACATTGAACCACCATTGCCACAGGAAAAAATAGTTCCTTTATCTTTTAAAGTATTGGAAATTAATTCTGCAGCCTTGGCTATGTTTTCTATTGCCTTTTGATCAGAAATTAAATTCTGTAAACCATTAAATGACTCTGACAATGAATTTTTTATAATTGAATCTCTCATTAAATCTTAATCATTACTTTATTATGATAATTGTAGCGAGACTCTTGTGAAGCAAGAAAATTTTGTTTTATATTTTATATAAATTGAATCATAATTAAAATATTTTTTAAAATCTAATTTTAATTAATTAGTTTTGTTATTAACAATATATATATTTTCTTCAAATGGAATTCTGTAATCTTCAATTAATTTATTATTAAAAAACTTAGGAAGAATTATTATAGAATTTGGATTATTTACTCTTAATAACAAAGCCGCCCACCACGAAAAGGTACTATTCGAAAGTACTATATGACTACTTTTAGTCATAAAATAAAAGTCATTTTTATAGTTACTAAATTTTTTATTAAATAAGATGCAGTTCGGAATCCTATCTCTAAGATTTTCTTTAACCCATTCCCTATCATCTGTAAAAATAATTACCTGCAAATTACCAACTTTTTCCCTTAACAACTTTATAGCATTAAAATAATATTCAAATGATATGCTACCAAGTATTTTTTTACCTTTCTTTGTTTTTGTAAAATCTCCTCTCCTAACATGCAAAGCTATATTATCTGATTCATAATACTTTTTTAACTGATTTGGAATTTTTAATGATTTTACAAATTTAAAGTATTTAAAATAATTTTTAGCAGGATATTCAGAAAAAGATTGCTGCCAATATCCATGAAAGATTAGTAGTTTTTCACTTTTTATTTTTTCTTCCAATAATTCATAATTCACATCAGAATCGTAGAAAAGACTCCCCGACAATTTTATTCCAAATTTATTGTAAATATATAAAAATATTCTTAATGCAAATGAAACTATAAACAAATTAAAAGGTTTTCTTATCATAGTTTCAGTATTTAAGTAATTTATTTCAAATTCAAATAACTCACTCAAATTAACTCCATGATAAACATTTGATCCGTATAACTTATCAACCTTGTAAATTTTTGATATGTCTAAATAATAAAATTTTGTTTTAAATTTTTCTTCCAAATATTTACTGTGATTATACTGGAACAACTGATTACCTAGACCCCCAAATAGGATATACAAACAATAATCATTATTTAATTTAAATAAATATTTAAGCATCAAAATTTCTCTTCTACTAATTAATATTTAAACTAAACACATTTTTATAAATATCAATCATTATAAATAACATTTGTACCTTCATGGTCGATTCCAATCTTAACTGATACTAAGGGTCTCAAAGCCCTTTGTAAATATTCAGTAGCGCCTTCCTCGCAAATAAACAACATAAATCCTCCACTTCCTGCTCCAAGTAATTTTCCTCCAATAGCTCCACTTTGCAAAGCTTTTTTATGAGTATTATCTAAGATTTCATTTGTCACTTCAGGTAATGACTTTTTTAAATTCCAAGTATCATTTAGCAATTCGCCTATCGATTCTATATCTCCTGATTTAAATAATTTTTTTGCTAAGTTAACATTTTCTTTGATTGATAATAAAGTTTTATAAATAGATTTTTTAGTTAAATGATTTTCTACAGAGTAACGTGAGCTTAATCTTTTTACTGGAACATAGCACAATAACAAACTTTTCATAAATTGCTCTTTGATATTTTCATTTATCTCAAATTGATTTACATTAAAAGATGAATCTTTATTAAAAATAATATTCCTAAAACCTCCATAACTTGCAAATATTTGATCTTGATATCCTCCTTTTTCTTGAAGTAAATACCTTTCCCAATAAATAGCTTTTTTTGATAATTCTTCTTTAGACAAATATTTTTTATTTTTTGTAAACAATCCATTTGCTAAACCTACAGCGAAAGAAGAACTTGAACCTATTCCACTATTTCCAGGTAAATCAGCGTCATAATGAATTTCCAAATTATTAGTTTTAAAGTCCTTTAAAGCAACATTTAGTAAGGGGTGCTTAATTTCACTTAAAGATTTACATTGTTCTATTATTGAATAGGAAAGACGAAATTTATGACCATAAAATGGTGGGAGATCTCTTATCGTTACATAGCAATATTTATTGATTGCGAAACCCAAGACTTCACCTCCATGATCACAAAAAAATTTAGGAATATCTGTTCCTCCGCCAAATAAAGATATCCTAAATGGAGTTCTTATTATCAACATTAACTATCTAGATAAAAATAATTTTCCGGATTTTATTTTTTTTCTCCAATACTCTAATAGATCATACATTGTTTTTTCAAATTTTATTTTTGGTTCCCATCCAGTATGTAATTTAAACTTTGTGGTATCAGGTACTTGTAAATCAGCATCAATTGGCCTTAATCTTTCAGCTTCTGTCTCAATTTTTATATTTTTGACATTTGAAAATGAAATGAGTTTTTCCAACATTTCACCAATTGTACAAGTGTATGTTCCACCTATATTGAAATATGATCCAGGAATAGGATTGATAGTTAATAACATATAATACGCTTCTACAGCATCCCTAACATCTGCAAATGTTCTTAGTGAATTAAGATTGCCAGTTTTAACAATTGGTTCCAATAGGCCAGACTCAATCATCGCAATTTGTTTAGCAAAACTAGATTCTGCAAAAACATCTCCTCTTCTTGGGCCAGTATGTGTAAACATTCTCGTGGTCATTACATTCATACGATAAGCTTCTCCATAAAATCTTCCTATGAGATCAGTTCCTACTTTTGAAATAGCATAAGGAGATGCTGGATGAAAAGTTACATCTTCCTTAATAGGCAAATTTTCTCTAGAAACTCTTCCGAAAACTTCTGAAGAAGCACAAACGTGAACCATTGCCATTGGATTTTTACTTTTTCTTATAACTTCTAAAAGATTATTAGTACCAATGATATTTGTATTTAGAGTATCTAAAGGAGATTCGAAGCTAGTCTTAGGATAACTTTGTGCCGCCAAGTGAAAAACATAGTCTGGATTACTTATTTCTATTACATTTTGTAATGAGACATAATCGTTTAGATCTCCATATAACAATTGAATTCTCTCTTTTTTTTCAATTTGATTTAACAGATGCTCAATATTTTCAAACGAACTTCTCCACCTACACATACCGTAAATATACCAATTAGTATTTTTGAGAAGATAATCAGCAAGGTGCGATCCCACCATGCCTGTAATGCCTGTAATTAGAGCAATATTTACAGAATTATTTTTATGATTGTTAGTCATTATTTTAATCAAATATAATTAATTAAATCATGAAATCCTCTATTTGTATTTTGTTTACGAAATCGTGCAAACTTTCTTGTTTAGAATTAAATTTAAAACCTGGAATATCTACTTGATTAGCAGCAAGAATATCTGTTTCTTTATCTCCAATTAAAATTGATTTCTTTCTATTAATATTCCAATCTAACAAAGCTTTTTTTAATAAACCAGGAGCTGGTTTTCTACATTGACAATTTTTTTTATAAATACCTTTTCCATAAACTGGATGGTGAGGGCAATAATAAAAAGCATCAAAATGTGCACCTGATGATTTCAAAACGAAATTAATCCAATCCATAAAATCTATAAAATCTTTCTCCGAGTATAATCCTCTACCAATTCCAGACTGATTAGTAATAATTATTACAAGCAGACCAAGATTATTTGCTCTTTTTATTACTTTTTGTGCTCCTTTTACAAACTTGAACCTTTCCTTAGAGCAAACATAACCATAATCTTCATTTATTACCCCATCTCTATCAAGAAATAGTGCTCCTTTTAGTTTCCATTTTGGCACTTTTTTATTTGCTATAGAAAGACTTTGAGGGGTTCCAATATCTATGAAAAAACCATTATATTTTTCAGCCTTTAAAGTTTTATTTTTGATTAACTTTGGAAGGATGTCCTCTTCTAAAGAACTTGGTATCTTTTTTATATAAGATAAAACTTGTTTTCTGAAAGCTAAAACTCCGCCATTAGTAAAACCACTTTGATTACTTTTTTTTTCTTCAAATGAAATCACATCATTATTTTTAAGCTTTACCAAACCATATCTCTCAGAGTTATTTTGAGGTTTTAAAGCCATTACCCCAATGCAATTATTTGATATTAAAATGTGTCCAAGATCATGATAATTTATATCAAAAATAGTATCTCCATTTATAAAGAAGAATTTTTCCTCTAGCAAATTTTTTGATAATAAAAGAGCTCCAGCCGTACCTGCAGGTTTTTCTTCGATTACATAATTAATATCCATCCCAAATTTAGAGCCATCTTTGAAATATGAAATTATTTTTTCTTTTAAGTAACCTACTGAAATTATAAATTTACTTATCCCGGATCTTTTTAAATTCCAAAGCAAGTATTCCAAAAAAGGTATCCCATTTATTTCTTGCATAGGTTTCGGACAACTTTGAGAAATAGAGCCGAGCCTAGTTCCTAGGCCACCTGCAAGAATGAAAGCCTGATTTATGGGCATATAATTATCTTTCCCGAATAATATCCCTGTTGTCTTCAAACCAATTAATTGTTTTTCTTAATCCATCTTCAATACTTATTTTGTTAGTCCAACCTAAGGCTGCCATCTTTGAAGTATCAGGTTTCCTTTGTAATTGACCGGAAGGTTGATTTTTATCAAAAGTGATGTGACCTTTAAAACCACTCAATGATTTAATTTTTGTAGCCAATTCATAAATTGATATTTGATTGCCAGTAGCAATATTAAAAACTCCTTCTTTGTAAGATTTTGTCAACATTAAAATTGCTTCTACACAATCATCTATAAATAAAAAGTCCCTAGACGCTGATCCATCACCCCAAATCTTAATTTCATTAAGACCTTTTTGAATAGTATCAGAAAATCTCCTAATTAATCCAGGAATAACATGCGAATTCATTGGGTGAAAGTTATCAAAGGGGCCGTATATATTTGCGGGTAAACCATATACAAATTTTAAAATTTTTGCTTCGGAAAGAGCTTGTAAATGAACTAACAAACCCCTTTTAGCATAAGCATAAGCGTCGTTAGTAAATTCAGGAATACCATCTAAAAAATCATCTTCAAACAGTATTCTATTTTCTAATCTTTTAGGGTAGGCACATCCAGTTCCCATAGCGAACACGTATTCAATCTCATGGGCAACACAAGCATTCACAACATGAGTATTAATCAAAACATTATCGGAGTAAAAATCCGCCTTAAAATTAGAATTAGCATAAATGCCTCCTACTTTTGCTGCTAAGTGGAAAACAACATCTGGTTTATAATCTTTAAATATTTGATTACATTTAGCTGAGTTTCTTAGATCATCTTTGCTACCAGTCGCAAGGACATCGAAACCATCTTTTGCTAATCTTTTTACTAAATTAGTTCCAATTAAACCAGTTCCTCCTGTTACAAGTATTTTACTGTTTTTTCGCAACATTTTTTTTATAAATCATCAATTGATTTTAACTCAAAAAATAAAATTTTAAAATCTTATTGGATTGAAAACTAAATTTAAATATATTTAAATCAAAACGTTATAGACATACTTCCATAGTAACGTGGTTCACAGTGATTATTTTGACAACTTTTCTGAATATATTTAGGAAAGCCTTGGATATAATCAGTAAGATAAAACGAAAAAATAATTGGCATGTCTTTAATAGGTTTTACAGAAACACCAGAGCCATATCCATAACCAAACCATTCATTAACAAATGCAAATCTATCATTAAATGCGTATGTTAAAGAACCAATAGGACCCCATGAGCACTCATTATTACCTTCCCCTGTCAAATTAGGTGTTCCAAAGCAAGTAGTTTTTCCTAAGAATCCATTACCTCTATATCCATAAAAGTCAGAACCTAAACCAGCATTTACAAATAATGCCGATGGATTCTTTTTCTTATTTAAGGGTATAAAGTAACTTTTTATAATATAAAAATTTCTTCCTAAATCAATTGAATCATCAAAATGAATAAGATTTTCACCACCTATTGCAATTGAATTGAAATCTGATAATTGTATTGCCGCTTTAAAACCTAAACTAACACCCTCTCCAATAGCGGAACCTCTATTTGATAGGCTTTGAATATTAATTTTTGGATTCAAACTAAAATTTTCTTTATTAATTAAATTGAAATCTAAATCCAAAACTCCATCTCTACATCTTGAGTGAAAATTCGATAGAGAACAGCCCCTTGTTCTGCTTATGCCCCTAAAACTAGCTGTGAAAATTTTCCTCCAATCTTCCACAAAACCATTGGGAACATAATTTGATATCTCAGGATATAAGTTATCATTAACCGTTACAGACTTACCAGTAGCTTTAATATCAAACTTAGATTTTGAAAATTTATTATTTTTAGATATATCTTCATATTGTATATCCCCTAAATATGGAGTCCATTCTAAGTTCTCATGATTTTTCTTTTCAATAAATTCCCATTTTAAATCTTTCTTCTCATTTTTATTATTAGCAAAAACCTGAGAAGAAATTAACAAAAATATTTGAGGAATAAAAACAACTAATAAAAGAAACTTAATGTTTTTTTGTGCTAGTATTTTCAAATTTAAAAGACTTTTTAATTAGAAGAAGAATGAATCCTTTAATAAGTATCATAGTCCCTAATTTTAATTCACAAAATACTATTAAATCAACTTTGAAATCTATCCAAAATCAAATTTATAAGAATTACGAGTGCATTATTATTGATGACAATTCAAGTGATGATTCATTAAAAATTATTAGAAAAACTACAAATAGTGATAAAAGATTTAAGGTAATTTCTTCAAAAATCTCTAATGGGGTATCTATTACAAGAAATATTGGAATATCTAAAGCAAAAGGAAGATATTTAACTTTTCTTGATTCTGATGATATTTGGGACAAAGATTTCCTTCAAAATAATTTAAATATTCGGGTTGAAAAAAATATTCCAATATCACATTGTTCTTACATAAGATTTAGAAAGTATAAATGTGGAAAAATCAAAGGAGCATTAATAACGCCACCAAAATTAATAGATTCTAGAAATATCTTATTTAAAAATTATCTTCCTTTGGTTACTGTTTTTATAGATAGACAATTAGTTAAGGAAATCAAATTTGAAGAAATTAGACCCGAAGATTATGATTTATGGATTAATTTAATTATGAATAAAAAATTTTATTCAATTTCTACAAATAAAATATCCTGTTATTATAGGATTTCAAAAAGTCAACGTTCAAAAAATAAGTTTGGTGCATTAAAAAGAATTAATTCCTTCTACAAAAAAAAATTAATGCTAAATAGTTTTGCCTTATTTATTGTCACTTTTAGATGGGCTTTATTAAACCTGTTTGATAGGATTAAGATCTATAGAAGGATAAATTACTATAGTGGATCCGACTATATCTCTGAAGTTATAAAAATTTAGATTCTCATTTTAAATTTTACCTTATTAATAGTTTTGAAAAAATACATTTTTTTTTATAATAAAACTAATTATTTAATTAATTAGTGTTTTTAAAAAAAATATTTCTTAGTTTTTTTAAACTTTGTTTTAGAATACCTTTCTCAAAACCTTTTTTTAGAAAACTTTATTCAGAATTAATACATCAAGATAATAATCAATCTTTTTTCTCAAACTACCGAATCCATGAATTTATGTTGGCAGATAAAACAAGATTAGAAATATATCGGAAAGCAATTAGTAAATATGTTAATAATAATATTACAGCAGTTGATGTAGGAACTGGGACTGGAGTTTTAAGTTATTTTATGCTTAAACAAAAACCCCGTAAGATATACGCAATAGATCATTCTTCTATAATAAATACCGCCAAGTTACTAAGTGAGAAAAATAACATTTCAGGAATATCCTTTATTAAAAAAAATTCAAAAAAATTTTTTCCTCGAGAAAAAGTGGATATCATTTTCCACGAATTAATTGGAAATGGATTAATAAACGAAGGAATGATTGAAACTCTATTAGACTTACGTGATAGAATATTGTCGAGAGAAGGGCAAATTTTTCCATCTAAATTTGCACTTTATCTGGAACCAACCCTTCTTAAAGAAGATTCTAAAAAGCCATATCTATGGGATCACAATTTTGCAAATATAAATTACTCATACCTACAGTCTTTTATTCCTGAATTAGAAGAAAAAAGGTTATTTTTTATTAACTTTAATGAAATAGAACAATTATTATCAATACCAAAACCTATTTATTCATTTGATTTAATGAAGCTTGGAAGAAATGAATTCCCTAATGAAATATACTTTAAAAAGGAAATAAAAAATTCATCTATTTTTGAGGGATTAAGTTTATTTTTCTCAGTAAAGTTTGATGAAGAAATAAAGTTTAGTACATTCCCAAATGAACCATTAACACTTTGGAAAAAACAAGTGCCATTTTTTAGATTTCAATCTTGCTATTTGCAAGAAAAAGAAATTTTAAATTTTTCCCTTAGAATTAAAGATCCTCATAAAATCTTCACTTGGGAAATAAACCAAATATAAATAGGAATTTTTGATTTGCTCAGAAAATTAATATAAGATTAATTTAATTAAAGAGGTAATTATGTATTATATTTTAGATGATGTTATAAGCAAAAATGAACTTTTATGGATTTATAATAAAATACTAGATACTCCTTTATGGACACTTTCAAATACTTCAACAATTAATGAAAGTATAGGTTTTTCTTCATTTCCAGGTCTTTCCGTCCAAGAAGAGCAAATTATAAATTCTAAATTTTTGAGCGGTTATTTTAGGTCAACAATCTTTAGAGTAGATACTCTACTTAGAAAAAAATATTCATTTAAACTACCAAAAAATATTTCTAGAATAAATATTGGAGCAAAATCTTCATTCTCAAAAACTGTAAAACATGTTGATTCTCATGAAGAAGATTATTGGACAATACTAGGATTCTTAAATCCTGTATGGGATTGTAATAATGGAGGTGAATTTTATCTTAATGAAGAAAAAATTAATTACAAAGGTGGAAGATTTATTATTTTCCCTTCAAATATAGAGCATGATGGAGGTTTCGTAAAAAATGAAAAATTATCTTATTGGCGTGTTGCTGTAAATATAATTATGAAGCCTTAACTTAAAATGCAATATATTTAAACAATTTAAAATTGAAAAAAAATCCTCTTCCAAAACAATATTTATATGAATTTAATTGTCCTAATAAGGTTTTTTCTGATTTAAAAAATTTCTCTAAATTAATTAATTGGGATAAAGCTTGCAAAAGAATAAACATTAATAAATTCGAAGGAGGGATGACATACTTTGGAAGTGACTCATCATTAAGCAATGAAACTACTTTAGAAAATTTACATAAATGGATTGAAAACTGTCTTTATAAAATTAAAAAAGACATTATAAATTATGATCAAAATTTCGAAAAATTAAGTATTTCTCAAAGTTGGTTGAATTTATCAAAAAAAGGGCAAATTCATCATGAACACACACATCCTCTATCTATTCTTTCTGGAATAATTTATTTAACTGAAAACTGCTCTACAACATTTTATTTGAAATCAATATACGACAATCCCTTAATACTTCCGAACAAAAATTTTGAAGAGAAAATTGATCATTTTGGTAAAAAAGGATCTTTAATTATCTTCCCATCTAATTTAAAACATTCTGTTGGGCCGCATTTATATTCTAATGATAGGATTACTTTTTCTTTTAACTCTTGGTTTAAAGGGAGTTTAGGAGATAAAAACAATGGTTCTTATATTCCTAGAATTTTTTAGATTTGTATTATTAATTTATTTTTTTTATGCTATAAAAAATAAATAAAATCATTTTTTAAGCTTATATCTAAATAGCCAAATTTGTTTTTAAGTTAAGTTATATTTACTATAAAGTCAAAATTTTTCTTTATGCTTCATTTAAAAAAAAAATTAAGATCACTTTATAATAAATTTTCAATTTTCTTTGGATTAAATTATTTCGAAGATTTTATGTTGAGAAAAACTTTCCTAGAGATTGCTAAGGATCATGTTAACCCTCTTAATAATGGAAAGATAGTTGGTTTTTCTCAGTGTGATGAGGACTCTATAACAATCGAAATTCTAAAAAGAATTAAAATAAATAAAGGAAGATTTATTGAATTTGGAGTTGGTAATGGTATTGAAAATAATACTCTTATCCTCTTAGCACTTGGATGGAAAGGTATGTGGTTTGGAGGAGAAGAATTAATTTTAAATCCTAATAACTCAAATAAACTTAGATTTAAGAAAACTTGGATTACAGTTAATAATATTTATGAATTATTTCAATCATGTTCTTTTATTCCAGATGTAATTTCAATTGATTTAGATGGAAATGATTTATTTTTAGTAGAAAATCTTTTACAGAATAAAGCTCGACCTAAACTATTTATTGTTGAAATAAATCCAAAATTCCCCCCGCCAATAGAATTTACAATCAATTATGATGAAAATCATATTTGGTCTAAAGGTGATTACTTTGGTGCTTCACTCTCATCATTTAATAATTTATTCAAGAAATATAACTACAAACTAATATGTTGTAGTATTAGTGGTTCCAATGCCTTCTTTATAGACATTTCATTGGAAAATTATTTCAATGATTGTCCTCAAGAAATTGAAAAAATATATTGTCCACCATTCCCCTTCATACCAAGAAAAAATAAAGTTGCATTGAAAACAATCCAAAAACTAATAAATTAAAAAATAAATAATTTCAATTTTTTTAAAATTAATCTTTTAAATTCGTTTTTTAATATGATGAACCTTAAACTGGACAAAATATTACTTCATAACTATTTTTGATTTAACAAAAGATAATGATGCGCAAAATTGATTTATATTCAGAAAAGAACTTTGAGAATAATAAACAAAGAAATTTATATGCAAGGGCAGATCAAAAAAAATTTTACTGGGCTGTAGAAATTCCAACAGAAATTCATAATAAGAGGATATGTAAAAAAATTAAAGGAAAAAATATCCTAGAAATCGGATGTTCTCATGGTGAATTGGCAATTTTATATTCAAAATATTTTAAAAGTTATCTTGGTTTAGATATTTCAGATTTAGCTATTAATAATGCAAAATCTTTGAAACTTAATTCTGCTAAATTTATTTGTTGTGATGCACATAACTTACCAGCTGAAAGCGAATCCTTCGATTGCGTAATTGTTAATAGTTTATTGCATCATCTTGATCTTCAAAAAGTATTAAAAGAAATTCATAGAGTTCTTAAAAATGACGGTTATCTCATTTTTAAGGAGCCATTAGGGATTAATCCTATCTTTGAAATGTATAGAAGATTATCTCCATCAGCAAGAACAGCAGATGAAAGACCATTAAAAATTCAAGATATAAAACTAATGAAAAAGTATTTTTACCTTAATGATATTAAATACTTTGGATTTTTAAATATAATATCAGCTTTTTTGAAACTAAAATTCTTAAGAAGAATTTTAACTATTTTTGATATCTATCTATCTAAAACTTTTATGAAATTTTTCTTTTGGCAAATTGCTGGTTTTGCAAAAAAATACTAACACAAAACAATTTTCACTTAAAAAAAATTATAAGTCCAAAATTGATTGATTTTATTTCTTAAAATTTCTTTATTAGAGTAAAACTTTACTACTAATTTTATAAATAAATTATTTTTTACAGGCATACTAATTTAATAAATATAGATTCTTTAAGCTAATTTAAATAATTAAAAACTATAAGTTAGAAATAATCTTTAGTGTAAATAAAAAAGATTCCCTGAATTTTCTTAAAAATTTAGAAATGATTAGGAAAAACATAATTGAATTACCGATGTGGAAGCGCTACCCCATGAATACTTTGCAGATTAAGAACTAAGCTATAAGTATAATTTGTACTTGTTTTACCAAGTTGATCGGAAGGATAATCTTGTAAAAATATATAGAAAAAATATAATGAATATTAAAAGTTCAATCCATATAATAAATGGTTTAAATCTAAATTTGATTTTTTAAAAAAGTTTCATTTCTTTTAAGATTTAATATGAACTAAGAGTCATTAATTTCAAATCCCACATAATAAATATCAATATAAAGTTATAGCTAACTTTATATTTACTAAAAAGTTCTTTAACAAGTACGTTGAAAGAAAAACAATACAATTTTTTTTTTTTAATTTTGTATTATTGTTTTAAATAAAATTTAAAATTTTAAAATGAAACTAAATAAATTTATTTTTGCTTCATTCCTTTCCTTTTTACCATTTCAACAAGTATCAATTTTTGCTTCAGAATTACTATTAGCAACTGGAAACGATTCAATCGAAGAAATTAAAGTGAAAAGAGTCAATAAAAAAGGAAATTTGGTAGTTAAATTTTGTAACACCTTAACTGATTATTCAGGATACGTAGAAGTTCAAAGTAAAAAATTTTTAGTATCAAATGCTGACGTTATTAAAGGAAAAAAATTAGTTTGGAAAGATACAAATTTATCCAGAACAAAAGGGGATTCAATTATTACAGATAATCTTTTATCGGAAGGTAAGGTAATTGTTGATGGAGACTGCGATACCGGTATACTACCTTTATTGGTCATAGCTGGTGGTATCGCTATAGGAGCTGGTTCAAGCGGAGGATCAGGTAGTACTTCAAGTAACTAATAAGAATAAATTAATATCTTTAAAATTTAAATCAATTTTGAGCAGATTATTCTTCTAAATAAACCTAAAATTCACAACATCAAAATCTTACATTCAATTTTAAATGTCTTGTTAACCTAACCTTCTTACAATATGTCTATCAATTAAATTTTTTTAAAAGGGTAAAAAGAATTATAAGTACCTTATTCATTTTTTAACCTATTCGCAAGATTTACTGGTAGCAGAGCTTTTATATTTTACCTTATCAAAACGTATCGTATTATTATGATAAATTGGTCAAATTATTTGGTATGACTAGGGAAAATATTGATTGAGCCAAGCGGACTCGAACCGCTGACCTTCTGCATGCCATGAAGGTTATTAAATAGCTAAGTATTATTAATATAAAAGAGTTTAGAGATTATTAATAGAAGTAGATTGCGAGAATTATTGCGAATTTTTGATAATAGTTAGGATGGAGCCAAGCGGACTCGAACCGCTGGCCCCCTGCATGCCATGCAGGTGCTCTACCAGCTGAGCTATGGCCCCACGACTTCAAATATACCAATTCACACCTTGATATTTATATTTTCAAGATATGAATTTACTTAAAATTAAACTTTTCGCCAGACAGCTAATAATTTTCCTTGAAAAACAACTTCATCTAAATTCAACTCAATTGGCTCGTACGCTGGATTCGCTGCTTCAAGAAATATTTTTCCTTCTCTCTTAACAAAATACTTTAAAGTTGTCCCTAAACCTGGAACCAATGCACTAACAATAGTTCCGTTTCTAAGAGAGTATGAATCTTTAATTGGCTCCATCAAAACCATATCTCCATCTGCAATACATGCGTCTATCATAGAATCTCCATTAACTGTAAGAGCAAAAACATTTTTCCTTTTTAAAACATCAGAAATATCTAAATTCTCTTGAACATCAGAATAAGTTTCAATTAAACCTCCAGCTGCGACTGATCCCATAATTGGTACTCCTTCTATAATTTCATCAACTATTTGCATTGTTCTTGCTTTACCCTCTTGCCAAGAGATATAGCCCTTTTCTTGCAAATGTTTTAAGCGACTTTGAATTGGAGCAGGAGATTTTAATCCCATAGCTTGCATCATTTGTCTGATGGATGGGCTATGTTGAAAGTTTTTCATATATTCTTTTATCCACCCATAGAGCTCATTCTGAGCTTGGGTAAGATCGTCCCCTGAAGAAGTTTCCATAAAACAAATGTACTCTAATACATTTGTACCCTTTTATTAATTAGTTTGCAAGTATTCCTATTGGAGAAGACAAGATAAAAGAGCTTGTTGAGCATGTAATCTATTTTCCGCTTGATCAAAAATTCTACTTTTTTGACTTTCAAATATTTCATCAGTTATTTCTTTTGATCTATACGCAGGTAGGCAATGAAGAATAATTGCTTCTTTATCAGCTTTACTAACTAAATCACTATCAATAGAGAAACCATTAAAAACTTTTTCTTTCTCATCTTTTTGATTTTCTTCACCCATAGATGACCAAACATCTGTATAAAGAACATTTGCTCCTAAAACAGCAGAATGAGGATCATTAGTGATTTTCAACAAATTTTTATTCTTGTATATTTCATATGCTTTTTTAATCAACGCCGAGTTAGGTTCATAACCTTTAGGACATGCAATCCTAACTTCTACTCCTAATAACGCACCACATAAAATAAGAGAATTTGCGACGTTATTTCCGTCTCCAATAAATGTCAAAACTACATCGTTAAAATCAAGAAATTCCTCTTTAATTGTCATAAAATCAGCTAATGCCTGACATGGATGTTCTAAATCAGTAAGTGCATTAATAACTGGCTTAGAGGACCATTTTGCATACTCTTCCAAATCAGTTTGTTTAAATGTTCTTATCGCAAGAACGTCGCAGTATCTACTTAGCACTCTTGCTGTATCTCTAATTGGCTCTCCCCTCCCAATTTGTGAAGTAGTAGGATTTAAGTCAACTGTGGTGCCGCCAAGTCTTGACATTGCCACTTGGAAACTAACTCTAGTGCGAGTTGATGACTTATCAAAAATTAACCCTAAAACTTTTTCTTTGAGTTTTATATTTAGATCTTTATTTTTAAAATTTTTGGCTAACTCTAAAATATGAAGAAATTCTTCAAGTGTAGTATCCAAGCTTGATAAAAAATTCTTACTTGCAAGCTTAATCGGATTTAACATCTAACTTTGTACGAAACCTAAATTCTACTATGCAGGCATTTTACTCTCTGCTAGGAGGGTTTTAAGATCCTCACCCTCTATAACTTCTTCTTGGAGAATTTTTTGAGAAATCGATTCAAGAAGAGGTAAATTATTCCTCAAAATATTTAGTGCTGTTTCGTGTGCATCATCAACTAAATCTCTAACCTCTTTGTCTATTGCTTGAGCAGTAGCATCACTAACAGATCTTCTTGGATTGTTTCCATTTCCTAAGAACTGACCTCCACCTTGTTTGTCATAAGCAAGAGGACCAAGAATATCACTCATTCCAAAAGTGCCGACCATTTGTTCTGCTATATCAGTTGCTCTTTGTAAATCATTTGAAGCTCCGGTAGTAATTTTTCCAAAGACTACCTCTTCTGCAGATCTTCCTCCAAGAAGAGTAGCTATTTGCCCTTTAAGTTCTTCTTTGGAATTCAAGAATCTTTCTTCAGTTGGCAATTGAAGAGTATAACCAAGAGCGCTCATACCTCTCGGTACAATCGAAATCTTTGCAACTTTAGAACCTCCAGGCATGAGATGGCCAACTATTGCATGACCAACTTCATGATATGCAACGACTTTCTTTTCATCATCTTGCAAAACACGACTCTTCTTTTCCAAACCAGCAACAACTCTCTCAATAGCCTCACTTAAATCTTGTTGCTCTACGCTTTTTCTTTTGGCTCTGGCTGCAAGTAAAGCAGCTTCATTTACCATGTTTGCTAAATCGGCACCTGCAAAACCGCTTGTTGCTTGAGCAATTGAATCTAGATCTATAGAGTCTGCTAATTTAACTTTTTTTGTGTAAATTTCTAGAATTGTTTTTCTTCCTGACAAATCAGGTCTATCTACTAAAACTTGCCTATCAAATCTTCCAGGTCTTAATAACGCAGCATCTAGGACTTCCGGTTGGTTAGTCGCAGCAAGAACAATAACAGGCTTATCAGCTGAAGCAAAACCATCCATTTCGGTTAGCAACTGATTTAAAGTTTGTTCTCTTTCATCATTTCCACCAACTACTCCCATAGATCCAGAACGGCTTTTACCTATAGCATCTAATTCGTCAATAAAAATAATGCAAGGAGCTTTTTTCTTTGCTTGTTCAAACAAATCCCTTACTCTTGCGGCACCTGCACCTACAAAAAGCTCAACAAATTCAGAACCTGAAATAATAAAGAAAGGGACTTCTGCTTCACCAGCTACAGCCTTTGAAAGAAGAGTCTTTCCTGTTCCTGGAGGTCCCACAAGAAGTACGCCCTTAGGTATTCGCGCTCCAATATCAGTATATCTTTCTGGTTTTTTTAAAAAATCAACTATCTCTGTTAATTCATCCTTAGCTTCATCAACTCCAGCTACGTCTGCGAATGTTACTTTTGATTCATCATCTGGCACATAAACTTTAGCTTTGCTTTTAGTAAAACTTAGAGCTCCCTGAGCACCTCCGCCACCCATACTTCTTCTAGCAAAAAATTGTAAGACAAGGATAAAAATCAAAGGAGGTACGACCCAGCTCAATATAGTTGAGAAGAAATTAGGTTTCTTTGGAGGAGCAGCAGCGAATTCCACACCTTTACTTTCTAACCTTTGGGGCAGATCCATATCAAAAATTGGGGTTGTTGCCAAAACTGAAGGTGCTCCTTCTTCAGCTCCATTTAACTCATATCTAATCTGTTCTTGAGTGATATATGCACGCTTAACTTCACCATCATTAACCTGATCTATAAATAAAGAATAAGGAACCCTAGGTATTTGCATATTTTGATTAGGGAAAAGGCTACTAAATAGAAGTAGTGCTCCAACTCCTATCAAAATTATATTTACAATTCCAAATCTTCTATTAGGTTGATTATCGTCTTGTCTTATTGGCATAATTGATGGCAAATTTGAATCTATTATAAACTAAACCAATAGTTTCCGTATCTGTATTGTTTTATTTGGGTAAGAACCGTACGGTACTCTTACCCAAATAAATATCTTTAAAATTAATTTTTGAACAAACTCTTAACGCATATATCATCACCAATCAAACTAAGCTGAGATTTGCTTAATTTTATAATTTCATGCATTTCTCCAAACTCAAAATCCCCAAGGGGATTCATACTATTTTCTCCGCCTAAAATTTTTGGAGCAATAAAAGTTATAATTTCTTGAATACAATTTGATTTAATAGCGGCAGTAGCCAATCGAGGGCCACATTCCCACAAAACATTGTTACATCCCCTTTTAGCAAGTATTTTTGAAATTAACTCTGGATTATCTGATGATACCTTTTTAACTTCAACAGACTTTGGAATCCTAGTGAGGTAGTTTTCATTTGCTGTTGAGGAATCATAAATAACTAATGTTTTTGCCTTATTACAATCCCAAAGATTAGATTTTGTTGGCAGGTCTAAACTTTTTGTAAACACAACCCGCAAAGGCTCAGGATTTTTTAAACCTCTAGTAGTCAAGAGGGGATTATCTCTTCTTAATGTGTTTCCACCAATGATTATTGCATCAAAGTTTGCTCTAAAAGAGTGTACTAATGCTCTTGATTCTTCATTAGTAATCCATTTACTTTTTCCATTTTTTAAAGCTATTCTCCCATCAATACTCATTGCCCATTTAAAAACACCAAATGCCTTTTTAGTAGTATTCCTATGAATGAAAGCCTTATTTAAATCTAAGGATTCCTTTTTACATAATCCTAAGTGAACTTGTATTCCCGCTTCTTCTAGCTTCTTGATACCTTTACCAGCGACTCTTAAATCAGGGTCTTCAATAGATATATAAGCCCTTTTTATCCCAGAGGATATCACCTTGTCTACACATGGAGGTGTTCTACCCTGGTGGCAACAAGGTTCAAGATTTACATAAATTGACCCACCTCTAGCATCTTTTTTTAAATTATTAAAAGCCATTGCCTCTGCATGAGGCATTCCTGCCTTGAAATGAAACCCTTCTGAAATAAGCTTTCCATTCTTATCAAGTATCACTGCTCCCACCCTTGGGTTTGGACTCGTTGTATTTTTACCTAAAGAAGCCAAAAAAATTGCTCTTTTCATCCATTTTGTATGGTTTACATTTTTCTCAGTCATCTCCAAAAACAAATTCAGTTTATTGATCTCCACTCTTTAACAACAAAAGGAGGAACAGGTAACTCAGAAAAAACTCCCGACAAAGATAATCTTAATGGTCTATTTTTATCTAAATTTTTAATCAATTCATCAAGATCGAATTCTGCTGCAGCTTGTCTTCCATCATTTGCTAATTCAACATTAAGTAATGTTTTATCATCTAAAAGCCACTGTTTTCTACCTGATTCAATCCTCAAGTCAGTGGGATGATCAATCCTAAGATTTCCTGGATATCCTATTACTCTCAAGATCAATTTATCTTCAAAAAGAGGTGATTTATAAGCTACTAATTGCCAAGTTTCAAAGTCCAAATCCCTTAAAAACTCACTGCTGGCATTTATAAATTCCCCATTTATTTCTGTTTCTGCAACTTCCGCGGATACTTTTAATGGGTTAAAAATAAAGGATAGTAGTAAAAATAAAGGTAATATTTTTTTTAAAAAAATATTTTTATTTGATTTTGTAATTTTCTTCATTTTCAGAATCCATAAGGGCATCTAAAGTTACAGCTGTTCTTACAATAGCTTGGTATCTTTTGATTATTTTACGATTTTTTTCTATAACTCGAGATAAATTCAACGTGTCTTTTTCAGAATAGCTTGATGTTAAATCGTTAGAGTCTTCTTCAATAAACTCAAATTCACTATCTTTATTAATTAGAGTTAACAATAAATCATGTAATCTCTTTCTCCTTTCAGACAATTAATTTACTATGATATCTCAAATAATAATAAGATAATTTAATAAAACATTCAAACAATTTAGTTCCATTTCATTAAATATTGATGACTGAAGTAAATAGAAAAATTCATGTAATTGGAATTAATTCTTATAAATTTGATGATCTATCTTTAAAATTACAAAATCTATTTTTAGAAATAGAGCATATTGCAGTTCCAAATTCATATCTTGAAGAAATTAAACCATGGAGCGAAAATGAATTATTAAAAAAGAAATCATTTTTTTCGAGCAACAGTAATAGCGAACTTCTTAACTGGCTTAGATCTCAAAAAACTGATGTTATTTTAATTTCTAGAGGAGATCCACTTTGGTTTGGAATTGGGAGAATATTACTAGAAAATTTTTCAAAGGATGAATTAAGTTTCTACCCTTCAAATACTTGCATTCAATTAGCATTTAGTAAGTTAAAGATTCCTTGGCAAGATACTGTTAATGTAAGTATTCACGGCAGAGATTCTACTAAGTTAGTTGAGGCTCTTAAAGCAAAGCCTTCAAGTTTGTCTATTATTACAGATTCAAATAAAAAAAGTTTAGAAATAATCAAAGAAAACTTATCAGAATTGCATCTTATTGATTTCTATGATTTTTGGCTCTGTGAAGAAATAGGCTTCAACAAAGAAAATATAAGAAAATTAAATCTTAAAGAATCATTACCCTCAGATATATCAAGTTTGAACATTGTTGTTCTTACAAAAACAAAGAAAAATTACTCAAATAATAATCTCCCTCTTTTCGGAATCAGTGACCAAATTTTTAAAACTTTTGATGATAGACCAAATTTATTGACTAAAAGGGAGGTTCGCGTTCAAATCTTGGCTGATCTAGAGCTCCCTAAAAATGGGGTCATTTGGGATATAGGAGCAGGTAGTGGGTCAATAGGTTTAGAGGCATTAAAATTAAGGCCTGACTTAGATTTATTTTGTTTCGATAAAAGGATTGGATCAAAGTCATTAATACTAGAAAACTCAAAAAGGCTTAGCGTTAAACCAAAATTTATTTTTGAAGAAGACATTAATAATATTTTGAATACGAGAAATTTAAGTTCTTTTGAAAAACCTAATAGATTAATAATTGGAGGATGTGACAAAAAGACTAAACTTCAAATAATTAAAAAAACTGGGTATTAGTATGAATAATGGAGATATTATCGTTATCCCAATAATTGACATTCAAACTATTGAAGAATTAAAAGAGGAATTAGAAGATAAAAATTTCAAAACAAATTTAAATTTAATTCAAACCCATAAAAGCTTAAGTATCGCTGAGGGAATAAGATTAGAACCAAATAATCCTGTTTTTTTATTAAAAGGGAAAAAATAAATTTAAGTAACTGTTATTTATCAGGTTTAGCTACATGGGGTAAACCCCAACCAAGTTTATTTCTTAAAACTTGGAAGAATTCGTGATCTTCAAGTCTAATAAATTTTACTGAGTGTTTACTTTTTCTTATTAAAACCCTATCTTCTGGCCAAACATAACAACCAGCATTACCATCAACAACCATTACTAACCTTTCAGGAGTTGCAGGAAAAACAGTTACTGGCTCTGAATCATTAAAAACCAATGCCCTAGATGCCAATGAATGTGGAGCAATTGGAGTTAATTGCACCACTGGACAATCAGGTGTGATAACTGGTCCTCCAGCACTTAGAGAATAGGCGGTAGAACCAGTTGGTGTAGATAAAATTACTCCATCAGCTGAAATATCCACAGGAGCATGTCGACCTATAGAAATTTCAAAGTGACACATACTTGTTAGAGGTTCTCTATGAAGAGCCATCTCATTAAGGCAAAGAGACTCCCATCTCCTCTGATCATTCCTCATTACGCTAATGATAAAGCAAGTTCTTTCTTCAATATCCCAATTTCCAACAATTATTTTATCTATAGCCTCATCTAGGTTAGATAAGTAAGCTTCCGCAAGAAATCCTAAATGACCAGTATTTATTGTAAGAATTGGAATTTTAGCAGGTGCCGTTTGCCTTGCAGCAGAAAGTACAGTCCCATCTCCGCCAAGAACAATTGCAAATTCCATTGATGAATCAAACCCCTCAGGGACACAATTCGTATATCCCAAAGGACGTACATGTTGATCAGGATTTGCGAAACCAACCATCCCTCCAGAGCTACTAACTCTTACAACTTCAAAATTAGATTTTTCCAATTTTTTTTGAACAGAAGTTGCAGTTTGAACAGCTAGTTCCTTTCCATCATTAACGATTAGTCCTGCTTTACGTACCAATCAAAAAATTAAAACTAGGACTATCTTAAACTAATTTGTTGGACAATCCTAATTTAAAAATCAAATACTATTAGAACTGTTCTAAGAATCTAATATCATTTGTATAAAATTTTCTGATGTCGTCGATCTGATGTCTCACCATACAAAATCTCTCAACTCCTAATCCTGCTGCAAAACCAGTCCATTTCTCAGAATCAATTCCTAATTTTTCTAAGACCTTTGGATCAACCATTCCGCAACCCATTACTTCTAGCCATTTACCTTTCCACTGGACGTCTACTTCTGCTGAAGGTTCAGTAAATGGGAAATAACTAGCTCTAAATCTTACAGGAATATCTCCAAAAAAGGCCTTTAAAAATGTAAGAACTGTTCCTCTTAAATGACTAAAATTAATGTCTTGATCGATACATAAAACCTCAACCTGATTAAATACAGGGGAATGAGTAGCATCTACTGCATCTCTCCTATATACTCTCCCGGGAGCAATAATTCTTACTGGAGGAGGATTCTTCTCTAAGTACCTTATCTGAACAGGAGAAGTATGGGTCCTTAAAAGTCGATTTTCATCTAAGTAAAAAGTATCCTGCATATCTCTTGCAGGATGATTTTTGGGGATATTAAGAGATTCAAAATTATAAAAATCAGTTTCTATTTCAGGGCCGCTTTCAACTGAGTATCCTAAACCACAAAATATATCTATTATTTCGTCTTGAGTTGAAATCAAGGGATGTTTATTCCCAGGGGGTGTTCCAACTGAAGGGATAGTTACATCAATTTTTTCTTTTTTAATCTTTTTATCTAAGGCTTCGCTGTTTAGTTTATTTTTTCTTTCAGTTATTAGTTCTTGCAAATTTATCTTCATTAAATTTGCCTTCTGGCCAATAATTGGTCTATCAGTAGCAGATAATTGACCCATTGTTTTCAAAATAATTGATAAATCACCTTTTTTCCCTAGCAAGGCAACTCTCAATTGATCCAGTTCTTCATGAGTATTAGAATTATCTATATTATTTTTTGCTGTTAGAGAAAGATTATTTAGTTTTTCCTCAATTTGACTTAATGATTCAATTTGACTCACTGATATAGTAAAAATAAGTATTGTTTTATCTTACTTAAATATCGTCCATAAATAAAATGTCTTGATAAATGAAACCGTTAAATATATTAATTAGCAATGATGATGGTGTTTTCGCAGCGGGGATAAGAGCTTTAGCAAAATCAGCCCAAAAAAGAGGACATAAGGTAAAAGTAGTATGTCCTGACCAGGAAAGATCAGCTACTGGTCATGGTCTTACTTTGCAATCCCCATTAAGAGTGGAAAAAGCTGACGAATTATTTGTAGAGGGTATAGAAGCTTGGGGATGTTCCGGCACACCTGCTGATTGTGTCAAATTAGCACTATCTGAACTCTTGGATCACAAACCCGATCTGGTACTATCCGGAATAAATCACGGACCCAATTTAGGGACAGATATTTTTTGTTCAGGCACAGTCGCTGCAGCTATGGAAGGAACTTTAGAAAATGTTCCTTCAATGGCAATAAGTGTTGCTAGTTTTAAATGGAAAAATTTTGAATTTGCTGGAGAAATTGCAATGAATATTGCCGAACAAGCAATTAACGATAGTTGGCCAGCTTCACTTTTATTAAATTTGAACATACCCCCCTGCGAAAAAAACAAGATAAAAGAATTATCCTGGACAAGATTATCGGTAAGAAAATATAAAAATCAATTTTCCAAAAGGGAAGACCCAAGGGGTGACGATTATTATTGGTTAGCAGGAGAAGTTGTTTTAGATCTTAAATCGAAAGGTTACGGTCCTAAGAATTGGCCTAGCGATGTATCTCAAATACAAGAAAATAAAATATCTCTTACACCTGTAGAACCAGATTTATTTTGGAGAGGTAATTTAGATGAATTACCTAAAATTAATAATTCATTTGTAAATCCTTCTTAAAAGCCATAAAGAAAAACAAAGTCCAAAAAAATGAGCAGCGATAACTTGCGTGTTGCTGAGAACTGATAATATTTCAAGACCAGTAATTGGGATATCAGATGTTGCTGTTATCAATTGTCCAGTCGTTTGAGAGGATGCTTGTATGAATAAAGCTCCCATAAGAGCTTGATATCCAATTAATCCAAACAAAATTCCAAATAAATCAACTATTAGTCCT
This sequence comes from Prochlorococcus sp. AG-347-M23, assembly GCA_003278855.1. Classification (GTDB taxonomy): domain Bacteria; phylum Cyanobacteriota; class Cyanobacteriia; order PCC-6307; family Cyanobiaceae; genus Prochlorococcus_A. Next base: position 288 of record QCCU01000010.1, on the reverse strand, counting down.
CGTTTTATCAATTTACCGGTTTGTCCTCTTGAGGGTCTTGCGTTGCTTGCAATTGCCCTTCCTGTTCTAACTATTAACCAACCTTGCCAAAGACTAAAAAGTAGTAAAATCAGGGATATTGTTGTAAGTGATAGACCAGGCGCTAAGCCAAGCTGTCCTTCGCTGTTATTTACAACATTTGAAAAAAGCAAAACAGCTGCAACAACAACACCTAAAATGGACTGAACCCAAAAGCGAATCCATCCAATGCGCCGCATTCCAAATGAAAGGGACTGAAAATCCATTTTG
>QCCU01000009.1 GCA_003278855.1 Prochlorococcus sp. AG-347-M23 | reverse complement strand
GCCAAAGAGGATTATTTTTATTACGAAACCAAGTTTTTTGTCTTTTGGCAAATTGGATTGTTTTTGTAGTAGTCAACTCAATCGCTTTGTCAATTGTTGAACGGTTATTTAAAACATCCCTAGCTTCTCGATAACCTATGGTTTTTAATATTGGCAAATCAAATCCGTATTTAGAGATAAGGTAATTTGTCTCCTCAATAATTCCAGATAAAAACATATTTTTTGTTCTTTGAAAAATTCTTTCTTTTAAATTATCTCTATCTAATCCAAGCTCTAATATTTTCCAGTTAGGCGGTTTTTGAACTTTCAAAGTTGATAAAGGTTTACCTGTTACGTAGAAGACTTCTAAAGCTCTTATTGTTCTAATGTGGTCAGCAAAATTGATTTTTTCTGTTGATAATGGATCACAATTTTTTAACAGGTCCCAACATTTTTCCTGACCAAGTTCTTCTAGTTGTCTTCTGAAATTCTTTTGAGGAGGGACATCCGGTACAAAAAATCCTTTTGTTATTGAGTTCATATACAACCCACTTCCTCCAACAAGAAAAGGTAAATTATCTTGTTTAATTTCTCCCTTGATAGATTTTTTAGCAATTTCTTGAAATTGTTTTACATTAATTGGATTGATTGGTTCCTCAATATCTATTAAAAAATGTTTTATTTTTTTTTGTTGGATTAAAGATGGTTTGGCCGTTCCAATATCCATGGACTTATAAATTTGCCTTGAATCGATATTGTGTATATGAGTTTTAAAATATTCTGCAATTTCAATAGCTAATTCTGTTTTACCACTTGCAGTAGGCCCAATTAAAATTATTACATGAGGTAGAGACGAAGACATATGAATTTCTGAAGAAAAAAATATTAGCTATATAATTAGAGAGATTAAATTTTTCATTGACAATGAGCCTATATCTTGTTGCGGTGGTAAGTTTAATGAAAGACCTTTTAAAAATAACATTTTAAAAGTCTAATATTTTTTTTATGTTAAATGAGTGAGGACAAAAGATCTAAAAAAATCTCAAATGATTACGGCGCAGAACAGATACAGGTTTTAGAGGGGTTAGAACCAGTTCGTAAACGTCCTGGGATGTATATTGGTTCAACAGGACCTAGGGGATTACATCATTTAGTATATGAAGTAGTTGATAACTCGGTTGATGAAGCACTTGCAGGACATTGTGATCACATAGAAATAGTTCTTCGAGCAGATGGTTCTGCTTTAATTTCTGATAATGGACGAGGTATTCCAACAGATATTCACCCCAGAACAGGGAAAAGTGCCCTAGAAACTGTACTAACTGTTCTTCATGCAGGAGGTAAATTTGGAAGTGGTGGTTATAAAGTTTCAGGGGGTTTGCATGGAGTAGGAATATCTGTAGTAAATGCTCTAAGTGAATGGGTTAATGTGACTGTTTATAGGGATGGAAGCGAATTTAATCAAAGATTTGAAAAAGGTGTATCAAAGGGTGATTTGGAAACTAAAAAGCAGACTGGCAAAGCATCTAATAAAGGGACAACTATTTGCTTTAAACCCGACAAAACAATTTTTTCAGGAGGGATTGAATTTGAATATGCTCTTCTTTCATCTAGATTAAGGGAGCTAGCTTATCTTAATGGCGGAGTAAAAATTGTTTTTAGAGATGAAAGAAATCAATTATCTGATGGTTCTTTTAAAGAAGAAATTTATCTTTATCAAGGAGGTATTAAAGAATATGTTGAATACATGAATGCTGAAAAAGATTCTATTCATCCTGAAATAATTTATGTTGACTCACAGAAAGAAAATGTATACGTAGAAGCAGCTTTGCAATGGTGTTCTGATGTATATTCAGATAATATTTTAGGATTTGCAAATAATATTAGAACTATTGATGGAGGAACTCATATTGAAGGGCTAAAAACAGTTCTGACAAGAACTTTCAATAATCTTGCAAAAAAGAGAGGCAAAAGAAAAGATATTGAAAAAAATTTAGCTGGCGAAAATATTAGAGAGGGTTTGACTGTTGTTTTATCAGTAAAAGTTCCAGATCCCGAATTTGAAGGTCAGACAAAAACAAAATTAGGAAATACTGAAGTTCGGGGAATTGTGGATTCTCTCATTGGGGAGGCTCTCACAAAATATATGGAATTTAATCCTGGAATTTTGGACTTGATTCTTGAAAAAGCAATTCAATCATTTAATGCCGCAGAAGCTGCGAGAAGGGCTAGAGAATTAGTAAGAAGAAAAAGTGTTCTAGAAAGTTCTACATTACCGGGCAAATTAGCAGATTGTAGTTCTAGAGATCCCTCAGAATCAGAAATTTATATAGTTGAAGGAGATTCAGCTGGTGGCTCTGCAAAACAAGGACGAGATAGAAATTTTCAGGCTATTTTGCCTCTTAGGGGTAAAATTCTTAATATTGAAAAAACTGATGATACGAAAATTTATAAAAATACAGAAATACAATCATTAATAACAGCTCTAGGGTTAGGAATAAAAGGTGAGGAGTTCAACGAGAGCTCTTTGAGATATCATAGAGTTGTAATTATGACGGATGCTGATGTTGACGGTGCTCATATAAGAACTTTATTGCTGACATTTTTTTACAGATACCAAAGAGAACTTGTTGAGAAAGGTTTTATATACATTGCTTGTCCCCCTCTTTATAAAGTTGAAAGAGGAAAGAATCATAATTATTGTTATAACGAGAATCAATTAAAGGATACAATTCAAGGCTTTGGAGAAAATGCAAATTACAATATTCAAAGATTTAAGGGATTAGGTGAGATGATGCCAAAACAATTATGGGATACAACTATGAATCCTCAAACGAGGATGATGAAAAGGGTTGAAATCGAAGACGCACTTGAAGCTGACAGAATATTCAATATATTAATGGGAGATAAAGTTGCACCAAGAAGAGAATTTATTGAAACTCATAGTAGCAACTTAGATATGGCAACTTTAGACATATGATTAATAATGTTCTCAAGAATTTTTGTTTAATTACTTTTGCATTAATTGCTCCAATTACATTACCTGCTGGTGGTATCCAAAAAAGTTTAAATCTAAATAAGTTCCCTAATAATACAAATGAAATCATATTAAGTTCTAATACTTCTCTTTATTCTTGCCCTAAAATTTATGCTAGGGAATTATTAGTTCTTGATATAGGTACAACTTTATCAGTTTTACGTAATTGGAAAGTCAGCAAAAATGAAACTTGGGTTAGGGTTGAATTAGCTTCTAATAAATTTTTAGATCATCCTAATAAGATTTTAAAAGGCTGGATAAAAATGTAAATTTTGGATTTTAGTTCAATAAGTATAATTTTACTTGGCAGTACTTTTGGATTAATACTGAGAATATTTATACAAAATAATTTTAAAAAAAGTGTCGGTTTTGATATTCAAAATACTTCAATAGTAAATTTTTTTTCATCATTTATATTAGGCAATTTAGTGGGGTTAAATTTTATTAATAACGAAATATTAGTCTTATTTTATGTTGGTTTTTTAGGATGTTTTAGTACATTTTCTTCATTTATATATCAACTTTTTGTTTTATTTAAAAAGAGAAAATTTCTACGACTATTTTTTCACTATATTGAAGTGATATTTTTTTCATTCCTTTTCTTTTATTTAGGCTATTTTCTTATTGAACTTTTTTAAAGTGAAAATAAATAATTTTATTTATATTCTTTTAACTGCTTACCTAGCTACTTTTTTAAGATTAACTATAAATAATAATTTTTTTATTTCAATAATCGGATCCTTTTTAGTGGGTTTTTTTATCTCTAGAAGATTAAATCCTTCAACTGAAAAAATTTTATTGAGTGGCTTCTTTTCTTGCTTTACATCCTTTAGCGGATTTATATATTTTTTGTATAAAATCTTAAATCAAGGGGATTGGATAAAATTTATAATTTTTTTTAATTTAATCATCATCGGAAATTTATTCATAATGCTTTTCGGCTTTTGGATAAGTAGAAAAATTACTTAGATTTCATATAATGGTGTTGTTACTTTGATAAGGGATTATATTTATGAATGAAAATAATCTTGAGACAGTTACATCGTTATCTTCAGATTTAAGTACTAGAGAAAATATTACTATTCAACTTGAGGAATTGCTCATTGCAGGAAATTATGATGAGGCAAAGCTACTTTTAGAGCCATCCCAACCTGTTGACATTGCAGATGCTATTGGAAGTCTTCCACTCATATTGCAGGCACTAGCATTTCGATTATTAAAGAAAAATGAAGCAATTGAGGTTTATGAATATTTAGATCCAGTAGTTCAACAAACTTTATTAGAAAGACTTCGTTCAGGGGAAGTTTTAGAAATCGTTGAAAAAATGTCTCCTGATGATAGGGTTCAACTCTTTGATGAATTACCTGCAAAAGTTGTACGAAAATTTTTATCTGCTCTTAGTCCTGGCGAAAGGAAAGTTACAGCTGAATTACTTGGATATGAACCTGAAACTGCTGGAAGATTAATGACAACTGAATTTATAGATCTTAAAGAGATGCAAACAGCAGCGGAGGCTCTTTCTTTAGTAAGAAAAAGAGCCCCATTTACTGAAACTATCTATAGTTTATATGTTACAGATAAAGAAAGACATTTAACCGGTATTCTCTCTTTAAGAGACCTTGTAACTGCTGATCCTTCTAAGCCAATTGGAGACGTTATGACAAGAGATGTAGTTAATATCGCTACTAATACGAATCAAGAAGAGGTTGCTAGAGCAATACAAAGATATGATTTTTTAGCTCTACCAGTCGTTGATAAGGAAAAAAGACTTGTTGGGATAGTAACCGTAGATGATTTAATTGATGTCATAGAACAAGAAGCCACAAGAGATATTTATGCAGCGGGAGCAGTACAACCTGGTGATGAAGATGATTATTTCCAAAGTAGTTTGTTTACGATTGCTCGAAGAAGAATTTTATGGTTATTAATTTTGGTTTTAGCCAATGGTTTAACTACAAAAGTCATTGCTATGAATGATCAAATATTAAAAGAAATAGTTTTATTAGCTGCATTTATTCCACTACTTATAGGCACTGGAGGAAATGTTGGCGCTCAAAGTTCAACCGTTGTCATTCGAGGCTTAAGTACCCAAAAACTGAAGTCTCTTGGCGCTATTAAGGCGGTATTTAAGGAGGCAATAACGGGCGCTCTTCTAGGTGTTTTTATGATGCTTGTAGTATTTCCTTTCGCTTGGTGGCAAGGAGAAGGGCCTTTAATTGCCTCTGCAGTGGGAATTAGTTTGATATCAATAACAACTTTAGCTGCCACAACAGGCGCGATACTTCCTTTGTTGTTTGACAGAATGAAATTGGATCCAGCCTTAATGTCCTCTCCTTTCATTACAACCGTAACTGATATTGCTGGTGTATTTATTTATCTCAGTACAGCAAAATGGCTATTAAGCTCTACTTTAGCTTAAATTTAATAGGTATTTATTCTCATTTTTGTAAAATTGTGGATTTTTTTGTTTAACTTTACATTTCTTAATGGTATTGTTTACAAAACATCATTAAACCTTCATGTCTTCTGAAACAATAAGTGAAAATAAACTAGCGTCAATCGCAAGTATAAAAGCTAGTAATGATGTGGATCTTGTTCGATCCTACTTGAGGGATATAGGAAGGGTTCCATTGCTATCTCATGAGCAAGAAATTACTCTTGGTCGACAAGTTCAGGAGTATATGGATGTTGAGAGAGCAGAATTAGAAATTATCGAATTAACAGGAGATAAGCCTAGTATTGACGAATTATCGACCAAATTAAAATTATCTACTTCTATAATTAAAAAAAGATTGAGAGCTGGACAGAGAGCTAAAGAGAGGATGGTTGCAGCAAATTTAAGATTGGTAGTAAGCGTTGCAAAAAAATATACAAAAAGAAATATGGAACTTTTAGATTTAATTCAGGAGGGAACTATAGGATTAGTCAGGGGAGTTGAAAAATTTGATCCAGCCAGAGGATATAAGTTTTCAACATACGCATACTGGTGGATTAGACAAGGTATTACACGAGCAATAGCTGAAAAAAGTCGGGCGATCAGGTTACCAATTCACATAACTGAAATGTTGAATAAGTTAAAAAAGGGTCAAAGAGAGCTCAGTCAAGAGATGTCTAGGACTCCAACTGTAACTGAACTTGCTAAATACGTAGAGCTTCCCGAAGATGATGTTAAAGATTTGATGTGCAAAGCTGGGCAGCCAGTCAGCCTTGAAACGAAAGTTGGCGATGGCGAAGACACTGTATTATTAGATTTACTCGCTGGGGGCGAGGATTTGCCAGATGAACAAATAGAGATGGATTGTATGAGGGGTGATCTGCATTCTCTTTTACATCAATTGCCTGATTTGCAATGTAGAGTTTTAAGAATGAGATACGGAATGGATGGAGATGAACCAATGTCTCTTACAGGTATAGGAAGAGTACTAGGGATAAGTAGAGATAGAGTAAGAAATCTAGAACGAGATGGATTAAGAGGCTTGAGAAGACTCAGTGATAATGTAGAAGCTTACTTTGTTTCTTGAATAAATTCATTCATTAACTTATTTGTTTTTTCAGGTTCTTCATCATGAGGACAATGACCAGCACCATCAATAATGTCTAATCTTTTAATATTTCTGAATTGTTTCTTCCACTCTCTTGCTTCATTTAGAGATTCCCATGGATCTTTTTCTCCCCAAATCAATTGGATTGGAGCATTCACCTTATCGAAAAGGTCAGTTGCGAGATAGTCATCAAACAAGTTAATAAAACCACGAAATGCTTCTTTAGAGTTTTTCCTTTGTGAGGGTTGATATAGTATTTCAATTAATTCTTTATCAATATTTTTTCCTGTAGGGTAAGCTTGTTCAAGTATTTTTTTAATAATTTTTGGATTGGCAGCCCTAGTAAAAAGTGTATTGCTAATTAATCTTTGTCTGACTATCGTTTTAAGGACGGGTCTCAATAGGTTCATTAAAATATCACTTTTTTTTAAACGTTTATCATCCATAGTTCTTTGTGCACAATCAATCAAAATAACACCTTTGCAATTATCTTTGAGGATTTCAGCAGCTTTCAATGCAACAACACCGCCAATTGAATTGCCTACCAAATAAACAGGAGATTTTATTACTTCTGTACAAAATGTTGATATTTGATTACCCCATAAGTCAAATGAATATTTAATTGAGTTTTCTTTATCAGGTTCGTAATCTAATAAAGCACTAGGTTGACTGCTTTTCCCAAATCCTAATAAGTCAATTGCGTAGCAGTTATAAAATTTTCCAAGAAATTCCTGATTATATCTCCAGTGGTTTTTTGATGCCCCAAATCCATGAACTAATAGAATTCTAATATTTTTTTCAGAATTAGATTCTTTTGATAAAGACCAAGAAATTTCCCAATTTTTCCACTTCCAAGTTTCAGATTTATTTAAATACATCATGAATATTCTTTTAATTAAACTTTAATTCAAAAAAAAATTATTCGTTTTTAATAAATTATTCTTAGTTAAGAAAAAGCGTTCATTTTATGAAAAAGAAAAAAGTCATATGTATTGGAGAGGCTTTAATAGACAGAATCAGAAATAAGTCAAATCGAGGATTTACAGATTTTTTGGGTGGTGCGCCGGCGAATGTTGCTTGTGCATTAAGAAAATTAAAAATAGATTCAATATTTATAGGAAGTTTAGGTAGTGATGATTATGGAAAAAAGTTCATTACGCAATTTAATGAATTAGACGTTAATTTAGATTTTTTGCAATTAAATAGTGATTCATCTACTCGCGTGGTTAATGTAGATAGAGATCAATTTGGAGATCGTTTTTTTTCAGGATTTGAGGAAAGTTTTCATTCATGTTTTGCAGATGAAGTTCTTAGTAAGAAATTAATTGAAAAAAAATTTTTAAATTTGGAGGAATCTTTTCTAGAAACAAAATATTTGGTTATTGGAACAATCTTATTATCATCTCCAATATCAGCAGAGACTATTTTTTTTATTCTTGAACATGCTAAGAAATTTGAAGTCAAAATAGTTATTGATGTGAATTGGAGAGAGGCTTTTTGGGATCATTCAAGTTTTTCATCAGGAATTACTAAAGCCGAGAGAATTGATTTAATCAAAAAATTTTTAAATCATGCAAATGTTTTAAAACTTGCCAAGGAAGAAGCAACTTTGTTCTTTAATGATGAAAATCCCTTGTTAATATCTCAACAATTGTCTAATAGACCAGATGTGGTAATAACTGATGGAAAAAATCCCGTTGTATGGTTTATTAATGGATTGCAGGGAATGACAGAAACTCCTTCTTCACAAAAAATTGTTGATACAACAGGCGCAGGCGATGCTTTTTTAGCTGGTTTAATTTCAAAATTAATTTCTAATGGCTATCCTTCAAATGTACTAGAGATAGAAGATTGCATTAAGTTCGCAAGTGTTTGTGGATTATTAACTTGTCTTGGTGAAGGCGCCATAGAGCAACAGCCATATTATGAGAAGGTTAATAAATTTTTAGGATCTCTTATTTCGTAGTGTCTTCCATAGTTTTTTGCGTAACTAATTTTTATTTTCCAGAAATTATCAATAACTGGTTCTATTAATTCTGGCCATTCAACTACTATAATGGCTTGTTTTTGTATTGCCTCTTCTGCTTCTGAAAAAAAAACTTCTTTTGCTGAAGAAATATTTTCTAACCTGTATAAATCAAGGTGAATTAACGGAATTTTTCCGGAGTTATAGTGATGCGATAAAGCAAATGTAGGGCTTGTGATGTCCTCGGAGATTGATAAGCCTTTAGCAATCCCTTGAACAAATGAAGTCTTCCCAGCCCCAATTGGACCCTGCAATAACACAATTGATTGGGGATTTAATTTGTGTGAGAGTTTTTTCCCTAAATTTAAAGTCTCTTTTAAATTCTCAACAAACACAAATTTACGCAAAAATCATTTATAGTTTAATTGAAAAAGAACTTACTAGATATGGTTATCGCAAATTCAGTTCAAACCTCTACTCCAGACTACGTAATTGCTGATATCTCTTTATCAGATTTTGGACGTAAAGAAATTAAAATTGCCGAAACAGAAATGCCTGGATTAATGGCACTTAGAGATAAATTTCAGTCTGAAAAGCCACTAAAAGGTGCAAAAATAGCTGGAAGTCTTCATATGACTATTCAGACAGCAGTTTTAATAGAAACTCTCGTTGATCTCGGCGCAGAAGTGAAATGGGCTTCATGCAATATTTTTTCAACTCAAGATCATGCGGCTGCTGCTATCGCGGATCAAGGAATTCCTGTATACGCAAAAAAAGGTGAGACACTTGATGAATATTGGCAATATACCCACTACATTCTTGATTGGGGTTCAGACTTTCCAAATATGATTCTTGATGATGGGGGAGATGCAACAGGTTTATTGATACTAGGTAGTAAAGCAGAAAAAGATTTATCTGTTTTAGATAATCCCGATAATGAAGAAGAAATTGCTTTATTCAATTCCATTAAGTCCAAGTTGGAAAATGATAGTGACTTTTATTCTAGAATTAAAAGTAATATCATAGGTGTCACTGAAGAAACGACAACTGGAGTTGCGAGACTTTATCAACTGCAAAAGCAAAATGCTTTACCTTTCCCTGCTATCAATGTTAATGATTCAGTAACTAAGAGCAAATTTGATAATTTGTATGGTTGCCGAGAATCTTTAGTTGACAGCATAAAGCGTGCTACCGATGTGATGATTGCTGGGAAGGTTGCTTTAGTAATGGGTTTTGGAGATGTAGGTAAAGGTTCAGCTCAGTCATTACGCGGTCTTGGTGCAATTGTAAAAGTTGCTGAAGTTGATCCAATTTGTGCTCTTCAAGCGGCAATGGAAGGTTTTAGTGTTGTTACATTAGACGATGTTGTGGAGGATATAGATATATTTGTTACGGCAACTGGGAACTATCAGGTAATAACAAAAGAAAATCTTGTCAAGATGAAAGATGAGGCCATAGTTTGTAATATTGGCCATTTCGATAATGAAATTGATGTGGCTTCATTAAAAGATTATCCATGGGAAAATATTAAGCCGCAGGTTGATCACATAACTTTACCCAGTGGCAATAAAATAATCCTTTTAGCTGAAGGTAGATTAGTTAACTTGGGTTGTGCCACTGGGCATCCAAGTTTTGTTATGAGTAATTCTTTTACTAATCAAGTCCTTGCTCAAATTGAACTATTTAATAAGTCAGAAAAATATGCTAAGGAGGTTTACGTTTTACCAAAACATTTAGATGAAATGGTGGCTAGATTACATCTTGATAAAATTGGTGCAAAATTAACAAAATTAACTAAGGAACAAGCTGATTATATTAATGTTTCTGTTGATGGCCCTTATAAACCAGAGCTTTATAGATATTAAGTTTGAGTCTAATTTTTGTAAATTTCCTTACTTCAATCCCAGATTACATTAGTTTGGCTGTTGAAAAGAATTCAATAATTGCATACCTAACTATTTGTTTGGCTATGTTTTTAGAAAATATAATACCCCCGATACCCTCGGAAATTATTATGCCCTTGGGAGGTTTTTTAGTTTATCAACAAAAATTAAATTTTTATATTTTAGTTTTTTGGGGATTATTTGGAACTATTTTAGGATCATTGCCTTGGTATTATTTAGGAAGATTAGTAAATGAAAAAAGACTTTCAAATTTCTTAGAAAAAAAAGGAAAATATCTTGGTATTTCTTCTAATGATTTAAGTAAAAGTAAAAGGTGGTTTGATAGGTACGGGGTCTCTTTAGTTTTTTGGGGTAGATTAGTACCAGGTATAAGAACTTTGATTTCAGTTCCAGCTGGCATACAACTTATGCCATTAAGAAAATTTTTGATTTGGACTACATTTGGGAGCTTGATATGGGTAGCAATACTCACTTATGCAGGTTATTTATTTGGCGAAAATTATTCAATCATTGAAACTTACTTAGATCAAATCAAATATGTTGTAAAGCCAATTTTAATTTTAATTTTCTTATATTTTTTTATAAGAATACTTATTAGATTTTTGAAAAAAAAATAGAGGTTAGAAAGGAATTTCACTTGAGTTATTGCTTTTGGAATATTGGTTATTATCAGATTCTTTTCTAGAACTTAGTAAGTTTAACCTGTCTACCCTAACAACTGGCTTGTATCTATCTTCCCCAGTATTTTTATCTTTCCAACTATCAATTTTAAAGCTTCCTGTGATTCCAATTAAAGATCCTTTTTTAACGTAATCTGCTGCTATTTGCGCCTGTTTACCCCATATTTCTAAATTAAACCAGTCAGGCTCCTCATCTCTACTTCTTCGGTTAACTGCAAGAGTGAAATTAGCTACGATACTTCCAGATTCAAAATATCTGACATCAGGTTCTCTACCCGCTCTGCCAACCAGGTTAATAGTGTTAATTTCCATAATTTTTTCTTTTCATACTACTCACATTTTTAGGTTCTGCTCAAAGTTATGCGTGCTATTCATAACTAAACAAGAGAATTATGAAAGCTTAACAAAAAATAGATATATTATTTATAAAAAAGAATTTCTATTGTGATTTTTAACAGATTTAAATTTTCTAGAGATATTGGCATAGATTTGGGGACGGCCAACACCCTTATACATGTATCAGGTAAGGGCGTTGTTTTACAAGAGCCTTCTGTAGTAGCTATGGATTTAGAGGAAGGGATTCCATTGGCTGTTGGTAAAGAAGCAAAGTTAATGCTTGGAAGAACTCCTGGCAATATTAGAGCCGTAAGACCGCTTAGAGATGGTGTTATTGCAGATTTTGATGCTGCGGAGCAAATGATTAAAACATTTATTCAAAAATGTAACGAAGGCAAGGGTATAGTTGCTCCAAGAATAGTTATTGGTATTCCAAGTGGAGTTACAAGTGTCGAGCGAAGAGCAGTAAGAGAAGCTGGATTAGCAGGAGCTAGAGAAGTTCATTTGATAGATGAACCTGTTGCAGCAGCAATAGGTGCATCATTACCAGTAACTGAGCCAATTGGTACTATGATTGTTGATATTGGTGGTGGAACTACTGAGGTTGCAGTATTAAGTTTGGGTGGAACTGTATTAAGTGAATCGGTACGAATAGCAGGCGATGAAATAAATGAATCAATTGCTTTATACCTTAAAAAAGTTCATAATTTAGTTGTTGGAGAAAGAACTGCAGAAGATATCAAGATTAAAATTGGATCTGCATTCCCAGATGATGAATTTGATAAAACTACTTTAGAGGTGAGAGGTTTACATCTTTTATCTGGTCTTCCTAGGTCAGTCACTTTAACTTCAGGAGAAATTAGAGAAGCTATGGCTGAAACACTTAGCAAAATAGTTGAAGCTGTAAAAAGAACTTTAGAGCGAACTCCTCCTGAACTTGCCGCAGATATTGTTGATAGAGGGATTATGCTTGCAGGTGGTGGAGCTTTAGTTAGAGGCATTAATGATTTATTGAGTGATGAAACGGGAATTTTTACTCACATAGCAGAAAACCCCCTGCTTTGTGTAGTTAATGGATGTGGGGAGGTTCTTGATGATTTTAAAAAACTTAAAAGAGTTGTTGATACTCCAGAATTTATAAGGAACGCGATAAGAGACTAATAATATGTTAAATATCCGACGGATTTCTTCTAGTCGTTGGTGGCATAAAAAGAAAATTTGGATATTTTTAGGAATTTTTTTATTTTTAGTCTTTGTAAGGATTTCAAAAGGATCTTTATATAAAGATTTTTTTTACTTTATTTCTAGGCCTTTTTGGCCTGGTCAATTTCAAAAAGAAGTTATTCTAAAGAGCATCAATCAAGAATCTTTAATAAAATCAAATCTTCTGAACAAGGATAATATAAGATTGCGGGAAATCTTATCTCTTCAACAATCATCCAATAATGATAATATTTCAGCAGCAGTTATTTCGAGAAAAACAGGAGGTTGGTGGAGACAAATAATTTTAAACAAAGGTTCAAAAGATGGAGTGGAAATTGGTAGCACTGTCACTGGCCCAGGAGGATTATTAGGAAGAGTAAACAATACTTCTTTATTTACTGCGTCGGTTACTTTAATAACTTCTCCGGAAAGTAAATTAGGTGTATGGATTGATAGAAGTCAAATTAATGGATTACTGGTTGGTTCAGGAGATGATCATCCTATTTTAATACTTTACTCAAAAGAGGCTGATATAAAAGTCGGAGATTTTGTATCATCTTCTCCTGCTAGTTCTTTGTTACCTCCAAATATCCCCATTGGTATTGTCCAATCTATAGATGAGACATCCCGATCAAAAAAAACGGCAAAAATTTCACTTTTCGCAAAACCTCACTTAATTGATTGGGTGCAAATTTTGAAATTAAATATTTAATGAATAAATTTTTTATCAAAAAATTATCCATTATAAGCTTTATTTTTATCCCAATTATTTTTTTGTGGCACCCTAGTTGGCTTGGATTCTTAGGTGTTCAGCCTTATTGGCCGTTATTTTGGTTATTGCCTTGGGCAATGATTAATGGATCAATTAATGGATTAGTATTTGGTTTGTTTTTAGGTCTCATCTTGGATTCTCTAACTTTAAATGAAAGTTTTACTCAAATTCCAGGCCTAATTTTTTGTGGATTTTTCTTTGGGAGAATTAAATCACATAGTGATATTTTGGTGGGACATTTTAGGTACGGTTTAATTTGTTCTTTTGGAAGTTTTTTATGCGGTACTCTTTATCTTGTACAAATTTTGTTTAGAAATCTTTCAGATGGTAATTTTTTAATGTTTATTCCCGGTGTAAAAAATATCTTAGCTGAAGTTTTTTTGACAGGTTTGTTTGCTCCCTTTATTTGCTCCCAACTTATAAGGATGTTTAAATTTTCAAGAAGAAAATTGTGGTAATAAATTTCGTCAAGAAGTAAAAATTGCTTTAAAAAATTTATATCTTCGAATTATTTTAAATTTCTTTAAACCTATTGAATATCTCTATGTGGGTTCGTAATGTTATATTTTTAATTGTTAGAATAAATATTCAATGCAATAGTTCTTTGCTTTGAAATATCGAGAAATCTTTTTTAACTATGTCAAAAGCAAGAATTTTAGTTGTTGATGATGAACCAGCAGTTTTGAAGGTATTGGTTACGAGGCTTCAACTAGCTGGATATCAAGTTTATTCAGCCACTAACGGCGAAGAAGCTCTTGAATCTTTTCACAGGGATTCCCCTGATTTAATAGTTCTTGATGTTATGCTTCCCAAAATGGATGGATTTGCTGTTTGTAGAAGAATTAGAGCTGAGTCAGTAGTACCAATAATATTTTTAACCGCTCTAGAAGCCATTTCAGAGAGAGTTGCTGGTTTGGATTTAGGAGCTGATGATTACTTATCTAAACCATTTAGCCCAAAAGAGTTAGAGGCCAGAATAGCAACAATTTTGAGAAGAATGGGGCCAACTGTATCGGTTACTGAAACCAAAGAAGTTCCTTCAGGAAAAGGAGTGATGAAATTTGGAAGTTTAGTTGTTGATACTAATCGCAGACAAGTTTCTCGAGCTGGAGATAGAATTAGTTTAACTTATACTGAATTTAGTCTCCTAGAGTTATTATTTGATGAACCTGGTAAGGTTGTTCCTCGAGCAGAAATTTTGGAACAGCTGTGGGGCTATCCTCCTCGTAGAGCGGCAGATTTAAGAGTTGTAGATGTATATGTTGCAAGACTAAGAGGTAAATTGGAACCAGATCCAAGAAATCCAGAATTAATATTAACTGTTAGAGGGATTGGTTATGCATCTCAGAGAGTTGGCGAAACAGCAACATCTTTGGCAAGTTGAGCAATTGTCTGATAATTTTATTAAATAAAACAAATATATTTAAATAAATTTTGTCCGAAATAAAAGAAGCGCGCTTACAAAAAGCTAGTTCACTCATTAATAAAGGATTTGCTTCTTATGCACAGTGCTTTAAGGTATCACATACTACCAGTTTTCTTATTCAAAAATTTGATTATCTAGAAAATGGTCAAGAGGAAGACTTCAGTGTTTCTATTGCTGGTAGAGTTCTAGCAAAAAGGGTAATGGGCAAAATTGCCTTTTTCACAATAAGCGATCAAGAAGGTCAGATTCAGCTTTATTTAGATAAAAGGATTATTAATTTCAATTTAGAAAAACAAAAATTACTTTCTTTTGAAGATCTCAAGGAAATAGTAGATATTGGTGATTGGATAGGAGTCTATGGAACTATTAAAAAAACTAATAAAGGTGAGCTTTCAATTAAAGTAGAAAAATGGGAAATGTTATCCAAATCATTACAACCTCTCCCAGATAAATGGCATGGATTGACTGATATTGAAAAAAGATATAGACAACGTTATTTAGATTTAATAGTAAATCCTCACTCCAAAAATGTATTTAAAACCAGAGCGAAATGTATAAGTTTTATAAGAAAATGGCTAGATAATAGAAATTTTTTAGAGATAGAGACTCCAATTCTCCAATCTGAAGCTGGTGGTGCTGAAGCAAGACCATTTATAACTCATCACAATACATTAGATATTCCTTTGTATTTAAGAATAGCTACAGAATTACATTTAAAGAGAATGGTTGTTGGAGGTTTTGAGAAAGTATATGAATTGGGAAGAATCTTCCGTAATGAGGGGATAAGTACAAGGCATAATCCAGAATTCACCTCAGTTGAAATTTATGAAGCTTATTCTGATTATGTAGATATGATGAATTTAACTGAAGAATTGATTAAAGATATTGTAGCTGATGCATGTGGGTCTTTAATAATAAATTATCAAAATAAAGAAATTGATTTTTCTAAGCCTTGGTCAAGAATATCTATGAAAGCTATTGTCAAAAAATATACAGGGATTGATTTTGATTCTTTCTGTGGAGACTTTCTAGAAGCAAAACAAGCCGTTAAAAATATCAATGTTGATTGTTCTAATAAAGTAAATACTATGGGAAGACTTTTAAATGAGGTATTCGAGCAAAAAGTAGAATCAAAACTTATAGAACCCACTTTTGTTATTGATTATCCTGTTGAAATTTCTCCTTTAGCTAGGCCGCATCATGATAATAAAGAGATGGTTCAAAGATTTGAATTATTCATTGTTGGGCGCGAGCTGGCAAATGCGTTTAGTGAGTTGATAGATCCAGTAGATCAAAGAGAAAGAATGCAATTACAGCAATCTCTTAGAGATGAAGGAGATCTTGAGGCTCACTGCATAGATGAAGATTTCTTGAATGCTTTAGAGATTGGCATGCCGCCCACAGGAGGATTAGGCATAGGCATTGATAGGCTGATTATGTTAATTACTAATAGCGCATCAATTAGAGATGTAATACCTTTCCCATTGTTAAAACCAGAAATAACTTCTAAAAAAAATGAAAAATTACCCTTGAATGAAGTAAAATAGAAAAATATTCCAATACGAAATTTTTAAATGAGTGGTGAACGTGTTGGTTTCCGTTTCAAACACGCGGATGCAGTAGTAAAAAGAAATCCTCAAGGCCGATCAAGAAGAGGGTGGGTTATTGAACCAGTTGAGCAAACTACAAGTAGAGGTACAAAGATGCCTGCATATAAGATTCGCTGGAGAGATAGTGAGAGACCTGAAACAGTCTTACAGCATATGTTAATTGCAGATCCAGATCCTTCCCCACCTCCAAATTCAGTCAGTTTAGATTAATAGTCTCATTAATTCTGCATAATATTTTTATCTTTTTAGTGCAGAGTTGATTTCTTTTCTTATACTTTTTTGTTTTTCATCTTGGCGTTTGTCATGCAATTTTTTCCCCTTACCAACTCCGATAGTTAGTTTTATCCATGAGCCTTTTAAATAAATAGATAATGGAACAATAGTCATTCCTTTTTTTTCAGTATTAGATTTCAATTTTATTATTTCTTTTTTATGTAGTAGCAACTTTCTATTTCTTAATGGATCATGATTGAAGAAAGACCCCACATTTTTATGTGGGGAAATGTGAACATTTAATAATAAGATCTCACCATCTCTAAATGAACAGTATCCATCTCTTAAATTTGCTTTTCCGTTTCTAATGGACTTTACTTCAGTTCCTAAAAGCTCAATTCCAGCTTCGATTGTTTCAGATATTGCATATTGAAATTTTGCATATCTATTATCAGCTAGAAGTTTAAAATTATTTGCTTTATTAGTATTTTTTTTAACTTTGTTTGAATTTTTTGCCATTTTAGTTGTAAAAAATCTTTCTACTCAGAACAAATGCAATTAACCTTTCATTATGGCAATAATTTCTTCCAATATAGGCGATAATGACTTTTCTTTTCGTAAAAAAGAACTTAGGCTAGTTGATTCAAAAAACATTCCAGAAGAAAAGAGAAATAATAATTTGAACTTAGCCCGGCCTCTTAATTTAAAAGAATTTATTGGCCAAGAACAACTTAAATCTTCTTTAAGAATAGCGATAGATGCTTCAATTATTAGAAAAGAACCTTTGGAGCATACTCTTTTATATGGACAGCCTGGTCTAGGTAAGACTACTCTTGCTTTTTTGATAGCCCACGAATTGAATACAAAATGTAGGATTGCCACTGCACCAGCGATTGAAAGACCAAGAGATATTGTAGGTTTACTTCTTGGATTAAAAGAAGGTGAAGTTTTATTTATAGATGAGATACATCGCTTAAATAGGTTAACTGAAGAGTTGTTATATTCTGCAATGGAGGATTTTAGACTTGACTTAACTATGGGAGCTAATAGAGGAGCCCGTTGCAGAACAATTAATCTTCCTAAGTTTACTCTGATTGGCGCGACAACTAAATTAGCCTCAATAAGTGCACCTCTAAGAGACAGATTTGGGATATCTCAGAAAATTGAATTTTATACATGTGATGAATTAAAACAAATTATTGTTAATTTCTCCCGTTTAATAAACCTCAATTTAGAAGATGAAGCATCTTATGATTTGGCAAAGATATCTCGAGGGACTCCAAGAATTGCTTTAAGATTATTAAGACGAGTCAGAGATTATGCTCAAGTTGTTTTGAAAACTAATACTATCTCAGTGAATTTAATAAAAAAAGCTTTAAATTCTTACCAAATAGACGAGAAAGGATTGGATTCTTTAGATAGACACTATTTATCTTTTCTTAACCAAAACAATAATATTCCAACTGGCCTTGATTCAATTGCATCTGGGTTGGGCGATGATTCTTCAATGTTAGAATTTGTAGTTGAGCCATATCTCATTAAAATTGGCTTTCTCACGAGAACACCTCGAGGAAGGGTGCTTACTGCTTTAGGAAAAAAGTACATTGATTCAAAAGATGATAACTTTTAAAAAAGTTAAGGTTTGTTTTTTATTAATTTTTATTTTTTTCAATATTTTTTATATTGCACCATCCTATTCATTATCTTTTAGAGAGGATTTGTTTAAAAATGCTTTAGATTTAAGTTCAAGCGGAAAATTTAATCTCGCTTTACAAGAATGGAATCAATATCTCGATTCTTATCCCGATGATGCTGCGGGTTTAAGTAATAGAGGAAATGTAAGACTTGTTATTGGAGATCTAAAGGGATCGATAGATGACCAAAATAAGGCAATAAGTCTTAATCCTACTGAAATAGACCCCTATATTAACAGGGGGATAGCAGAGGAAGCATTGGGTCTATGGGCGCAAGCAAAAGAAGATTATATGTTTGTTATATCGCAAGATAGTAAAAATTTTTCTGCATTATATAATTTGGCTAATGTAGAGGGATCAACATCACATTGGGAAAAAGCTAGAGATCTTTTTTCAAAAGCTGCTTTATATAATCCTGGATTTGCAATGGCTAGATCGAGTATGGCGTTAGCAGATTTGCAGTTGGGGAATATTGATGAATCTGAAATAGAATTAAAAAAATTAATTAGACGTTATCCAACTTTTGCTGATGCTAGGGCAGCTTTAACAGCTTTGAATTGGTCCAAGGGTGAATCTGGGAAAGCAGAGAGTAATTGGATAGCGGTAACTGAATTAGATCCTAGATATAGTGATGAAGAATGGTTGAAAAAAATAAGAAGATGGCCTCCACAACCAATTAGAGATTTAATGAATTTTATCGATTTAAAATAAGTGATGAATAGAGATCAACTGTATAAAAAAATTGATTCGTTTAATGATGAATTAATTAACTTAAGAAGACATATCCATGCACATCCGGAATTAAGTGGACTTGAAAATCAAACGGCGATTTTGATAAGTGGTTTTTTAAAAAATATTGGTTGGAACGTTAGAGAATCTATTGGCAGGACCGGAGTTGTAGCTGATTTTGGGCCCTTAGATAAGGGCATTATAGGTTTAAGAGTTGATATGGATGCCTTGCCAATATTTGAGGAAACCAAATTAGGTTTTTCTTCAAAAGTAGATGGTGTTATGCATGCCTGTGGTCACGATTTGCATATATCGATTGGATTGGGGGTGGCAAAAATTATTAAGGATTTAAAACTAAATTTTGGGACTCGGATAATTTTTCAGCCTGCTGAAGAAATTGCGAGCGGAGCTAGATGGATGATTAAGGATGGTGCAATTAATGGTTTAACCCATATTTTGGGAGTCCATGTCTACCCAGATTTATCCGTAGGGACTATTGGTATTAAAGAGGGGAGTTTAACTGCAGCTGCGGGAGAACTCAAGGTAGAGATTAAAGGAAAATCAGGACATGGTGCTCGACCTTATGAGGGTGTTGATGCTATATGGGCAGCCTCTAAAGTGATCTCGGGAATTCAAGAATCAATAACTCGGAAGTTAGATCCTTTAGATCCTGTAGTAATAACTTTTGGGAAAATAAATGGTGGCAATGCATTCAATGTTCTTGCAGAAAAGGTTAATTTAATTGGTACTGTTAGATGCACTAATCGTAAACTATTTAAGAATATTGGTAATTGGCTCAGTGAAAATATAACTTTATTAGCTAATAGTTGCGGAGCTGAAGCAAAAGTAATATTTAATGAAATCACTCCGGCAGTTAATAATAATTCTGAAATTAATAAAGTCTTTAGAGATTCAGGAATTAAGGTTTTGGGTCAAGAAAATGTGATCGAATTACAAAAACCATCATTAGGAGCTGAGGATTTCGCTGAGTTTTTAAAAGATATTCCAGGAGCTATGTTTAGGCTTGGGGTTTCTAATTCAAATGGATGTGCTCCGCTTCATAGCTCTAAATTTGATCCAGATGAGAGAGCTATTGCTGTTGGAGTTAAAGTGATAACAGAATCCATAGTAAAATTAAACAATGAAAAAATTAATAAAATTGGTAAATGAATTTTAATAAAAAATTGATTTTATCCTTTGTAGCTCCTTTCATGGTCCTCATATCTGCTATCGGATTGATATTTAGGGATAATTCTAGGAAGATTTTTTATTTACCTATTGGTTTAATGGGGATTGTAATTATTTTGGAGAGGGGTATAAGCAGACAATTGGATAGAAAAAATATTTTAAAAAAGATAAAGTCTTATCAAAAAGCTAAATAAAATCTTTTTATTTATTTTTACGCAACATGAGATGACTATTTTTTAGAAAAGAGCTATTAATAATATTAATACTAGGGGTGCTAAGAATTATAACTTAGCTGAGATCATACCCTTTGAACCTGAATCATTAACCTTGATGCAGGGAAGTGAAGATTTGATCGAACTTTAGTAATAACACTTTTAAAAAAATTGTAAATTATGAGAAGTTCGTGGATTAAGCCTCGCCTTGGGAAAGAGAATGTAACTCAAATGAACTTTGCGAGAAATGGATATATTACTGAAGAAATGGATTTTGTTGCTAAAAAAGAGAATCTTCCTTCTTCTTTAATCATGGAAGAAGTGGCAAGAGGAAGATTAATTATCCCAGCTAATATTAATCATTTGAATCTTGAGCCAATGTCTATAGGCATTGCTTCAAGATGCAAAGTTAATGCCAATATTGGTGCTTCCCCTAATGCAAGTGATATCAATGAAGAAGTAGAGAAGCTAAAACTGGCAGTTAAATATGGGGCTGATACGGTTATGGATCTTTCTACAGGAGGAGTAAATTTAGACGAAGTTCGGCAAGCAATTATTCATGAATCCCCTGTTCCCATTGGAACAGTTCCTGTGTATCAAGCATTAGAAAGTGTACATGGTTCAATAGATAGACTAACTGAAGATGATTTTCTTCATATTATTGAAAAACATTGTCAGCAGGGCGTAGATTATCAAACTATTCATGCTGGCCTACTAATAGAGCATTTGCCGAAAGTCAAAGGAAGAATTACTGGAATTGTCAGTAGGGGTGGTGGTATTTTGGCCCAATGGATGTTACATCATTTTAAGCAAAATCCTCTCTACACAAGGTTTGACGACATTTGTGAGATTTTTAAGAAATATGATTGTACTTTTTCTCTTGGAGACTCATTAAGGCCTGGATGTTTGCATGATGCTTCTGATGATGCTCAGCTAGCTGAATTGAAGACCTTAGGCGAGCTCACTAGAAGAGCATGGGAACATAATGTTCAAGTAATGGTTGAGGGTCCTGGTCATGTACCTATGGACCAAATTGAGTTTAATGTGAGAAAGCAAATGGAAGAATGTTCAGAAGCCCCATTTTACGTGCTTGGTCCATTAGTGACTGATATATCTCCTGGTTATGACCATATATCAAGTGCTATTGGGGCGGCGATGGCAGGGTGGTATGGAACTTCTATGTTATGTTACGTAACGCCAAAAGAACATCTAGGTCTACCAAATGCAGAAGATGTAAGAGAAGGTTTAATTGCTTATAAAATAGCTGCTCACGCTGCTGATATAGCAAGACATAGAGCTGGAGCTCGTGATCGAGATGATGAACTTAGTCATGCAAGGTATAACTTTGATTGGAATAAACAATTCGAACTTTCATTAGATCCTGAAAGGGCAAAGCAGTACCATGATGAAACATTGCCTGAAGAAATCTTTAAAAAGGCTGAGTTTTGTTCAATGTGTGGCCCTAAACATTGTCCAATGAATTCAAAGATTTCTGATGAATCTCTTGATCAGTTAAAAGATAAGCTTGAAGAATGCAATTCTTCAATCTAGTTATCAATTAATAGTTATAGAATTTCCTTCGTCTTATTAACTACGTTTTCGACCGTAAATCCAAAATTTTTCATACATTCTCCACCTGGTGCTGATGCACCAAATCTATCCATCGTAATGCAAATTCCATCAAAACCTGTATATTTATGCCAACCAAATGAATGGGCAGCTTCTACTACAACTCTCTTTTTCACACTACTAGGTAAAACACTTTCTTTGTAAGATTCTTCTTGCTCTTCAAAAAGTTCTACACAAGGCATAGAAACAACTCTAATTTTTTTACCTAAACTGGAAATTTCTTTACTTGCTTCAATGCAAAGATTCAGTTCGCTTCCAGTACCAATAAATATTAGATCTGGTGTACCTTCACAATCGGAAACTACATATGCTCCTAGAGCAACTTTTTCGATCGAAGTATTTTCTTGATTAGGCATACCTTGTCTACTTAAACAAAGGGCAGAAGGTCTTTTTCGATTTTGAATAGCAAGCTTATAAGCTCCACTAGTCTCATTGCCATCTCCAGGCCTGAAAACTAGCATGTTAGGCATGGCGCGAAGAGAAGGGATAGTTTCAATAGGTTGATGTGTTGGGCCATCCTCTCCTACACCAATTGAATCGTGAGTTAAGACATAGATTACTCCTAATTCGCTAAGTGCTGAAAGCCTCATTGAGCCTCTCATATAATCGGCGAAAACAAGGAAGGTCCCACCATAAGGGATAAGACCACTATTGTGATAGGCAATTCCATTAAGTACAGCTGCCATTGCATGCTCTCGGACACCAAAATGTAAATATCTTTTTTCAGGGCTATGTGGTTGGAATGATCCAGTCTCTCCTTTTATATCTGTGTAATTAGAGTGTGTTAAATCTGCAGATCCGCCAATTAATTCAGGTAGGTTAGGACCTAGAGCACCCAAACATATTTGTGAATGTTTTCTGGTAGCTAATCCTTTATCGTCTGGCGTATAAGAAGGAAGGTCTGAGTCCCAATTTTCAGGTAATTGACCCTCTAACATTCTTTTTAACTCGGCTCCTTCAGAGGGATATTTTTTTTGATATTCTTCAAATTTAGATTCCCATTCTTTCTCTAAAGTTTCACCTTTGTTTATTGATTTTCTAAAATGCGCATATACTTCATCTGGTATTTCAAATGGAGGATATTCCCAATTTAGAAACTCTCTCGTTAATGCAGCTTCTTCTTCTCCAACAGCTGCTCCATGGATTCCAGCAGTATCAGATTTATTGGGAGAACCATAACCTATGGTTGTAGAAATTTTTATAATTGAAGGCTTGTCTGTAATTAATTTTGCTTTCTCTATAGCTTCAGTGATTCCTTTAACATCATGATTCCCATCTGCAACATGTTGTACATGCCATCCATAAGCTTCGTATCTTTTTAAGACATCTTCGGTAAAAGAAACATCGGTTCGCCCATCAATTGTAATTTGATTATCGTCATAGAGTGCAATTAATTTTCCAAGCTTAAGATGACCAGCTAATGAGCATGCCTCTGATGCAATACCTTCTTGATTGCAGCCATCTCCCATTATTACGTAAGTATAGTGATCAACGATATTGCAATCAGGTTTATTAAATTTAGCTGCTAAATGTGTTTCAGCTATTGCCAAACCAACTGCATTTGAAATTCCGGCTCCAAGAGGCCCAGCTGTAACTTCAACACCTTCAGTTTCGAATGTTTCTGGATGTCCGGGAGTTTTTGATCCCCATTGCCTAAATTCTTTAATATCTTCTATGGAAACTGATTTATATCCTGTCAAATGAAGTAAGGAATATAACAGCATACAACCATGACCAGCTGATAATACAAAACGGTCTCTATTGAACCATTTTGGGTTATTAGGGTTGTGATTAAGTATGTTTTGCCATAATGCATAACCCATAGGAGCACATCCCATTGGCAATCCAGGATGTCCACTATTAGATTTATTTACTGCATCTACAGCAAGCATTCTTATACTATTTACACAAAGTGATTCTAATGAAACAGATGCAGCGACCATTGTTTTAAAATAAGTTAAGTTGGAAATAAAGAATTGGTTGTCTTCAATTCATTTTGCTGAAAGCAAGGCAAACATTGTGACCACCAAAGCCGAAAGAATTTGAAAGAGCTACTCTTACTTGAGCTTCTCTTGCATTATTTGGTACATAATCAAGATCACATTCAGGATCTCGATTAACGTAGTTAATTGTAGGAGGGATAAAATTATGTGTCAAAGAAAGTATACAAGCTACAGCTTCTATACCTCCTGAGCCTCCTAGGAGATGACCTGTCATCGACTTAGTAGAGCTTACAGGAATGAGGTAAGATCTGTCTCTAAAAATAGATTTAATTGCAGAAGTTTCATTTTTATCATTAGCTGATGTACTTGTTCCATGAGCATTTATATAATCAACTTTTTCAAGGCTCAGACAAGCGTCTTCAATTGCTAATTTGATAGCTTGGGCGCCTCCAATCCCGCCAGGAGATGGAGCAGTTATATGATGTGCATCACATGTTGTTCCATATCCAACTATTTCTGCATAGATTCTCGCATTCCTTTTTTGTGCATTTTCTAAAGTTTCTAAAACAAGAATTCCAGATCCCTCTCCAATAACAAATCCATCTCTTTCAGCATCAAAAGGTCTGCTAGCAGTTTGAGGGCTTTCATTTCTGGAAGAAAGAGCTTTGGCACTGGCAAAACCAGCTACTCCGAGAGGGGTAATACTTGCTTCTGCTCCCCCACAGATCATTGCATCTGCTTTTCCAAGTTGGAGTAATCTAAAAGAATCACCAATTGCATTTGAACCGGCAGCACAAGCAGTGGAAACAGAGGAACTTGGTCCTTTTGCTCCCAAAGCGATTGCAGCCAATCCCGTGGCCATGTTCGGAATCATCATTGGCACTGTAAATGGACTTACTCTTTTAGGCCCTTTATGACTCAATATTTGAGCTTGACTTTCCATAGTTAGTAAGCCTCCAACACCAGAACCAATAATCACTCCAATTCTTGATTCATTAGCTTCAGTAATTTCAAGTCCAGAATCATTAAAGGCTTGCTTTGCAGCAATAACTCCAAACTTGGAAAAACGATCCCATCTTTTGGATTCTTTAGCTTCAATAAAATTTTCAGATTGAAGATTTTTTACTTCTGCCGCAAATTTGCATGGATGTTGATCAGGGTCAAAGAGAGTAATATCTGAAACCCCATTAGTACCTTTTTGAAGTCCCACTAAATATTCATCAATGTTATTACCAATTGGAGTTACTGCTCCGATACCAGTAATAACTACTCGATGGAAATTTGGCATTCTATACTAACCTTTTTTTTCTTCGATGAATTTTACCGCATCGCCAACAGTTGCTATTCCTTCAGCTGCTTCATCAGGAATTTCAATATCAAATGCTTCTTCAAGAGCCATTACTAATTCAACAGTATCTAGAGAATCTGCACCTAAATCATTTTGGAAATTTGAATCTGATTTGACTTCTCCTTGCTCAACGCTTAATTGTTCTGAAACAATAGAACAGACTTTTTCGAGGATTTCTTGTGACATAGTTTATGGAAATTACTAATTATCTATATGATTTTATGCCCTAGAGTTAACAAGAGTGAAGCATATCTTAATTTTTTTAATTTCTTTGTAAGACAATAGTATTATAAAACGAGGTTCAAAAGACAATTTTTACATGTCACACGCAGTTAAAATTTATGACACTTGCATTGGTTGTACCCAATGTGTAAGGGCTTGCCCACTTGATGTTTTAGAGATGGTGCCTTGGGACGGCTGTAAAGCTGGCCAAATAGCTTCATCCCCTAGAACAGAAGATTGTGTTGGTTGCAAAAGATGTGAAACAGCATGTCCTACAGATTTCTTAAGTATTCGTGTTTATTTAGGAGATGAGACTTCTAGGAGTATGGGCTTAGCATATTAATTTTTATAGTGCAGTTTTAAGAGAGTCCATGTTTTAGTAAATACGCATTTTATTTCAATATAATTGAAAAAAAAATTCGTATGTGCGGAATAGTTGCTGTAACTGGATATAAAAAAGCCTTACCATTATTAATTAATGGTTTAGAAAAACTTGAATACCGAGGTTATGATTCTGCTGGTATTGCAATAATAGATTCTGAAACAAATTGTATTTCTTGTAATAAAGCAGAAGGAAAACTTAAGAATTTAATAAATAATCTTCATGATCAAAATATTCCTGGAACGGTGGGTATAGGTCATACCAGATGGGCAACTCATGGAAAGCCTGAAGTTAAAAATGCACATCCTCATATCGATAGTTCAGGAAATATAGCAGTTGTTCAAAATGGCATTATTGAAAATTTCCAAGATTTAAAAAATAAATTATTGGCAGAGGGTATTATTTTTAATTCTGATACAGATACCGAGGTAATTCCCCATCTAATTAAAAGGGAGTTAAACACATTAAGTAAACTTAATCTCAAGAATAATGGGTCAACATTATTAGTAGCTGTGAGAAATGTATTATCGGATTTAGAAGGATCTTACGCTTTAGCAGTTTTATGGTCTGGTGCTCCAACATCTTTAGTAGTTGCGAGAAGACAAGCGCCCCTGATTATTGGTTTGGGTGAAGGAGAATTTATTTGTGCTAGCGATACTCCAGCCATTGCAAACTTTACGAATATTATTTTGCCTATGGAGGATGAAGAAATAGCTTTGTTGACTCCGCTAGGAATTGAAATATATGACTCAAGTAACGAGAGACAATATAGAAATCCAGTTTCTTTAAAAGTCTCAGAGCAAATAATGGATAAGATGAATTTCAAACACTATATGTTGAAAGAGATATATGATCAACCACAGACTGCGAAAAACTGGTTGGAAAATTATTTAATTAAGAATTCAGATAATGGTCAATATCAAATCAAATATCCATTTGATACAGATTTTTTTGAATCAATAGAAAGAATTGAAATTATTGCTTGCGGTACAAGTAAACATGCTGCAATGGTGGGCAGCTTTTTATTAGAACAGTTTTCAGGTATCCCTACGAATGTCTTTTATGCAAGCGAATTTCGATATTCACCACCTCCTCTTTTGCCAAATACATTAACTATTGGAGTCACTCAATCGGGAGAAACTGCTGATACAATCGCGGCTATCGATATGGAAATTAAAAGACGTTCTTCAATTGAAAATAAAAAATTTAAACCCAATCTTATTGCAATAACAAATAGAAAAGAGAGTTCAATAGGAAGGCAGGTCTCGAATATAATTGATATCTGTGCGGGAATAGAAGTTGGAGTTGCAGCAACAAAAACTTTTTTTGCTCAATTACTTTCTTTTTATGGATTAGCCATAAAATTTGCTCAAATTAAAGGCAATCAAAGTCCTGATGAAATAGGTAAATTAATAAACGAACTTATAAAACTTCCGCCATTACTGGAGGATCTATTAGAAAAACATAATAAATCCTCTGAAAAGCTAGCACATGACTTTTTTAATATTAAAGATGTTATTTTTTTAGGAAGAGGAATAAATTATCCTATTGCCCTTGAAGGCGCTTTAAAACTTAAAGAAATTAGTTATATCCATGCAGCTGGATATCCTGCTGGTGAAATGAAACATGGTCCAATCGCTTTATTAGATAAAAAAGTACCCGTAATTTCTATTGCCTCTCATGGTGAGGTTTTTGATAAAGTAATCAGTAATGCTCAAGAAGCAAAAGCTAGAGATTCATATTTGATTGGGATTGCTCCTGAGTGTAATGGAACTGAAATCTTTGATTATTTAATGAAAGTTCCTTCCTCTAATGAATGGATTTCACCTTTACTTAATATACTGCCTTTACAATTATTGAGTTATCATATTGCAGCTCATAGAGGACTTGACGTGGATCAACCAAGAAATTTAGCTAAAAGTGTAACAGTTGAATGATCAGTTTCTTTGAAATTTTCAATTTTTTAATTTATAGCTCTAAAAGACCATTTGGGGGATTGATGATTAGAAAATTATTTTTTATATCCACTAATGGGACTATTTCTTTAACAAATGGTATGAGAACTTTTTTTTGATTTTTAAATAGTTCAATAACAAGTAAATTATTTTTCTCATTTTCTAAATTGATAACTTTCCCAATTTTTTTTAACTCATCATTTTCTAAAGTCTTGACCTCGAGATTTACTAGTTCTAACAAGTGGAATTCTTCCTTATTTAATTTGGGTAATGTATCGGCTTTTACAAGAATTTTAAATCTTTTCAGTTGTTCTGCATGATTTCTTGTATTGATTCCTTGAAACTTAACTATGAAGGTTTCTTTACCAGGCTGTTTGAAACCAGATATAAGTTCTATCTTTGAAGGAGGTTCATTTTCTTTTTGCAACCATCTAATTCCCGGTTTTAAAAATCTTTCTTCAAAATCACTTAGAGATTTAATCTTTACTTGTCCATTAATTCCATGACATGATGTTATCAATCCAACAGTCAACCATTCATTTTTGTTTATCATATACTTTATTAGAAAGTGTGTTTTATGGAATTATCCACTAAACCCATACTCCCTGGATCTTTTGTTGTTGTAAAAGACGTCAATTCGATTTACAGAGGATATAAAGGGTTTGTACAAAGAGTTACAAAAAAAAGAGCAGCGGTTCTCTTTGAAGGGGGTAATTGGGATAAACTCATAACTTTTCAGCTAACTAATTTAGAAATAGTATAAAAATTAGATTTTACCCATAGTAATAAATTTTTCTATCAAAACTCTAGCTGCATTTGTTTCTGCTTGTTTATGAGACTTGCCGAATGCAGATGATTCTTTTGATCCTTTGATAAATATATCGCAAGAAAATCTTTTAGGGTCCCCATTTTTCTTTGATACTTCAATTATTTTATAGACTGGCAAATCAAAACCTTTACTTTGACACCACTCTTGCAATACTGTTTTAGATTTGAATTTATATGGAGCTTTTAAAAATATTTCTGAATCTTCCTCCCAAATATCATCTAACCAAATATTTACTTCCTGAATAGAATTAAAGCATTTGTAAACAGCACCGATTAAAGCTTCTGTGGCTTCACCAATAATTGTATTTTTTGAATGTTCATCACCAAGAGCTTTAGGTCCTTTAATTATTAATTTTTCAATATCAATTTTTCCCCCTAATTTAGTTAACCATTCATCACTTACAATTTGTGCTCTTAACTCTGATCTTTCACCTACGCTCATTTGAGGATATTTTTTATCAATAAAATTAGAAGCCGCTAATCTGAGGACCGCATCTCCGAAAAATTCTAATTTTTCATAATTAAATATTTTGTCCTCAGAGGAGTGGATAAACGCTTGATTAAAATTTTGAATAATTGAAATATTTTGAGTTCTAATTATTTCAGAAAATCTTTTTGATTTAATATTTAAAGATTCTAAAAAAGTAGTTATTTGATCAATTCTCTTTGCGTTAATTATATTTGTCATCTGATTTGAATAATCACAACAATTAGAAAGCAGGTCATAAGCCGGGTTCTGTTCATCTTAATTAAGATGGGCAATCATCTATCTAGAACTGGAATTACTTCACAGTCTCAAGCGGCGCTTAAAAGTAGATTGTGTAATGGTCATAAATCCACTAAGCCTTGCTCCCAGCCGGGGTTTACCTAGCCAACACTTCTCAATGTTGCTGGTGCGCTCTTACCACACCCTTGCACCCTTGCCATACATAAAGTATTAGGCGGTATGTTTCTGTGGCACTATCCTCACGGTTGCCCGCACTGGGAATTACCCAGCAAGCCTGACCATGTGGGAGCCCGGACTTTCCTCAAGAAAGTTTTATTTTGGAAACAAAATAAAACTTTCTTGCGATTGCCTCTCCTGCTTTTATTTAGCATAATGCTAAATACCCCAAAAATCATCTATTGGGGCTGTAGCTCAGCAGGATAGAGCGACGGTTTCCTAAACCGTAGGTCGTGGGTTCGACTCCCGCCAGTCCCGTAAAATAAAAAACTATATGTAGTATGTGTGCAAACTTTCTACTCTCTAGCTAGCGTGTAGTTAGTAATAAATCTTTTATGGCTAAGTTGCACGATATGCGTTTAAAGCTCTTAATTCAACAAGAGCATGAACGCATTTCTAAATCCCAACCTAATGATTTAGATCTTTCAATAGTTCAAGCAAGATGCCTTTGCTGGCTTGCTCTGTTGGCGGAAGCTCACGAAGATCAAGCAAATGATGCAGAAAAAAGAGGCGATGCCGAGCAAGCAATGGGATGGTTTGCTGATTCTATGAGATTAAGAGATGTTATTAATTTGGTTACTAGTATTGAGATACCTTTGCCAGATAGTCCGGATTCACTCGATGAAAATGACGAATTATTGGATGGTCCTACAATTTTGCCCAAATAGTGAGATGATATAGGAAGAATTATTTTTTCTTTTGACTGAAGAACCATGTCAATGCTCTGATTGTCAGAGATTTTATAAAGAGCATGATCGTCTAATTAGAGAATTTCCTACTTTTAAGCAGCAACAAGAATTGAATTGGGCATCTATTCAATCGTTCAGAACTCTTTGTACTAAGGTAACTGATGATTTGCAGAGACAATTATCTGAAAGAGAATGTAATGAAGATAATAGTTCAAAGGAAAAACATATTTCTGATACAGAGATTACTGAAGCTTTAGATGAACTAGAAAGTGTTAATGCATATTTATATTCAATTGAAGCATTAATGGAAAGAATATTTGATACAAAAATTTCAAACAATATTGAATCAAAATTTAAAGAAATTGCAAATGAATTAGCCCCAGACCCATTAAATATGGATAGATTAATTTTGAATAGATTATTTCATCAAACCCCAGATTCACCAGATAAGAAAAATATTAATTAGTTAATTCTTCGACGTCGCAAGTAATTTCAACAGGCATTGGAGATACTTTCCAAATAGATTTACAGTATTCTCTAATAGATCTATCTGAAGAAAAATATCCTGATCTAGCAGTATTTAATAATGCCATTTTATTCCAAGATTTTTTATTATTCCAGCATTCACTGACCACGTCCTGCTTATTTAAGTAATCTTCAAAGTCAGCCATAACAAAAAATGGGTCATGGCCTGTAAGACTATTTAATAAAGGTTTAAATAATTCCTTATCCCCATTGCTAAAGTGGCCAATTTCAATTAGGCGTATAACCTCTTTGAGTTCTGGACATTGATCAATAAAAGTTTTGGGAGAGTAGTTATTATTTTTTAAGTCCATAATTTCGCTTTCAGTTTTACCAAAAAGAAAGAAATTCTCTTTTTTCACAAGATCTCTTAATTCCACATTCGCTCCATCTAAGGTTCCAATCGTTAACGCTCCATTCATGGCAAACTTCATATTTCCAGTTCCAGATGCTTCTTTTCCAGCAGTTGAGATTTGTTCTGAAAGATCCGTTGCTGGATAAACTATTTCACCAAGTTTAACGTTATAGTCAGGTAGAAAAACGACTCTTAATAATCCATCCATATCTGGATCAGAATTAACCACATCAGCAATACCATTAATGAATCTAATCATTAGCTTTGCCATAAAGTAACCTGGTGCAGCTTTACCTCCGAATATTATTGTTCTTGGGACTTCATACTTGTTTGTACCATTTTTGATTCTTAAATATTGGGCAATAATTTGTAGGGCGTTTAAATGTTGCCTTTTATATTGATGAATTCTTTTTACTTGAACATCAAATAAACTTGATGGATCTACCAGTATTCCAGTTTTCGAATGGATAAAGCTGGCTAATTTCCTTTTACCATTTAGTTTGGTTTCCTCAAATCTGTCTAAAAAATCGTTGTCATCTTTTTTTTCTTCTAACTTCTTAAGAAGTTCCATATTTGTTATCCAGTTTGGACCAACTTCTTCTTCTAAAAGGTTCGATAGTGATGGATTAGATAGGGCAACCCATCTCCTTGGAGTAACTCCATTAGTTACATTTGTAAATTTTTTAGGCCACAGAGCTGCGAATTCAGGCAGAAGTTGTCTTTTGATTAGATCTGAGTGAAGAGCAGCAACACCATTTATATGATGTGCTCCAATTGTAGCTAAATGAGCCATCCGAACTGATTTCGAGCCTTCTTCATCAATTATTGAGAGTTTTTGAAGGATTTTGTCATCACCAGGATAACGTAGTCTTAATTGTTGTAGAAATCTCCAATTAATTTCATAAATAATTTCTAAATGTCTAGGAAGAAGATCATTAAATAAATTTAAATCCCATTTTTCTAAAGCTTCTGGCAGTAATGTGTGGTTGGTATATGCAACTGAGGAAGTTGTGATGTTCCAAGCTTTATCCCAACCTATTTGATATTGGTCGATAAGAAGTCGCATTAATTCTGCAACAGCTATGGCAGGATGGGTATCATTTAATTGGACTGTCCAATGCTTAGGGAATTCTGTTATTGGTATTGATCTTTGCTCAAGGCTTCTCAGCATATCCTGAAGAGAACAGCTTACAAAGAAGTGTTGTTGTTTGAGTCTTAATCTTCTACCTTCGTCTGTTCCATCATTTGGATATAGAACTTTTGAAAGAGTTTCAGAGGCAACTTTTTCTTCTACTGCTCCATAGTAATCACCAATATTGAAAGCATAAAAGTCAAAACTTTCTGTCGCATCAGCTCTCCAAAGTCGTAATCTGTCACATGTATTTACCCTGTATCCTAAGACTGGAACATCATGAGGGACCCCTATTGCATGTTCAGAAGGTATCCATCTTGATCTGTAGTTTCCTTTATCGTCTCTATAACTTTCGGTTCTTCCTCCAAAGCCAACAAAACATGATTCATCAGGTTGTGGAAGTTCCCAAGGCCATCCACCTTTTAGCCATTTGTCAGTAACTTCAACTTGCCAACCATCTCTGATTAATTGATTGAATATGCCGAATTCGTAGCGAATACCATAACCAACTGCTGGCACTTGTAGAGATGCTAATGATTCCATATAGCATGCAGCAAGTCTACCAAGACCACCATTACCTAATCCAGGCTCTTCCTCTACTTCGAGTATTGTTGATAAAGATTCAATACCAAATCTTTTTAATGCGTCTTCCGCTTCTTGAGTTATGCCAAGATTGAGGAGGTTATTACTTAATTGAGGACCTATTAAAAATTCTGCTGATAAGTAAGCCACAGTTTTTTGTGGTTTTTTTCTTATGATCTCTTGGCTGGCCAAGTATCTTGTCATTAGCCTATCTTTAACTGCGTAGCTCAAAGCCATATATAAGTCGTGAGGACTTGCAGAGGTTGCTAACTTTCCAAGAGTGTAGAAAAGATGGGCTGTCATTCCTTGAAAAACAGCATCTGAATCCATCCCAGCTTTCTCAGGATCTAAATAGCAGCCTGGTGTAGGCAAGCGTAGATCAAAGGGTTCGTTGGAATTCATTGGATTAGCCATATAACAGACAATAGCCATTTTTTAGAAAATTTCTTTGTTGTAACTTCAGATCCACACTTGTTGAGTATTTTTGCTTTTTTCTTACATATTCCTTAAAGTGGGCCCTCAATAAACTATCTTCCAATTAGGTAGTTTATTTTTTACACTTAAATGTACTCTTTACTTGCTGAATTAAGTGCACATGATTTAGAAGTTGCTGAAACATTGATCGGAGTTATAAGATTTTTATTGATCTTTTTAGCAGCAAGAGCATTAGCAGAAGTATTAGTAAGACTAAGTTTACCAACGATTGTAGGTGAGCTTCTTGCAGGGGTTGTAATAGGAGCATCAGGATTCCATTTATTGATACCGCCCTCAGCTGGAACTGAACTAAATGAGGGACTTGTAAATGTTATTAGTTCATTAGCGTCAATCCCCCCCGAAGCAGTACCAGATGTTTATTTCGAAAGCTTTCCCTCGCTCCAAGCAGTAGCAACACTTGGTTTATATGCACTTTTATTTTTAACAGGCTTAGAAAGTGAGTTAGAGGAATTGGTAGCTGTCGGTGCTCAGGCTTTTACTGTTGCTATGGCTGGCGTAATTTTACCTTTTGCGTTTGGAACTCTTGGATTAATGTTTATTTTCCAAGTAGATCTAATTCCAGCAGTTTTTGCTGGAGCATCTATGACAGCCACAAGTATAGGAATTACAGCAAGTGTTTTCGGTGAATTGGGATATTTGAAAACCAGAGAAGGACAGATTGTTATTGGTGCGGCAGTGTTAGACGATATTTTGGGAATTGTTATTCTGGCAGTTGTAGTCGCCCTTGCTGCCGGAGGTACTTTAGAAATTGCTCCCATTGTTAAATTAGTTGCAGCAGCAGTAGTGTTTGTTATTGCTGCTATTGCATTAAGTAGAACAGCTGCTCCAGGTTTTGATTGGTTATTAGATAGATTAAAGGCTCCTGGAGCCGTGGTGGTAGCTTCTTTTGTGATACTTGTATTGTGTTGTTTCGTGGCAACAGCCATTGGATTGGAAGCAGCTTTAGGGGCTTTTGCAGCTGGATTGATTCTTAGTAGTTCTAAAAATAATCATGCAATACAACAATCTGTTTTACCCTTAGTTTCCTTATTCGCAACTATTTTCTTTGTATTAGTTGGAGCTGGAATGGATTTGTCTGTTATCAATCCACTTGATCCAACAAGCAGATCAGCTCTTGTAGTTGCAGGATTTTTATTAGTTGTTGCGATTATTGGAAAAATTGCAGCCGGATGGGTATTTTCAAGTGATAAACCTACAAATAGATTAGTTGTAGGTTTGGGTATGATGCCTAGAGGAGAGGTTGGTTTAATTTTTCTTGGGCTAGGAACAAGCGCTAAGTTATTAACTCCTTCTCTTGAAGCAGCTATTTTATTAATGGTTATAGGAACTACGTTTCTTGCACCTGTACTCTTAAGAATTGTTCTAAAAGATAAGCCCCCAAATGATGGGAATAAAATTTCAGATGATGTTGCAGCTGATCCTGTGGGTCTTCTTTAGGGAATAAGTTTATTAGAATCAATAAAGATAAATTTTCAATGAATGGAAAAGTCAGCTCTGGTAGATAGTGATGTTAATTATAACTGGAATTTTTTAAATTACCCAATTCATACAGTTTCCGCTAAGCCCGAGCAAACATCAAAAGAATGTGCAATTTTATTAATTCATGGTTTCGGTGCTTCTACGGATCATTGGAGATTTAATATTCCTATTTTGAGTACAAAATACGAAGTTCATGCTATGGATTTACTCGGTTTTGGAAAAAGTCCTAAGCCTCAAGACGTCGAATACTCAGGATCTTTATGGAAAGATCAGGTTGTCGCTTATGTAAAAGAGAAAATAAAAAAACCTACAATTGTTGTTGGAAATTCATTAGGTGGTTATGCCGCATTAGCTGCTGGTGCAGAATTAAATAAGCTAAACGCAGGAGTGATCTTACTTAATGCTGCTGGATATTTTAGTGAAGAAAAAACTATCAAAAAGAATATATTGCAAACTTCAATTGAAACAGTTGCCGGCATATTTTTGAAAAATATTGTTCTTCAACGTTTGATTTTTGAAAATATGAGAAATCCAAAAAATATTAAAAAAACGTTGAATCAAGTTTATGTTGATAAAAAAAATGTTGATGATTTTTTAGTTGAGTCAATAAGAAAGCCTTCTCTAGATTTCGGAGCTTTTAATGTATTTAGAAGTGTGTTTAACCCATCAGGTCCTCAGGGATTGCCGTTGGATAAGCTATTCGCAAAACTAAATGCACCATTATTACTTCTTTGGGGAGGGAAAGATCCATGGATGAACACTCCAAAAAAAAGAAATCTTTATAAAAAATTTACACCAAAGAATACAAAAGAAATTATTCTTGACGCAGGACATTGTCCTCATGATGAGATACCTGAATTAGTTAATCAGCATATTTTGGATTGGGTTGATTCTCTTTAAGTAATAATCGTGAAACTTGAATTATCTAATAAGGACCAAGGAATTTTTGTCTTTCAATTGGATAAAAATAATTACATTAAATTTTGTCCTGAAAGAGGAGGCGTTATTACAAATTGGGTTTCGGATGGTAATGAAATACTTTATTTCGATGAAACAAGATTTATGGATAAGACAAAAAGTATTAGGGGAGGCATTCCAATCTTGTTTCCGATTTGTGGAAATCTCAATACCTCTAGTTCAGTATTTGGAAATGGTTACTTGCAATTACCACAACATGGTTTCGCTAGGGATTTGAAATGGCAATACTCCATCAATGAAGATGAAAAATTTTTATGTTTATTCTTAAATGCATCTAAAAAAACCAAAAAATATTATCCTTTCGATTTCGAACTAAAAATAGAAGTTATCTTAAAAATTAACTCTTTAGAATTTGAAATTACAATCCATAACAAAACAGACTTTGCTATGCCTATAAATTTTGGTTTGCATCCTTATTTTAAAATTTCAGATTTCAAAAATTTAGAGTTTGTTGATAATCCACTTAATTGTCAGGATCAAGAAAGAAATACTATAAATAATACTTTGGATGAATTAAACAAAATTAATTTAGGAGTTGATCTACTTATGTATACTTCCGGTAGAAGCTCTTTTCGAGATAAAATTTTTAAAAGAGAGGTAACTTTAAATCATCCATATCCTTTTGATTTAGGCGTTATTTGGAGTGATCCTCCAAGAAGAATGATATGTCTCGAACCTTGGACTAGTCCTCGAAATTCTTTTATTGATGGATTTAGAAACATTATGATTCCTTCAAATGATAGTAAAAGGTTAAATGCCTCAATACAAATAAAATCTCTTAAGTAATTTTGCAATACTTATGAAATTTGTCGTTATAGATGATGATCCAACAGGCTCTCAAACTGTTCACGATTGCTTATTACTGCTTAAGTGGGACTGCTCAACTTTAGCTAAAGGTTTTGAATCTAAATCTAATTTATTTTTTATTTTGGCTAATACAAGGTCACTATCGGAAAATGATGCGAAATTAACAATAGAGGAAATTTGCAAAAATCTTAAGACTGTAATTACTTCTCAAGCCTATGAAGAAGAAATTATTTTTATAAGTAGAGGAGACTCTACTCTTCGAGGACATAACTATTTAGAGCCAAGTGCTCTAAATAGTTGCTTAGGTCCTTTTGATGCTACTTTTCATATTCCAGCTTTCATAGAAGGTAAAAGATTCACAGTTAATGGATCTCATTTTGTTGATAAAACTCCTATTAGTCAAACAATTTTTGCAACAGATAAAATTTTTGGATACGAGACTAGTAATGTTAAGAATCTTTTATTTCAGCAGAGTAAATCGAAAATAAATTTTGAAGATATTCAAAATCTTTTATTATCAGATATCGAAATGCTAAATGATGAAGAAAATAATATTATTTTTAAAACACTAAAGAACTTGAAGAATAATAAACATGTAGTTGTAGATGTAGAGAATTATTCTCAACTAAAAAAATTTTCTTTAGTTATTAAAAAATTAATTAAACAAAAAAAATTCCTTTTTCGAACTGCAGCAAGTTTCATAAGTTCAATTTCTGAGAAAAAAAGTGTCTCTCAGACTGAAATATTTTTCTCTAATTTAAGAATAAAAAATAAAGAAAAGAGTTTTCTTCCAGGACTGATAATTGTTGGATCTTATGTAGAACTTTCAACAATACAATTGAATAATTTATTAGAGATAAGTAATTGCAATCCAGTTGAATTAGATGTTTTTGAATTCTTTAAAATTACTTCATCAGATAATAATCAGAAAAGAAGGAATTTGTTTAAAAATAAATTTTTAAAAGAAATTAGATTTTCTTTTGAGAGAGGAAAAACTCCTGTTTTGTTTACTTCAAGAAAATTTATGTCTTTAGATTCTTCTGAACTATTTAATTTTTATAATTTACTTGCTTGTTTTATTGCTGAATTAGTCACGGATTTGAAGTATGAAATAGGATATTTGATTTCAAAAGGTGGAATAACAACAAATTTGATTCTTAGTAAAGGACTTAATGCAGATTATGTTTATCTTGAAGGACAGATTTTAACTGGCATTTCAGTGGTGACTTACAACCTAAAAAATGGTGAAAAACTTCCCATTGTTACTCATCCTGGAAACATTGGTACTAAAGATTCACTGGTTAATATTTGGAAAGTTTTTGAAAATAAAAATAATTTTTAAAATTAGAAATTTGAGATAATTTCTTCAGCAAAACTGCTGCAGGATAGGGGTTCTACTTTTGGTTCCATTAAGCGTGCTAAATCATAGGTGACTTTTTTTTGCTCAATTGCCTTACTTAAACCATTAGTAATTAAGTTAGCTGCCTCATCCCAACCAAAATATTCAAGCATCATTACACCACTAAGAATTACTGAGCCTGGATTAATCTTATTTAAGCCTGCATGTTTTGGCGCAGTACCGTGCGTAGCTTCGAAAATTGCGGCATTATCTCCAATATTTGCACCAGGAGCCATACCTAGGCCACCAACAATTGCTGCAGCTGCATCAGAAACATAGTCTCCATTGAGATTTAAGGTTGCAAGAATTGAATATTCTTGAGGTCTAGTTTGAATTTGTTGAAATATACTATCAGCTATCCGATCATCAACTAGAATAAGTTCTCTCCATTTTCCATCTCCGTGAGAATTTGATATTGATGAAATAACTTCTTTAATTTCTTCGCAAATGAATGCTTTTTTGTTATTTGTAAGCTTGTCAAAACCTGGTTCAATTTTTCGAGCATTATTTTCAATTGTAATTTCTGGATTTTTCTGAATATTATCTAAAATCCAGCTTTCTCTCTCTGTAATGCAATCTTCTCTAAATTCATTTACTGCTAATTCATATCCCCAATCTCTAAATGCACCTTCTGTATATTTCATAATATTCCCTTTGTGTACAAGAGTTACATGCCTTTTATCTCCTGATAATCTTTTGGCATGTTCAATAGCTTTTCTAATATGCCTTTGGCTACCAGATTTACTTACTGGTTTTATTCCAATACCTGATCCCTCTGGTATAGATCTATTTTTTAAATTTTTACTTTTTGGTATGACAACGTTATTTAAGTGATTAATTAATTCAAGACAATTATTATCCTCTGCTTCCCATTCAATACCCATGTAGATATCCTCAGTATTTTCTCTATAAACAATAACGTCTAAATTTTGGGGATTTTTGTGAGGGCTCGGAGTTCCTGAATAATATTTGCATGGTCTAACACAGCTATATAAATCAAAGATTTGCCTTAATGCAACATTAAGAGATCTTATACCTCCACCGATGGGAGTCGTTAAAGGACCTTTGATGGCTACACCAAAGTGTTTGATTGCTTCAATAGTATCTTGAGGCAGATAGTTATATGTTCCATAAAGTTCACAAGCTTCATCTCCTGCATAGACTTTAAACCAATTAATTTTTCTTTCATCTCCATAGCTTTTTTTAATCGCTGAATCAAGAACGATTTGAGTTGCAGGCCAAATATCAACTCCAGTGCCATCACCCCTAATAAATGGGACAATTGGATTATTAGGAACATTAGGCTTGCCTTGATTAAAAGTTATTATCTCGCCTTCATTAGGTAAAGTTAATTTTTCAAATTTTGGCATAGCATTTAATTTATAAAATATAACTCATTGAAGTTCTTCGTATTGTAATTTGCGATGAGTTATTTTCTTTAAAACCTAGAAATTTATTATTCAAATGTGAATAGAGAATAGTTTGTTGATCAGCATTTCAACATCTTTATTAAAAGAAAAAGTAGTTAATAAGCAAGTTAAAGCAAATTATGTCATTTTCAAAAAAAATACTCAACTACTTTATGAATGCGAGTTCTAATGTAAGTAATGTTGAAATAGCCAATAAAATTGCTTCTACTGCAGCTTTGTTTCGGAAATATTTTCCAGATGCAAGCGTAAACTTTAGTCCCTGGGACAATTCAAATAATGAATCCATGCAAGATACTATTGATTTTGCGTTTCATTTTCCTGGTTGGAGTCCTCTTATTGAATGTAGAGCAATACTCTTACAATTAAGGATTGAAAATGATAATAATGGCAGAGTTCCGAAATTGTTGGGAATAATTATGCGAGGTATGATTGTTCCCTCCGAGAGATGGAGAGTGGCTACCATCGGTGATTGGGAAATGACTGGTACTCATTTACCGCAAAAGGAACAAAAAGATAACCTTTTTTTGGTTTGTAAAGAACTTTATAAGTTATTCTCTACAACATCTGCTGGTAACAAAAATTAGCTGTTTTATGTATTTTCCTTGTAGATTAAATACACTTACAAAAATAATTCAAAATATATGGCAGTTGCTCTTGCAGGACAATTAAGAGAAGGGACAAAAAAATCCCATACTATGGCAGAAAATACTGGCTTTGTGGCTTGTTTTTTAAAAGGAGTTGTTGAAAAAAAATCTTATAGAAAATTAATTAGTGATTTATATTTTGTTTATGAAGCTATGGAAGAAGAAATTGAAAGACTGGTCAATGAGGAACATCCCGTAATAAAACCTATAGGTTTTAAATCGTTATTTAGGAAAGAAACTCTTGTAAATGATCTTAAATTTTATTTTGGTGAAAACTGGAAGAATGAAATTAATATTTCTCACTCAGCAAAAGAATATGTTGAAAGAATCCGAGAGGTCGCAAGAAATTCACCAGAGCTATTAGTTGGTCACCACTACACTCGCTATATAGGAGATTTATCTGGAGGGCAAATTTTGAAAAGGATCGCTAAAAAAGCATTAAATTTGCAGGGAAATGATGGTTTAAATTTCTATGAGTTTGAATTAATTGCTGATGAAAAGAAATTTAAGGAAGAATATTCCCTTACTTTGAATCAACTTCCAATAAATCAAAAGACTGCTGATCAAATTATTGATGAAGCTAATCAAGCTTTTACTTACAATATGAAAATGTTTAAGGAGCTTGAAGGTAACTTGATTGCTGTTTTAGGAAAGATTGTATTCAATTACATTACAAAAAAAGTCAGGAAAGGAAGCACCGAGACCTAATATGTTTGATTCATTAGTTGATTTTCTTAAAACCAATATTGATGAATTAAATGGTCATGAAGTACAAATATCTAGCGAATTTAAAGAACATCATAATGAAGACTCAAAATATATTATTAAGAATTGGCTTTTTTCATCTACCGAATATAGAAAGTGGCGAATAACAAGATTAGATGGTGGCAAAAAACTGCAAGTTTTTAATACGGTTGCATATCCTAATTTTGATTGTGAAATGCCTATTTTAGGAGCTGATATTTTATGGTTTGGAACTTCTCAAAAGTTAATAGCAATACTTGATTATCAACCTTTAATTCAAGAAGGCAAATATCTCGAAAAATATTGTTCAAGTTTAGGTATTATTAAAAAAAAATATTCTGCATTTGATAATAATAAAATGAAGAATATATATGATTCAAAAAAGTATTTTTCGCCATGGGTAATTATATGTAGAGGAAATAAATTAAATCTTGATAGAGATTTAAATAATATATTTCATTCATTTGTAAATAATTATTTGAACATTCATAAATCGAATCCTGTTAATCAATTCTTAGATGCAGAAGAAATAAAGATTAATCAAATTAAATATGATAAGTATAGTTTTGAAAAAGACCCTGCAGATAAATTGTTTAAATCTTTTTTTGGAGAACAATGGACAAAAAAATTTGTCAATAAATTCCTTTTTACATTAAATAATGAGATTATTTATTGAATGTTAATACAAGATACTATTTTTTACAGGCCAGATTGGAGATGGCATAATTTTTTAAAATATTTAACAAATAATTTAAGTAAATATAACTGTTTAGAAAAAATAATACCCTCGGATTATTCTTATAAAGATTCAACTTATGGTTCAAAAAAATCAAAAAAGAATGTGAATCTCTCTACTTGGGGTGTAACGCATAAAAAAAGAATTCAATTCGCAAGAGCAGTGTGTATAAATAGTCCAAATTATTCTGTTTTAAATTTTTTAATTATTCCTAACACCATTTATAACGTCCCGTTTTTTGGAGTAGATTTTGTTTCTCTACCTAATAGTTATTTATTAGTATTAGATTTTCAGCCCTCATTAAAAATACAAAATCAATACAATAATCAGTTATTAGAAAAACTTATCAAACTTAAAAATCATTGTCATTCATCACTTCCATTAGCTGAAGCAATGTCTGCGGATGTAGCTAGATTTTTTTCTCCAGGAGCAATATGGTCAAAATTACCTAAAGAAGAAAGAAGTGATTTTTTAATTGCTAATCAGCTTTATACCTCATTCAAGGAATATCTTGATTTGTATTTGGAAATTCTTTTCGAAAGCAAAGAAGTCAATATTGAACTGCAAAAAGAATTAATAAACGGTCAAAATAATTATTTGAATTATAGAAGAGATAACGATCCAGCGAGGCCAATGTTGTCGAGTTTGTTTGGTAAAGAATTTACTGAATCTTTAATTAAAGAAGTTTTATTTACTACTTAAAAGTCTTATAATTTATTGAAATTTGAAATCATATGAAAAAAATTTCTGTTCTTTTTGTATGTTTGGGAAATATTTGTAGGTCTCCTGCAGCAGAAGCTATTTTTATAAGTCTAATTGAAAAGAAGGGCTTAACCGATGACTTTATTGTAGATTCTGCTGGAACTGGGAGTTGGCATATTGGAAAAAAAGCTGACTCTAGGATGAGAGTTGCGGCAGAAAGAAGAGATATAAATATATTAAGCAGGGCTCGTCAAATTACCAACAATGATTTTGACGAATTTAACTATATTATTGCGATGGACGATTCGAATTTTAGAAATATTCAAAATCTTAAAAATAGAACAGCTTCAGCTGGTTTTGCATCAATTAAAAAAATACAAGATTTTAGAACAGTTTTTAATGAGCTAGAAGTTCCTGACCCATATTTTGGAGGTGATGAGGGCTTCGATTATGTCCTTGATATTTTAGAAGACTCTGTAAACGGTTTTTTGGAAAGTATTTCTTGAATTTATTTGATCTCAGTCTCTTTAGGAATCTTGTCATTATAAAGATCAATAATTTTATCCACCACCTCATTAATTGTGTATCCATCCGTAATAATTTCTATTGCGTCATTCGCTTTTGTTAGAGGTGAAATTTCTCTATTGGAATCTTCAAAATCTCGTTTCTTTATAAGTTCTTTTAATGTATCAAGGTCTATTTCTTGTAAGTCTTTACTATTTTTATCAAATTTTCTTCTTTTTGCTCTTTCATCAATGCTAGCAGTTAAAAATATTTTAAGTTCTGCATGAGGAAAAACAGTAGTTCCTATATCTCTTCCCTCAGCTACAAGTCCGCCTGATTCTCCAATTTTTCTTTGTTCTTCTACTAGGAATTTTCTTACTTCTTTTTTTGAGGAAATTTTAGAAACTATGGAACTTATCTTTTGCGACCTAATTTCTTCAGTAACACAGTAGTTATTAACATAAACATCCTGATGTGAATTTGTATTTGACTTGAAAACTATAGATATATCTTTAAAAATCTTCAGTAATTTTTTTTCTTTTTTATAATCAATATTTTCTTTAAGTATAAGCCAACTCAATGCCCTATACATTGCGCC
Organism: Prochlorococcus sp. AG-347-M23; assembly: GCA_003278855.1. GTDB lineage: Bacteria > Cyanobacteriota > Cyanobacteriia > PCC-6307 > Cyanobiaceae > Prochlorococcus_A. The sequence goes on along the minus strand of QCCU01000009.1, from coordinate 26,920 downwards.
AGTATCTAAATATAGAAGTTTAAGTTTCTTAGCTATTAATTTTGTTACAGTACTTTTACCTGACCCTGCAGGACCATCAATTGCAATAATCGGCTTTCTTTTCATTAGGAAAACGTGATCAATTAATCTTGTCTCTCCACATCTTATCGCACCAGCCAGTAACGAAATATTGTCCTCAAGTCTCGCTTTTTGGAGGGTATGAGGGTGTAAGTGTTCTAAATATTCGATTGAAATTTTTTTTGCTGATAACTTTTTAATTATTTCGTTTAAATTGATATTTTTTTCTTGTTGAAAAATTTTTTTTGCTTCTAATAACTCACTTGAAAAAAACCTAATCAATTTTCTTTCGTTTTTTGATAAATGTACATTACGTGAACTTAAAGGAATTCCATCAAAATCTCTTTGTGTAGGAATAGATTTAATAGCAACATTTAATTTCTCTTTTAGGACAAGATTTTTTAAAATTAAAAGTTGTTGCCAATCTTTTTCTCCTAAGTAAAGATTTTTAGGCTTGATGAGATTAAGTAATCTATAAACTACTGTACAAACGCCATCAAAATGTCCAATTCGATTTAATCCACATAATGCAGAAGATAATTCTCTTGGCGCTTGTAGGAATTTAATATTTTTATTATTTGGTGGATATATATCTTCATTACTTGGGATGAAGATGGCATCCGCGCCATTTGAAAAGGAGATTTTTATATCATTATCAATTGTTATAGGGTAATTTTCTAAGTCTAACTTGTTATCGAATTGAAGTGGATTAATAAAAATACTTACTAAATTAACATTAGCATTGTCATTTTTTGCTGTTGATATTAATTTTATATGTCCATCATGAAGATTACCCATTGTTGGAATAAAATTAATTTCACTATTTATATTTCTCCTCCAATTTTCTATTTCTTCAGCTTTCCTTATTATTATTTTCTTCACTTTGTTTTTAAAAAATAAATCTTTTTGATAAATAATTACTGGACAAAAGCAATCTTAGGAGGAATATCTATATAGGGAGAGTCTATCATTTTTATTTCATGGATTACAAAACATCAGGTGTTGATATAGAAGCTGGACGAGAATTTGTTTCCGAAATTAAACAGGCAGTTGAAGGAACTCATACATCTAATGTGATTGAGGGTATTGGCGGGTTCGGAGGCTTGTTTAGAATACCTATCGATAGTTTTAAAAAACCAGTTCTTGTTTCAGGAACTGATGGTGTTGGAACAAAATTAGAATTAGCCCAAAGTAAAAACTTTCACTTTGAGGTTGGTATTGATTTAGTTGCTATGTGCATGAACGATATCATTACTAGTGGTGCAAAACCGTTATTTTTTCTGGATTATATTGCTACTGGTAAGCTTGATAAGAAACAATTATTGAGGGTTGTTCAGGGAATTTCACATGGCTGCGGAGAAAATAACTGTTCATTACTTGGCGGAGAAACTGCTGAAATGCCAGGATTTTATACAAAAAATAAGTATGATCTTGCAGGATTTTGTGTTGGAATAGTCGATGAGGATAAGCTTATTAATGGTAAAAAAGTCTCTGAAAATGACTTAATAATTGCTTTAGAAAGTAATGGAGTTCATAGTAATGGCTTTAGTTTAGTAAGAAAAATTATCCAAAACAATAATCAAATAGAAAAGGAATTTGAAAAAGTTTCTCACTTAAGTTTTTATGATGAGTTATTAAAACCTACAAAAATTTACAATAATGTGATTAACCAAATATTATCTGAAAATATAGAAATTAAAGCCATGTCTCATATAACTGGAGGAGGAATTCCAGAAAATTTACCAAGATGTATTCCTTCTGATTTTATTCCTTATATCAATACCAGTTCTTGGGAAATACCTATTTTATTTAAATTCCTTAAAGACAAAGGATCTGTTCCTGAAAAAGACTTTTGGAATACTTTCAATCTTGGAGTTGGATTTTGTTTAATTATTGATAAAAAATTTAAGGATGCGATATTAAGTATCTGTAAAGATTATGATATAGATAGTTGGGAAATTGGAAAGATAGTTCGAAAAAATAATTCAATAATTAGTAAATTTTTGCCAGAAATTTTAACTTAAATTTTTTTATCTTTTTTAAACGAGTTTTAAAAAATTATTTTTTATACCCAAATGAAAAAGTTAGGTGTAATATAATAAAATTACCGCCGAATTATATCGGAAGTTTAAGTATTAAGATTTAACCTTTATTCAATGCCCTTTGCAAATAATCAAAGAATTACACGTAGACGTAGTTCAGCAGGCCCTACACCTCCAAAAAGACCAATAGGTAATAATTCTGAATCAAATGGTAGACAGGCTCAAGGCCCAAGACCAACTTTCTTGACACTAAGGGATCATGGGAAAGTTTTTGTTGCTGATTTACCTAATTTATCTGATGGTCAATTAGCGCATATTAGTAAAGAAGCTAATGAAGTTTTGAATAGTTTGGAAAAAAGACTTAGTGATCTTGAAAATGAACCTAATGTTAGTAATCCGGAAAACGATACGCTGATAAAAGCTTCTACTAAAAGAGACGTCACACTGAGGTTTATTAAATCAATAGAAGAAGAACAAGAACATAGAAAGAATAATCCTGCTTTACGAGATGCTGCATCTGAATCTTTACCGAGAACTTTTCTTGAGGTTGCTCGACATAGATTGCCTGGAGCAACTTTTGATTCACTTCTTCGAGAGGCTCTTGAAGCTTGTGCAGTTGATGAGAGTGCTGAAGAGAATCAAGTTATTGATGAGCCTAAAGAAACTGTAAAAATTATGGATATACCCTCTTCCAACACTAATGCTTCACTTGTTGTTAGTATCGACTCAAGTGATGATTCTAAGAATGACTCTATTTGATTCAACACAAGAGTTAATAAGCTTTAAAGACCAAAATAATTCAAAAATTAACCTTACTTCAGAGAAAGATCCCATTTTATGTAATCATTGCAAAAGGACTGCGTCAAATGGTGTTAGATGTTTAGGAATGTGTGTAGCAGATAATGATTACTAAAAAAATTCAAATTTTTATATAAATAATCTGATGAAAATAATTAATAAATTAATTAAATTTTATTTATTAATAGATATCGGGTATTATTTATCAATAAATAAAGAAAAGATCATTTTTCTATATATCAATAAGTAATTGAAACTTTATACCTTTTATTTCAAATTGAAGTTCTTAGAAAACTTCATAATTAAATGCGTAAAAAAATTAAATAAGGCGGCACCCAGATTCGAACTGGGGATAAAGGATTTGCAATCCTCTGCCTTACCACTTGGCCATGCCGCCGAAAAAGATTCGATTGAGTCTTTTTATGATCTTAACAGTAAGGTGTCTCATTCTCTATTATTTATATGCAATGGTCATGGAGAAGATGTAATCGCATCGGAAATAATAAAAAGATTACTAAAAAAAATTAAAAATATAAATATTGAAGTTTTGCCGTTAGTAGGAAATGGAGATGTATTTAATTCCCTAAAATCAAAGAATTTTCGTAAAATAGGATTTTTAAAAGAGCTGCCTAGTGGAGGTTTTAGTAATCAAAGTCTTAAGGGATTTGTGCTTGATTTGTTTGCAGGATTTTTAATCGATAATTTAAGAAATTTTCTACTTGTAAAACAAAAGTCAAAATATAACTGCAAAATTATAGCAGTAGGCGATTTCTTGCCATTACTCTACGCTTGGAGTTCAGAATGCGAATTTAGTTTCATTGGAACACCCAAAAGTGATCATACTTGGAGTAGTGGGCCAGGTTGGGATTTAAGCGATTTTTATCATAAGTTGAAAGGTTCTGAATGGGATCCATGGGAAATGTTTTTCATGAAATCTCCAAGATGTAAAAATTTAATTATGAGAGATCAAATTACAGCTAATAATTTGAATAAAAAAAATATTGATGCAAAATATTTGGGTAATCCAATGATGGATTTTCTTAATGCAACAAACGATAAAATATCAAATATTATTTCTTTTAAAAGGATTATTTTATTAGTTGGAAGTAGATATCCAGAAGCTCTTAAAAATCTTGATAATTTTCTAAATTGTTTGCAAGATTTTCATTTATCAAAGGATTTGGTTATTCTTTTGCCTTTGAGTATTAATGCAAATGTGATTCAAATTCAAAATTATTTAAGTAAATATGGTTTTATAAAACAGAGTAAAGTTAAATTTCTAATTAACGAAGATTCAGTATGGAAAAAGAAAGATCAATATGTAGTGATTGGATTAGGTAAATTCAATTCATGGGCCAATATGGCAGAAGTAGGTTTGTCTAATGCAGGAACTGCTACAGAGCAAATTGCCGGCCTTGGAATTCCATCTCTCTCTCTACCGGGATATGGACCACAATTTACAAAATCATTTGCAAAAAGGCAATCAAGATTATTAGGCGGTAGTGTTTTTGTTTGTAAGAACAAAAAAATTCTTTTAAAACGTTTAAGTTTACTTTTGAGAGAAAAAGTCGAAAGGTTAGAACAAGCAAAAATAGGCAAAAAAAGAATGGGGGAATCCGGAGCAAGTAAGAAAATCGTAGATGCCATAAACCTTTATTTGTTATCTTAGTAAATGGCACTAGCTTACTAATTATTAATTCTTTTATGTATCCAATAAATGATCGGCAATATCTAAAAATTTGTGCAGAGATTGCAAAACTTATGAGTATAAGCTTATCTTCTGCTAAAAAGAAAGTAGAAATTCAAATTGCAAAAGAAGGCTCGAAAACTATTCAAGAAAAAATACAAGTTGCGCAAAATGTTTTAAAAATTTGTGAAAAAAATGATGGAGATAAATTAAGTTCTTCACGAATACTTGATAAGCTTATGGAAACTCTTGATGGTGAAGATAATTTTTTAACTGAAGATTGATTATTAATGTTCAAATATATTTGAGAATTTTAGTATGTCTAAATCAGCATGTACAGAAACTGTTTCGAAACATTTTTGAGCTAATTCATATCTATTCTCTCTTTCTAAGATAACTTTTAATTTATTCATAGCTTCAATTAAATATCTAACATCATTTGCTGCATAATCTAATTGATCTTTTGTTAAATCTTCGTTGCTACCCCAATCACTACTTTGCGAGCTTTTGTCCAGTTCTATACCTAACAATTCATTAATTAAATCCTTTAAACCGTGTTTATTTGTATAAGTTCTTGCCAACTTACTAGCAATTTTTGTACAAAAAATATTTTTTGTATTAATTTCAAGATTGCATTTTAGAGCTGCTACATCAAATCTCGCATAGTGAAATATTTTAGTAATTTTGTCATCTTCAAGAAGTTTTTTTAAATGAGGTGAAGAAGATGTATTAAGTTCGATTTTTATACAGCATGTTCTTTTAAATTCATTGCATATTTGTACTAAACAGAGTCTATCTCTTCCATGGATTAAACCCATTGCTTCAGTGTCAATAGCTAGGTAGGATGATTTTTTATAAAGATTATATAAATCTACTGTTAAATCGTTATAAAGAAGATCAATATTTTTACTTTCAATAGTCATTTTTAAAAAGTTTTAAGGAAATTTAAGATTTAAAATATTACTTAAGATTTTATTTAATTAAGAATTTTTATTTAATAAGAGTATTTTACAGAATAATTCTAAAAAATTATAATATGATGTAACTTTAATTTTTATTCTCGGGTTACTAGAAAAAATTATTTAATGTCATATTTCTTAAATTCAACATTATTGCTTACAATTCTCTTGGCCATAGGTTTATTTTTTTTTCTTAGGGCTTCAAGTAAAGATAGAACAACTATTGTTGAGATTTCATCTTCTCAGCAGCCAATTAAGGTTTTAAATGGGTTATATGAATGGCTCAATTTGAGGGGATGGAAGCAAACAGGAGGAGATTTTGAACAAAGAATTTTAATATTCAAGGGTCAAGTTGTTTCTAGTAAATTTTTAGCAATTTTTTTAGGTTTTCTTGGCGGTTTTGGTTCTTGTGCTTTGGGATTAGTAATTATTCAAATATATCCTGAATTGGGTTGGTGGCCTATCCTTTTGGGATTAATTGGTGGACCTTTGTCTGGAATTGTTTATTTTAAAAAATCAGCAAGAGAGGAGAAATTTGAATTAAGGTTGATCAACGAAAATGAAAATGATTCAACTTTCATGAGACTAAGAGCCCATAGGGATGAATTAATTTCTTTAGAAAATGAACTTGGAGAAAAACTTCAATTGAAAAGTGACGGTTCTTTATTTAAAACACCTATTTAAGATACTTTAAAATTTTATTAGATAATTTTTAATCAAAAATATTATTCTCCATACAGAATTCCTCTAACTCTTTATCATTTAACCAATCTTGGGGTTTTGTAAAAATTGATGTGAGAAATTCCTCTCGAGAACCCTTTTTAGCTTTATAACCATATTCCCATCTAGCTAAAGGCGGTAAGGACATTAGTATAGATTCAGTTCTGCCATTTGTTTGTAGTCCAAAAATTGTCCCTCTATCCCAAACTAAATTGAATTCGACATATCTACCTCTTCGATATAGCTGGAATTCTCTTTCCTTAGATGAATATGCTTGAGAAGTTCTTTTTTCAACAATGGGCAAATATGAAGGGAGGAATGCCTGCCCACAGTTTTCGGCTAAAGAAAATAAATTATCCCAATTTAAATTAGAATTGCCAATATTTTGTGAAGCTTTTGATGCTTCTCCCTTTTGATTATTTCCTCTATAAATATTGCCTGAACCATCTTGATAATCATAAAAAATACCTCCTATGCCTCTAGATTCATTTCTGTGCTTCAAGAAGAAATATTCATCACACCATGGTTTGAAAACTTTATGCAAATCTTGATCAACTTTCTCACAAGCTTTTTTATGCTCATTATGAAAATTCCTTACATCAGAAAGATAAGGATAAAAAGGGGTTAAATCTGCACCTCCCCCAAACCACCAAACAGGACCAGCTTCAAAATATCGATAATTTAGATGAACTGTAGGTATATAGGGATTCTTAGGATGTAAAACCATAGAAGTTCCCGTAGCAAACCATTCATGACCTTTTGCTTCGGGCCTTTGAGAGATTATAGATTGAGGTAATTCTTTTCCCTGTACTTCCGAGAAATTTACGCCTGCTTGTTCAAAAATAGAACCATTTTTTAATACTCTTGATCTTCCACCGCCACCTTCGTCTCTTAGCCAGGATTCCTCTGAAAATTTTCCTTTTCCATCTACATTTTCAAGTCCTGAACAAATTTTGTCTTGTAGAGTTAATAAGAGATTTTTAGTTTTTTCTCTCGAGTTTTTAGGAGGTTCTTTCAACATGTATTTAGTAAATCTTGAAGAAAAAAAATTTTTTGGTTAATTATAAGTTTCTCTTTATAATTTCTCTTAGGGGGACCTTATTGCCTATTATTTGATAGTTCGACATAGTTCTTAATCTTTTAAACAGTCGACTACCTTGTCAAAATATTTAAAAATTTAATGACCACAATAGAAGATGCGAATTTTGCTTTACAAAAAGTTCTAGATGCTGGATCACAGAAAAATGTAATTGAATTAGCTTGGATTAAAAATGTAAGAGTGACTATACCGAGAGTAATCGTAACATTATCATTACCATCGTTTGCAAATTCTCAGAGAGATAGAATTGTACAAGAGGTTAGAGTGGTACTACTGGATTTTGAAGATATTGATGATGTTCAAATAGAGATAGATAATAATCCTTCCAAAACAGAATCTCAAAATCAAAGTAAAGGGCCTGAGTTGCAGAAGATTGATGGAATTCGGCATATCATAGCTGTTAGTAGTGGTAAAGGTGGAGTTGGAAAAAGTACCATTGCAGTTAATCTCGCTTGTTCTCTTGCTAAATTAGGCTTAAAAACTGGTTTGCTGGATGCTGATATATATGGACCTAATACTCCCTCAATGATGGGAGTTGCCGAACAGAATCCAAAGGTTACAGAAGGTAGTGGCAGTGATCAAAGGTTAATACCAATAAATAAATATGGAATTTCATTGGTATCAATGGGTTTTCTCATAGAAGAAGGTCAGCCAGTTATATGGAGAGGACCAATGCTTAATAATATTATTCGACAATTTTTGTACCAAGTTGAATGGAATAATCTTGATTTTCTGATTATTGATCTGCCTCCAGGAACGGGAGATGCTCAAATATCTCTTTCTCAATCTGTTCCTATAACTGGAGCTATTGTTGTCACCACTCCCCAACAAGTATCTTTGCAAGATGCAAGGAGGGGATTAGCAATGTTTAAACAACTCGGAGTGCCGCTACTGGGAATTGTAGAAAATATGTCAGTATTTATTCCTCCGGATATGCCAAGTAAAAAATATGAAATTTTTGGTAAAGGTGGAGGGCAAATATTAGCTGAAGAAAATGATTTACCATTATTAGCCCAAATTCCTATTGAAATTCCTCTCGTTGATGAAAGCAACAGAGGTGTACCAATCTCAATAAGCCAGCCCAGTAAAGATAGTTCTATTGCTTTTAGTAATTTAGCTCAATTAATTCAGAGTCAAATTGTTAATAGATAATTGATGTTTAGGAGAATTTCTTTATTAAATAAGAGAGGATTTTTCCTAAAAAAAGAAAACTTTAAGAGAGGTTTTTTATTTTCTCCGGTACTTATTATTCCCCTGTTTTTGGTTATTATTTCGGGTTTATTAATAAAAAGTATTCAGGGTGATTTTTTAGTATCGAATTATTTAAATCATATTCTTACTGGTTTTTTAGGTTATTTTTTAGCATTTTTTATTTCTTATATACCGTTAGAGAGACTAAGAAAGTATTTGGTACCATTTTATTTTTGTACTTTAATATCCTTATTACTAATATATTTTTTTGGGATATCAGTTTCTGGAGCTCAAAGGTGGTTAAACTTAGGCATCTTTTCTTTTCAGCCTTCAGAAGTAGCTAAACTAAGTACTGTATTAACTCTTGCTTTACTACTCGACAAGAAAATAATTTGCTCAATAAAAGACTTAATGTTGCCCTTATTAGTAGTAGCTATTCCTTGGTTATTGGTTTTCTTTCAGCCGGACTTAGGTACCTCTTTAGTTTTACTTGTTTTGACAGGTGTGATGCTCTATTGGTCGCAAATGCCCATAGAGTGGATTTTGATATTAGTATTTTGTCTTGTCACTTCTATATTGTATTTGACCTTACCAACTCTTCTTGTTTTCTGGATTCCATTAATAGGATATCTTGCTTATAGATCTTCGAGAAAGAAAATTATTTTTCCTGCTATCGCTATTTCTTTTCATTTATTAGTGGCAAAATTGACACCAATTTTGTGGCAATATGGCTTAAAAGAATATCAAAAAGATAGATTAGTTTTATTTTTAGATCCAAATAGAGATCCATTAGGTGGTGGATATCATTTGATACAGAGTCAAATTGCAATTGGTTCTGGAGGATTATTTGGGACTGGTTTGCTAAAAGGTAAGCTGACTAATTTGCAATTTATACCAGAACAACATACTGATTTTATATTCAGTGCTTTAGGCGAAGAATTGGGTTTTGTGGGGTGCATAGTAGTTTTATTTTTGTTCTTTTTTTTAATTAAAAAACTTATTAATACTGCAACAATTGCCAGGACTAACTTTGAATCTCTAATTGTTATTGGAATAGCCTCAACTTTTTTATTCCAAATAATTATTAACTTATTTATGACTATTGGATTAGGACCAGTTACAGGAATTCCCCTTCCTTTTATGAGCTATGGTCGAACGTCATTGTTAACTAATTTTATATCTATTGGATTTGTTTTATCTATATTAAAACGTTCTAGATCACAAAGAATTTGATGAAATCACAAATAACTATAAAAAAAATTCAAGAGCTTTTGATTAAAGGAGTTAAAAACATATATGTAGATGATGATACATCCAGAAGAATGTGGTGGGCTTCTTTAGAAGTTATTCAAAAAGATTTCCTTTCTCAGAATTATAAACAGGGGGGGATATGGGTTGCCTCGCCTTTGCCAGCTTTTAATGATAAAAAATTTTTAAATCAACTTCATGGATGGCTTTGGTCTCCTGAGGGGTTTCCATACTTTCAAAATGAGAATGCAGGTTTTTTACCAGTCAATAATTCAGAAAAGATAAAAAACGATTTCGATTTAATTAGTAATTATAAAGTCTTAAACCTTTGTCAAGAAGATGGCTATGAACCTTTTTTGATGATAATCACTCCAAATTTTCAATGCGTATTATCAATTGTAGGAGAAAAAGATAAGAAAATTCTATTAATGAAGTGTGATGAAGAGAGCCTTAAACTTTCAATTGAGTTAATGCATGCAAAATTAAATCAAGAAAATTATGAGGAAGGAGTAAAATTTCGTAATGTAATCAATAACTTAGGTAATCTTAATGTTAATAATCAATTTGAAAAATTATTTTGGCCAATATTATCGGCAAAATTAGCAAATATTACGCCTAACCATAACATACGGAATTCTGTGAAAAATGATGAAAAAAATGTGCAAATAACTGAAGCAAAATTATTACGTGCAATTTCTCATGAAGTAAGAACTCCCTTGGCAACAATAAGAACCTTAATAAGTTCTACTTTAAAAAAATATAAAATGGATGAATCAATGAGAAATCGTTTAATTCAAATAGATAATGAATGTAATGAACAAATTGATAGGTTTGGTTTAATCTTTAATGCAGCAGAATTAGTTGGTAATGAAGTGCCATCATTGAATAACTTGGCGAAAATTAATTTATCCGAAATTTTCAAAAAGCTTGCTCCTTTATGGAATAAACAATTAAACCGACGTGGTATTTCTTTGAAGATAGATATCCCCAAACAACTTCCACAAATTTTGAGTGATTCTGAAAAATTAGAATTAATGTTAAGAGGATTAATTGATAAAAATACTAGAGGATTAAAAGAAGGTAGTACATTAATTTTAGAATTAAGACCAGCTGGTCAAAAACTCAAACTTCAACTTAAAGTACAAAAATCAGATAACAATCAAAAAGAAAATCTAAAAAAAGATTACGGTTCTGATATTGGCCCTGTTTTAAATTGGAACCCGCAGACTGGAAGTTTACAACTGAGTCAAAATGCTACTCAAAAGTTGTTAGCTAGTTTAGGAGGGCATGTCACACAAAGACGTGATACAGGCTTGACAGTATTTTTTCCGATTTCAGATTCAGTATAAAAAGAGAAACAAGTTTTTCATATATTAAATAATGTAGAAAATTTGTTATGAATTTTGAATTTTGCAAAATATGAATGCTAGTTTCTTATTAGAAATAACTCAAAATCTAGGATGACTGAAACTTTAGTTGGTCAATTTCCAAAGCATATAGGAAGTACTGGGGGTTTATTAAACTCAGCAGAAACCGAAGAAAAATATGCAATTGTATGGAAAAGTTCTAAGGAACAAGCATTTGAATTGCCCACCGGTGGAGCGGCCATAATGCATGAAGGTGATAATTTAATGTACTTTGCTAGAAAGGAACAATGTCTTGCATTAGGGACACAATTAAGAGCTTTCAAACCAAGAATTGAAGATTTTAAAATCTACCGCATTTTTCCAGGTGGTGATATTGAATTTTTACACCCCAAAGATGGTGTTTTCCCTGAAAAAGTAAATGAAGGCAGAGAGAAAGTAGGTCATAATCCTAGAAGAATAGGTGAGAATCCTAATCCAGCTGGTTTGAAATTTACAACTAAGAATACTTTTGATTAACTTCTTTAAAGTTGATATAAAAGAAGAAAATAATTATAATTTGGGCTGACATTATTAATATGATCAGCTCACAAAAAGATAGTTTTTTAAAGGCTTACAAAGAAGGTAAAAATTTTATACCTATAGTTGAAACTTGGCCAGCAGATTTAGAGACTCCGTTATCGACTTGGTTAAAATTATCTTCAAGCGATTCCCATGGTGTTTTTCTTGAATCTGTTGAAGGTGGGGAAAGTTTGGGTAGATGGAGTATTGTTGCCACTAAACCTCTTTGGGAAGCCATCTGTAATGGAGAAGAAATAGTTAAAACTTGGAATAATGGCAAAACTGAAACTCATAGAGGCGATCCTTTTGATATTTTGAGGAGTTGGACAAAGGAATATAAGTCAACCATGCTGGATGATTTACCATCAATTGGTCAGTTATATGGCTCTTGGGGTTATGAATTAATAAATCGAATAGAACCAAGCGTTCCAATAAATCAAATACCAGAAAACAATATCCCTTATGGTTCCTGGATGTTTTTTGATCAGTTAGTTGTTTTTGATCAAATAAAAAGATGTATTACTGCAGTGGTTTATGCAGATACAACTTCTTTAAAAGAGTCCTCGATTGAAGAATTATATCTAAACTCAATTTCTAAAATTCAGAAAACTAGAAATTTAATGAAAGTTCCTCTTAAAGAAAATGAGTTTTTAGATTGGAATGAAAACGAGAATTTGAATTTAGATTTAGAAAGTAATTGGGAAAAAAAAGATTTTGAGGATGCTGTTCTCTCTGCTAAAGAATACATAAGAAAGGGAGATATCTTTCAAATAGTTATAAGTCAGAGATTTCAAACTCAAGTCAATAATGATCCCTTTAATTTATATAGAAGTTTGAGGATGGTTAATCCATCTCCTTACATGTCATTTTTTGATTTTGGATCATGGTATCTGATAGGTTCAAGTCCAGAAGTAATGGTTAAAGCTGAAAAAAATAAAAATAATCAGATTGTTGCAAGCTTAAGACCAATAGCTGGTACAAGACCGAGAGGTCTTGATAATCAACAAGACTTAGAATTAGAAAAGGATTTATTAAAAGATCCAAAAGAAATAGCTGAGCATGTAATGCTAATTGATCTTGGAAGAAATGATCTTGGAAGAGTTTGTGAAATTGGTACTGTGAAGGTCAAGGATTTAATGGTTATAGAAAAATATTCACACGTTATGCATATAGTGAGTGAAGTGCAGGGAATCTTAAAAAATAATGCTGATGTATGGGATTTGCTCAAAGCATCCTTTCCCGCGGGGACAGTAACTGGCGCCCCAAAAATAAGAGCTATGCAATTGATTAAGCACTTTGAAAAAGATGCTAGAGGACCTTATGCTGGTGTTTACGGATCTGTTGATATTAATGGTGCATTAAATACAGCAATTACAATAAGAACCATGATAGTTAAACCCTCAAGAGATGGGAAATATGATGTATCAGTGCAAGCAGGAGCTGGAATAGTTGCTGATTCTTTTCCTGAAAATGAATATCAAGAGACGATAAATAAAGCAAAGGGAATACTTAAAGCATTAGCCTGCTTGGAGAAATAAATGAGTAAAAATAATCTTTATAAGGGTTTTGAGGTGGAACTTTTCACGGGTTCTTTAAATTCTCATATTGGTATTTCGGCTGAAATTGAGAAAAAATTTCCTAATTTTGTAAAAGAGCCAGATAACAGAAACGTTGAATACATAACAACGCCTCAAAAAGACTATGGTACTTTATATGAGAAATTAATAACTCCAAGAAAAAAGTTAAGGCAGTGGCTAAATACTAAAAATTTAACAATCATTCCTTCATCCACTCTTTGTTTTAAGCACGATATTCAATTTCAAAGATCTGATATTGACAACGTCTATCATCAATTTATTCAAGATAATTATGGAATATCTATTGCAACTTCAAGTGTTCATATAAACATAGGAATAGATGATTTAGATAAACTTTTTACAGCTATAAGACTTATAAGATCTGAGGCTGCTCTATATCTATCATTAAGTGCTAGTTCACCTTTTTTAAATAATAAAATTACGAATAATCACTCTCAAAGATGGATCCAGTTTCCTAAAACACCTAATAGGGTTCCTTTTTTTGTAAATCATAATTCTTATATCGACTGGATTGAGGAAAATATATCTAATAAAAACATGCAAAATATTAGGCATTTTTGGTCCTCAATCCGACCAAATGGTCCTCAAAGACCTTTGATTCTTGATCGTTTGGAATTAAGAATTTGTGATTTTGTTCACGATATTCATTTGCTGTTAGGGATAACAGCCATGATAGAACTAAGGATTTTAAATCTTTTTGAAAATATAAATACCTTAGATCCTATGAATGCTAGTATTTTTTCTATGGATGAGTTGTCAGAAATATGTGATCAAAATGAAATTAATGCTGCTAAAGATAGTCTGAATTCAGAGTTAATTAACTGGCAAGATGGTAAAAAAGTAATTTGTAGAGAATGGATTCAAAGCTTATTATCAGATTTATCATCTACAGCAGAAAATTTTGGTATGAAAAATCTTTTAGATCCTATCTATAAAGTGCTTGAAGAAGGCAATCAATCTATGAAATGGATTAATCAATATGAAAAAGGGCTTTCTATTGAGCAGATAATGAAAATTTCTATCGAAGATATGATTAGGAGTGAGGCCTAGAATGTTTGATAATTTAAATAAACTTTGATCTGAACATTTTCACTTGTGACATAATGATTATATGGAATCTTTTCGACAGGTAAAAAATAATAACGTGGATCTGATAAGTAACAATGATCCACTTGATAAAAATCGTCTTTTAATTGAAGATCTCTGGGAATCTGTGCTCAGAGAAGAATGCCCACATGATCAAGCAGAGAGATTGATACAGCTTAAAGAATTAAGTTATTCAAAACAAATTGATGGTGATAGTTCAAAAACTTTTAAAAATGAAATAGTTGATATTGTAAATTCTATGGATTTAGCAGAATCTATAGCAGCAGCAAGGGCGTTTTCATTATATTTTCAACTCGTGAATATCTTGGAACAAAGAGTTGAGGAAGATAGATATATTCAAAGCTTTACCAATAAGGATGTTCAAAAATCGCCCGACAATCTTGATCCTTTTGCCCCAGCATTAGCTAGGCAAAATGCTCCAGTAACTTTTAGAGAATTATTTTACAGGCTAAGGAAATTAAATGTACCACCAGGAAAATTAGAGGAGTTATTGCAGGAAATGGATATTCGTTTAGTTTTTACTGCACATCCGACCGAGATCGTAAGACATACGATTAGACATAAGCAAACAAGAGTAGCAAACTTGTTAAAAAAAATACAGAATGAGCAATTTCTAATAAAAGAAGAAAAAATTTCTCTAAAAACCCAATTAAAAGAGGAAGTAAGACTTTGGTGGAGAACAGATGAATTGCATCAATTTAAACCTTCAGTTTTAGATGAAGTTGATTACGCTTTGCATTATTTTCAGCAAGTTTTATTTAATGCGATGCCTCAATTGAGGGGCAGGATCGCTGAAGCACTTACCGAAAATTATCCAGATGTTCAGTTGCCCTCAGAATCTTTCTGTAACTTCGGTTCATGGGTAGGCTCTGATAGGGACGGTAATCCATCGGTCACTCCGGATATAACATGGAGAACTGCTTGCTATCAAAGGCAGTTGATGTTGGAAAGATATATTATTGCGACGTCTAATCTTAGAGATCAATTAAGTGTGTCGATGCAATGGAGTCAAGTCAGTTCTTCCCTATTGGAGTCACTCGAAACTGATAGGGTTAAGTTCCCTGAAATATATGAAGCTAGAGCTACAAGGTATAGATCAGAACCCTACAGATTAAAATTAAGTTATATTTTAGAAAAACTAAGGTTAACACAAGAAAGAAATAATTTATTAGCTGATAGTGGGTGGAAATTTGACTTGGAGGGAGAAATTGATAACAAAAATCTAGATAAAGTTGAAAACTTATATTACAAGTCAGTAAACGAATTTACTTATGATCTCGAACTAATTAAAAATAGCTTGATTAGTACAGATTTAACTTGTGAGTCCGTAAATACTTTACTTACTCAGGTTCATATTTTTGGATTTTCTTTAGCAAGTTTAGATATTCGTCAAGAGAGTACAAGGCATAGTGACGCTATACAAGAGCTTACAAATTATCTTGATTTATCTTTTCAATATGACCAAATGTCTGAGGAAGAGAAAATTAAATGGCTTATAGATGAATTGAATACAAAAAGGCCTTTAATTCCATCTGACGTTAACTGGACAAAAACTACAGAAGAAACTTTTTCAGTTTTTAAAATGGTTAAGAGACTACAGCAAGAATTTGGAAGTCGCATTTGTCATTCTTATGTAATTTCAATGAGTCATAGTGCATCAGATTTGCTTGAAGTTCTCTTACTGGCAAAAGAAATGGGACTTCTTGATCAAAATTCACAAAAGTCAAAATTATTAGTTGTACCTCTTTTTGAAACTGTGGAAGACCTTAAAAGAGCACCAGAAGTAATGGAAAAGTTGTTTAAATTAGATTTTTATAGATCATTATTGCCAAAAGTAGGAGAATCTTTTAAACCTCTGCAAGAATTAATGCTTGGATATTCTGATAGCAATAAAGATTCAGGTTTTGTTTCTAGTAATTGGGAAATTCATAGAGCCCAAATAGCTCTTCAAAATCTCTCAAGTAGAAATAATATATTGCTAAGACTTTTTCATGGAAGAGGTGGTTCTGTAGGGAGAGGAGGAGGCCCTGCCTATCAGGCAATATTGGCTCAACCAAGCGGCACTTTAAAAGGGCGAATAAAAATAACAGAACAAGGTGAAGTTTTAGCTTCTAAATATAGTCTTCCCGAACTGGCTTTGTACAATCTTGAGACTGTAACTACAGCGGTAATTCAAAATAGTTTGGTAAATAATAGACTTGACGCTACTCCAGAATGGAATCAATTAATGTCTAGGCTGGCAGAAACATCAAGATCTCATTACAGAAAATTAGTGCATGAGAATCCTGATCTGTTAAATTTCTTTCAAGAGGTCACTCCAATAGAAGAAATAAGTAAATTACAGATATCTAGTAGGCCTGCTAGAAGAAAAAAAGGTGCAAAAGATTTGTCAAGTTTAAGAGCTATTCCATGGGTATTTGGTTGGACACAAAGTAGATTTCTTTTACCAAGTTGGTTTGGAGTAGGCACTGCATTATCATCTGAATTAAATTCAGATCCACAACAACTTGAATTATTAAGAGTTCTGCATCAAAGATGGCCATTTTTTAGGATGCTCATTTCTAAGGTAGAAATGACATTATCTAAGGTGGATTTGGAAGTTGCTAGATATTATGTTGATACTCTTGGCAGTAAAGAAAATAAGGATTCTTTTGATGATATTTTTCAAGTAATTTCTAAGGAATATAATCTTACAAAATCTTTAATACTTGAAATTACTGGTAAAAATAAGCTCCTAGAATCTGATAGAGACTTGAAATCATCAGTAAGCTTGAGAAATAAGACAATTATTCCATTAGGGTTTTTGCAGGTTTCACTTCTTAGAAGATTAAGAGACCAGACAAGACAACCTCCAATAAGCGAATTTATGATAGATAAAGATGAATCTAGAAGGGCTTACAGCAGAAGTGAACTATTGAGGGGAGCGCTTTTAACTATTAATGGAATAGCAGCTGGCATGAGAAATACAGGTTGATAATTGCAGTATTTTTCTAAAAAAAATCTTGTTCTCCCAGAAGGTTATTTTGTTAACTCTTCTCAAATTCCATTAGCTAAAGAAGTTAATAAACTTTTAGCAAATTGCGGTTGTGAGACGTTTCCAATAAAACCTCTTTCTGATGCTATTCAGAAAAGTAATTTCTTTTTTACCATACAGAATGAATTAAAGAATAAATTATATGGCTTTGTAAGGGTTACCTCAGACAGGGGATTGAATGCTAACTTGTGGAATTTAAGTGCATTGCCAGGGAATAATCAGCAACTTTATTATTCAATATTGCTTCAAGTAACTCTTGAAAAAATAAATAGAGAAATGCCTGGATGCAGTATTTCTGTACAGGCTCCAGTATCTTCGTTTTTAAGTTTAGAGGAAAATGGATTTATACTAGATCCAAATGGAATAAGAGTAATGGGATATAAACTTTAAAAATCATTTTACGAGCATGGAGGGATTTGAACCCCCGACTCTCAGAACCGGAATCTGATGCTCTATCCAACTGAGCTACATGCCCTTAATTTTTCAATTTCTTTAAAGAAAATCTAAATATTTTAAACTTAGCTAATTTAATTAATGAATGCATAAAAAAAATTTTTTTAAATAAATTAAAAATTAAAAATTTTCGGAACCATAAAAGTTTTGAAATTGATCTAAAAGAGCAAAGAGCAATAGTTCTTGGCTGCAATGGTATTGGTAAATCAAATTTACTTGAATCGGTTGAATTTTTAAGTCAATTAAAATCTAATAGAGCACTAAGCGATAAAGATTTAATCGAGAACGATAGTGATATGGCTGTAGTTATAGGACAGATAAATTTTAAAGATGATTTAAAGTTAAATTTATTCCGTAAAGGGCCTAAAAGAATTTATGTTAATGAATCAATTTTGAAAAAACAGAGTGAAATAAAGAATTATATTAGGAGTGTATGTTTCTGTTCTAGTGATATAGATATTGTCAGAAGTGAACCAAGTTATCGAAGAACATGGATTGATAAAGTCGTATCTCAGCTTGAACCTGTATATTTAGACCTGATAAGTAGATTTAATAGGCTTTTAAAACAAAGAAGTCATTTTTGGCGTTCGGAAAGTTTCTTAAAAACCCAATCCACAGATATTGTTGAAAGCTTTGATATTCAAATGTCAATATTAAGTACAAGAATTTTTCGGCGCAGAAGAAGAGCTTTATTAAAAATAAAACCATATGTTGAATATTGGCATAATCATTTAAGTAAATCTCAAGAGCAAATAGACATAAATTATCTATCGGGGATACAAAATATAAGTCCAGAAGAAGAAGAAGAAGAAGTTATTAGTAAAAAAATAGCAGAACAACTCTTAAATCAGCGTTCAATAGAAGCATTGACTGGTAAATGTAATTTTGGCCCTCATCGTGATGATATTGAGTTTCTTATTAATAATGTTTCAGTTAGAAAATATGGTTCTTCAGGACAGCAAAGGACTTTTATTTTGGCTTTAAAGATGGCTGAACTCGATTTATTAACTAAAACATTAAATGTTCCTCCAATACTTATATTGGATGATGTCTTGGCGGAATTAGATTTAACCAGGCAAAATTTGTTATTAAATTCTGTTGGTAAAGATAGTCAATGTTTTATAAGTGCGACACATTTAGATAAATTTAATCAGTCTTTCTTAGGCTCTTCACAAATGATTCACTTATAATTTTTAAAAATCATGATTTTTAGCTAATCTTAATTTCATATAAATTTTCTTAAATGGAAATCTACAAAAAAAGTCAAATTTTAAGTTCATTAAGTGATGAGAAAAAATTAATTCATCAAAGTAAACACCTTTTGTTGGAACTATATAGATGCGATCGCGAAAAATTAAATGACGAATCCTTTTTGCGCTGCATTTTAAATAGAGCTGCTAAATTGGCAAATGCAACAGTTTTGAATTTGATAAGTAATAAATTTGAGCCTCAGGGGGTTACGGCAATTGCATTACTGGCAGAATCTCATATTTCAATACATACTTGGCCTGAATCTAATTATTCGGCGGTCGATATTTTTACATGTGGTCAAAATATGATGCCTGAACTAGCTAGTCAATATTTAATTGAATCTTTGATGGCTAAAGAACATTCTTTGCGTGTCATTGAGCGAAATCCACCTTCAGCTGTCTCTAATCAGATCAGAAGGGTTGTTTGATAGTATTTACCTATTTAATTTTCCGCTTACAAGTCCCTCAAGATCTAAACTTGTGCAATTAAATCCTAAATTAGAAAAATATTGAACTAAATCGCTAAAATTATATTTGTTAAAAAAATGCTTTAATTCATCCTGGGGAATTTCTATTCTTGCAGTTGAGCCTTGGCACCTAACTCTAACCTCTGATAATCCATATTCTTTGAGATATTCTTCTGCTTTTTCAACCATTTTTAGCCTTTCACTGGTTATTTCATGGCCATAAGGAAATCTTGATGATAAACAAGGTTGAGCAGGTTTATCCCACCAAGGAAAACCCAATGCTCTTGATATATCCCTAATGTCTTGTTTTGAGACTTTAAATTTTGCAAGGGGAGAGATAACTCCTGCTTGTTTTGAGGCTTGTATACCTGGTCTATAATCTTTAAGATCATCCAGATTGACTCCATCTAAAACTATCTTGTAATTAAGTTTTTTAGAGAGGTAGGTTGTATGTTTGTGGAGCTCTTTTTTGCATGCAAAGCACCTATCCTTAGGATTTTCACTGTAACTTGATTGGTCTAATTCTGATGTTTTGATCTCTACATGCTTTACTCCAATCCATTTTGCTTGCATTCTTGCTTCTTCACGAAGAGTAGTGGCTAATGCAGGAGAAACTCCAGTTATCGCAATTGCTTTGTTACCTAATTGCTCGAATGCTAATGATGCTACTAATGTACTGTCAACTCCTCCGGAATAAGCAATACAAACACTATCAAGATTCTTAATGTATCTTCTAATTGTATAAAGCTTTTCACTTTGTTCATCAGAGAGAATTTCTAGTTGATTGAACATGCTAATTACTTTAAAATTCAAATTACCTATGAATAGGTTGAATTTATTATTAAATCTTTAATAATATTCGTATCTATATCTTAGATTAAATTTACCAATTTTGTTCAATTGACGAAAACGAGTAGAAATAGAGGAATTGGAATTGTCACAGCAAGTGACAGTCAAGAGAGATTAAAAGGTCAATTACATATTTATGATGGAGAGGGTAAGGGGAAAAGTCAGGCTGCATTGGGAGTAGTTCTCAGGACAATAGGATTAGGAATATGCGAAAAAAGACAGTCAAGAGTTTTACTTCTAAGATTTTTAAAAGGCCCTGAGAGACCATATGACGAGGATTCAGCTATAGAGGCTTTACAAAGAGGCTTTCCACATTTAATTGACCATGTAAGGACAGGAAGATCTGAATTCTTCACTGCTGACCAAGTGACAAAGTTTGATGTTGGCGAAGCCGAAAGAGGTTGGAATATTGCTAAAGGAGCAATTGCTAGTTCTCTTTATTCTGTAGTTGTGCTTGATGAGTTGAATCCAGTTCTTGATTTAGGAATGCTTGATATCAATGAAGTAGTTGATTCTCTGCAAAATCGTCCAGATGGATTAGAAATAATTATTACTGGAAGGGCAGCCCCACCCTCTTTGGTAAGAATATCTCAACTCCACTCAGAAATGAGACCACGTTTGATAGGAGACTTATCAGAACTATCCAAACAAAGTAGTTCTAGTGGTGGAATTGAGATTTATACAGGTGAAGGAAAGGGTAAATCCACAAGTGCACTCGGTAAGGCACTTCAAGCTATTGGTAAAGGAATATCTCAAGATAAAAGTCATAGAGTTTTAATATTACAATGGTTAAAAGGTGGAAATGGATATACCGAAGATGCTGCCATAGAAGCTTTGAGAGAGAGTTACCCTCATTTAGTAGATCATTTGCGTTCAGGCAGAGACGCCATTGTATGGAGAGGTCAACAACAACCAATTGATTATGTTGAGGCTGAAAGAGCATGGGAAATTGCTAAAGCTTCTATTTTGTCTGGCTTATATAAAACAATCATTTTAGATGAATTGAATCCAACTGTTGATTTAGAGTTGTTACCTGTGGAATCAATACATCAAACGCTCTTAAAAAAACCAGCAGATACAGAAGTTGTAATTACTGGGAGGTGTAAAAATGAACCTTCATATTTTGAACTGGCTGATGTTTACTCTGAAATGGTTTGTCATAAGCATTATGCAAATGTGGGAGTTGATTTGAAAAGAGGAGTTGATTACTAACTTATTCTTAAAAAATTATTTGCACAATATTTTTTTATCTTTTCAATGCCGCCTTCAATAGATCTTGACTGAATTTTGAATTCAGACAAGATTCTTGAAGCTTTTTCAGAGCGTTTCCCCGATTTACATATAGTGAAAACCTCTTTATTTAAACTTTCTTTTTGAATAAATTTTAAGTCAGTTTCTTGCTTCAAATGACTCAGGGGAATTGAGATAGATCCCTCTATTGCAGATTGAGAAAACTCTTCATTTTCTCTAACATCAATTAAAAGAATTTTGTTAGATTTTGCTTTGTATAAAATATTAAAGTCTTTAGCATTAATACTGTTAATTTCATCGTTTTTTCCACAATATTCATCACTATTATAAAAACTCTCAAACTGAGACAGATTTTTTATTCGTTTATTTAACTGATCACTTTTTAGATTTAATTTTTTCATATTCATATTAAATAGATCAAAAATTAAAATTTTCCCATCTAAAATTTCACCTTTTTTCAAAATGATTTTGATAATTTCATTAACCTGAAGAATTCCTATTAAACCTGTTGAAACACCTACAACCCCGTATTCTGCACAACTAGGGACAGCATTTTTTGTAGGTGATTCTGGAAGTAAGTCTCTTAAATTAGGACTATTTTTATATAAATTGAAAACACTTACTTGCCCTTCAAAGCCTTGTACACTCCCAAAGACTAGGGGTTTATTTAATATCAGGCATGAATCATTTATTAAATATCTTGTGCCAAAGTTATCCGAGCAATCACAAATAATATCAAACTCCTTGATTAATTCAAGAGCATTTTTAGGATTAATTCTCTCTGAAAAGGTCAACAATTCACAATTAGGATTGGATTTTTTTATTCTTTCCCTAGCAGAATCAATTTTAAGATTGCCAATAGTATTTGTTTCATGAATAATCTGTCTCTGAAGATTAGACTTTTCAACTTGATCGTTATCAACTATTCCAATTCTCCCAATTCCTGCTGCAGCTAGATAAAGCAAAACGGAAGATCCAAGCCCACCTGCGCCAATGCATAATACTGAGCTATTTTTAAGATTTAGTTGACCCTCATAACCTATCTCTTTGAGAGTAAGATGTTTTTGATATCTTTCTTCTTCATCAGAGTTTAAAAAATTAAATTTTATATCTTTGGACATTGAGATCCTTTAATTTTTGCGGACTAAACTATGAAAATATAATAATTAAAATAAATATTTTAGACTTTTAAATTTTTCTTATTGCTCTGATTTATTAATGTTTTTGTTAGAACAAGACGATAATGTGAAGTTTTTATAAATCAATTTTAAGTTTAAATATCTTCAGAAA
The DNA here is from genome assembly GCA_003278855.1 of Prochlorococcus sp. AG-347-M23. GTDB lineage: Bacteria > Cyanobacteriota > Cyanobacteriia > PCC-6307 > Cyanobiaceae > Prochlorococcus_A. The sequence goes on along the minus strand of QCCU01000009.1, from coordinate 3,895 downwards.
GCTTACATACCAACGTCTCTAAAAAAATACAAAATGTTTCGGTTCGGAATTTTGCATAACAAAAAGGTAGTCAATAGACGTTTTTTCCGATACTGTCTGGTTCATATATTAAGTTAACTGAATTCATGAGTGATAACACTCCAGAGTCAAACCAAGACTCCGGCTCCGATACAAGCTCAGAAACCAAAAGTTTTTCAGAGAAGTACTCTGATGTCATGGGAAAAGTCAACGAAACTCTTGGTAATGTTGATTGGACTCAAATGGGTAAGTACGGCAAGGCGGCAGGCATAATTGCTGTTGTCGTAATAGCTCAGATAATAATTAAAGTTGTCATTGACACGATAAACTTTTTCCCAATTCTTCCTGGTTTACTAGAACTGCTTGGAGTGATTGTTGTCGGTCAATGGAGCTGGCAAAACCTTCGTACGAGTGAAAATCGTGAAGCGGTTCTAGATAAGGTACAAAATCTTAAGAAGACATACTTAGGTTAGTTAAAGATTACATATTGAGTATTGATTTTACGTAATCTTTAACTTTTTTAAGGTACCCTCCTCCAAACATATTGGCGTGATTCAATATGTGATAAAAATTATAAATAATAATTCTTTTTTCAAATCCGTTTTTTATAGGAAAAATTTTACGATATTCTTCATAAAATTCTTTACTAAAACCTCCAAATAGTTTTGTCATAGCAATATCTACTTCATTATCTGCCCACCAAGATGCAGGGTCAAATATAACCCCCTTTCCATTTTTGTCCATTCCTGCATTGCCTGACCATAAATCACCATGAACTAGAGCATTTGTTGGTTTGTGATTCAGCAATTCTGATTTAATTTTTTCTTTAACTTTATTTATAGTTTCTTTATCTAAAATCGTCGATTTAAGACTTAATAATTGAGGTATTATCCTTAAGTTTAAAAAACAATCTATCCAATTATCTTCCAAGCCTTTTTTCTGATCTGTTGTTCCAATAAAACCCTCAACTGGAAACCCAAACATTTTTGGATTAGATTCAGCTGATTTTAAATGCAATTCACCTAAACCTTTCCCCAGCTTTTTTTGGTCAAAAAAGTGCATATCTATCCATTCAATTAAAAGAATCTCTATATTTTTTGTATTTTTATATGCAATTACTTCAGGAATAACTAAATTTTCTTGATTAATATATTTTCTCAAATTTTGAAGACAATATTTTTCAAATTCAAGGAATTTTTTGTTTCTAATGTTTCTTTTAAGAAATAACTTTTTGTTTGAGAATTCTATTCGCCAGGCACTATGAATATCACCCCCATGTACTTGTTCAATGCTTTTTGGATAGTTTTCACCTAATTCTTCACAAATTTCGTTAATTTCAATAGGGGATAATTTTTGCATTTTTATGAGAAAGTCTGAAGTTATTGTTGTAGGCGCCGGTATAGCAGGACTAACTTCTGCAGCAATTTTATCAAAACTTGGCTTATCAGTGACTTTAATCGAATCTCATACTCAGGCCGGAGGATGTGCAGGTACTTTTAAAAGAAAAAGTTATATTTTTGATGTTGGCGCAACTCAGGTTGCGGGTTTAGAGAAAGGAGGAATACATTCTAGAATTTTTGATTTTTTAGATATTCCATCCCCAGAAGCTGCAATTTTAGATCCTGCGTGCATTGTTGATTTAAATGATGGTAGTAATCCTATACCTATTTGGTATGAAAAAAGAAAATGGATAGCTGAACGAGAAATGCAGTTTCCTGGGAGTCAAAGGTTTTGGAAACTTTGTACCCTCATACATGAAAGTAATTGGATATTTGCTAATAATAATCCTGTATTACCAATAAGTAATTTTTGGGATTTTTCTCAACTTTTTAAAGCACTAGTACCTTCAAACCTTGTCACCGGTATATTACTTAAATCTACTATTTATGATTTATTGCGGATATGTGGATTATCTAAGAATGAGCGCCTGATTAAATTCTTAAATCTTCAACTAAAACTTTATTCTCAAGAAGACGTTTATAATACTGCAGCATTATATGGATCTACTGTACTTCAGATGTGTCAGCAACCACATGGTCTCTGGCATCTTAAAAAATCTATGCAGTCTTTAAGTGAATCATTAGAAGGGTCATTGATTAAAACTGGAGTTAACTTAATTTTTGGACAAGAAGTTAATTCTATAACTTTTGACGATGTAAATATGTGTTGGCAAGTATCTGCTAATTCGAAAAAAAAATCATTTATTTACCAAGCAAAAGATGTAATTTATACCGCGCCTCCACAATCTTTGCTCAAGCATTTGAAAGATCCTTTAAAAAGAAAAAAAAATTATAAAAATCGACTTAATAATTTGCCTGATCCAAGTGGGGCTGTAGTTTTTTATTCAGCCTTAAAAAAGGAACATATAAAAAAACTATCCTCCAATCATTATCAATTTGTTTCGAAAGAATTTTGTTCGTTATTTGTATCCATTAGTGATGATGGTGATGGAAGAGCACCAAAAGGTGAGGTTACTTTAATTGCGAGTATCTTTACCAAGACTAAAGATTGGTTTGATCTAGATAAAAAAACTTATTTAGAGAAGAAAAATGATTTTATGAAAAAAATATCGTTTGAATTGGAAAGTCAATTTGATATTGATCCTGAAAAATGGCTGCATAGGTAATTAGCAACTCCATTGGGCTTTGAAAAATGGACAAAAAGACCTAAAGGAATAGTTGGCGGGCTTGGTCAAAATCCAGATATTTTTGGTTTATTTGGATTATCAAGTAGGACACCTTTTGAAGGTTTATGGTTATGTGGCGATTCTATTTATCCAGGAGAGGGGACTGCAGGTGTTAGTCAGTCTGCATTAATGGTTTCTAGGCAAATTTTAGCTTCCAAAGGTATAGAAAATTTTAGTTTATAAAATTTTTTCTGTTTTCTTTTGCTTCAGCAAGTTTGTGAGAAAGTAACTCCCAATTTTTTTCTTTAATAAGAGATTCCAGTATATTCAGCTTATTTTTAAAATTATTTATGGAATTTAAAACATTAATCTGATTATTAATAGCTAAATCTAAGCCTAGTTGTTCATTGCCTCCGCCAACTCTCGAAGTGTCAGCAAATCCTGTAGCAGCTAATTTTTGAGTGAGATCTAATAAAGATTGATTATTTTTTGTTTGCGCAGTTTCAATGAGGGCAGAAGCTAAAAATATAGGTAAATGAGAAATTAGTGATACTGCTTCATCATGCTCTTTTGGCGAAGCTTGGCAAATTTCACAATCCATTGATTTTATGAGCTCGGAAATAGTTCTGACTGAATTTAAATCACTTTTTTGTGTCGGGGTAATAATCCATTTTGCATTTTTAAAAAGACCTTCAAAACCTGAATCAACTCCTTTTTTTTCTGTTCCTGCCATTGGATGAGAACCAATAAATAGAGGATGTAAATTTTCCCATGTCTTTACAATTGGTTCTTTTACAGAGCCTACATCAGTTAATATTGTTTCTTGAGGTATTGATGCTACTAATTGTTTTGACGGACTGATTAAATCTTTGATGGGCAATGCTAAGATTATTAGCTCACATTTTTTTAATAAACTAAGATCACAGCTAACAAAATTTGCAAGTTTTTTATCCTTAGCTTTTTTTTCATTAAATTCATTATTTGCTATTCCATAAATTGTATGATTTAGACTTTGGAGTTTTAATCCTAAAGAACCGCCAATTAAACCTAATCCTACTATTCCAATTTTCATAGATTAATTAATTCAAGGCCCTCTTATATTGATACCAATTTTTTGTATATTAGGTTCATAAGTTTTTGTATGTATTTGAAATTAAATTAATTATAAATGCTTGAAATTTTAAGTCATCAATATTTGAAAAATTTTTTAAGAGATCAAAGTGTTAGTTGGAAACACATATATTCTTTTGG